>NZ_JAKJSJ010000027.1:0-88537 GCF_050336715.1 Photobacterium makurazakiensis
ATAAAATACCCATTGATACTTCTTAATTAGCATGTTTTATTGTTAATAGATGGTTAAAAAGCAAGTAAATCAATAACAATTACCCTGGTAACATATCGTTACAAGTGAAACCAAAAGGAAGGATGTATGTCAGTTTCAAAAACGGCGCTACTACTGGGTGCTACTGCTATGCTGTCCGCGTCATGGAATGTTTTTGCCGCACCAGAAAAAGTCATTCGAATTAGTACTTGGGGATCGCCAAATCATGGTGTGAACAAAGTTATTTGGCCAACGTGGGGTGAGTGGATTGAAGAAGCTACCGATGGCCGTGTTGTGGTGAAAATTGAGTATGATCTAGGGCCTCCACAGTCTCAGGTTGATTTGGTTACTGATGGTATTGGTGAAGTCAGCTGGATCTTCCATGGTCATAAGCCTGGGCGATTTAAATTAACTCAGATGCCTGAAATTCCAACATTTACTGAAGGTGCAAGCTCTGAAATATCCTCTGTTGCTTATTGGCGTACTTACGAAAAATTTCTTAAAAAAGGCCGAGAACATCGCGGTTTAGATGTAATGGCTGTCGCAGTACATGGACCTGGTCAAATCATTACCCGCGAAGAAGTAAAATCATTAGATGATTTGCGTGGACAGAAAATCCGAATCGGTGGTGGCGTGATTGGTGCGCTGGCTAAAGAAATGAAAGTAACCTCGGTGTCTATCCCGACCACTAAGGTGTATGAATCATTATCGCAAGGCGTCGTTGATGGCACGTTTTTAACTCTAGAATCACTGAGCAGCTTCCGCCTAAACGAAGTGGCGCCTTATACCATGGTGGTACCGGGTGGCTTATATCGCGGTAGCTTTGCGATTGTGATGAACAAAGATACCTTGAGCGATGTTTCAAAGGAAGATCGTGACGCTATCATGGCGGTATCTGGCGAAAAATTGTCGCGATTGTTCGGTAAAATGATGGATGAGTCTGATAACGCGGCAGTCGCCGCTGCAAAAGCGGCAGGGAATACATTTAGTGAAGCACCAGACTCAATGGTTGCTGAGCTGAAAGTGCTAGGGCAAGACTTACAAAAAGATTGGTATAAAACGGCGAAGAAGCGCAAGGTTGATGGCCCTGCTGCGTATGACTTCTATCAAGATCAACTAATTGTGTTAGGTGAGTAATGATGAATGCTCGTATTTCCACGGGCATCAAGCGAGGGCTAGAAGCCCTTGCCGCCCTCAGCTTGATGTTAATGATGATCATCACGTTTATTGATGTGTTTGGTCGTTACTTTTTTGATATGCCCATTAACGGTGCCACAGAATTAATTGAAGTCTTGTTAGCTGTGATGGTGTTTATGGCGTTCCCGTTAGTCTCTTGGAGCGAAGAACATATTAGCGTTGATCTGCTTGATAACTACTTCCCTAAGCGCTGGGTCAATATACGCCAAGTTGTGATTAACTTAGTGTGCTCAGCAGCGTTAATTTTAGTTGCTATGATGAATTGGAAGTTAGCTGGTCGATCGTTGGAATATGAGGAGGTCTCTGAAATATTAGAAATTCCAACGGGTTATGTCACTTATTTAATTGCAGTAACTGGCGGTGTCGGCGGCTTGTTGACACTAGCGAATGCCATGATGTACGTAAGAAAAATGGTGAGTGGGGACACGGTACAACGCGTGGCTAACAAGGAAATAACTGAAGGAAATAACGGATGATTGCTTCAATTATAGGGTTCACATGCCTGCTAGTTATGGTGTTTTTACGGTTACCACTTGCTTTTGCAATGGGAGTCGTTGGCTTCTTCGGTTTTTGGTATTTAGTTGATTACAATTGGATGGCAGCCATGTCGATGGCAGCTAGGCGTATTATTGATACAGGGCAAGACTACAGCTTATCGGTTATCCCGTTGTTTATCTTGATGGGAAACTTTGTGACGAAAGCAGGGTTATCAAAAGAGCTGTATCAAGCATGTAATGCGTTTGTCGGCCACCGCAAAGGTGGGTTGTCGATGTCGACTATATTGGCTTGTGGTGGTTTTTCAGCAATTTGTGGTTCTAGTTTGGCGACATCTGCCACCATGGCGAAAGTGGCGATGCCACCAATGCGTAAGTATGGGTATTCAGATGGACTAGCATCGGCTTCTATTGCTGCTGGTGGTACGCTTGGTATTCTGATCCCGCCGAGTGTAATGTTGGTCATTTATGGTCTTTTAACAGAAAGCAGTATCCGAGAGTTGTTTGCTGCGGGCTTTATACCGGGTGTATTAGGTATTGTGCTCTATTTAATGGCGGTAAAATGGGTCGTCTACCGTAATCCAAGTTCTGCGCCTCCGGGAGAGCGGATGGGATGGAAAGAGCGCTTTATCGCATTAAAAGGCATATCATCAACGATTTTACTGTTTGTGCTGGTTATGGGCGGGATTTATATCGGTGCGTTTACCCCAACAGAAGCAGCGGGCATTGGTGCGTGTGGTGCATTTGCTTTGGCATTTTTCCGTGGGGTACTGAACTATCAAGTATTGCGTGATATTTTACTTGATACCGCAAAAACCTCGGCTTCATTGTTTGCCGTTGTTATTTCAGCATTGATCTTATCAAACTTTGTTAACCGTGCTGGGTTGCCTGATTCATTAATAGAGATGATCCAAGCGGTAGAAATGTCACCGTACCTTGCGATGGCTGTGATCTTGATGATCTATATCTTACTGGGCTGTGTATTTGAAAGTATGTCGATGATGCTACTGACGGTACCGATCTTCTTCCCTGTGGTTGTACAGATGGGCTTTGATCCTATTTGGTTTGGTATTGTTGTTGTGGTTGTCACAGAGATAAGTTTGATAACACCACCTGTAGGGCTGAATGTATTTGTATTGTCTGGGGTAATAAAGGACATTAAAACATCCACGATTTTCAAAGGTGTGGTACCTTTTTGGGTTGCTGATATGGTGAGATTAGCCGTCATTGTATTGATTCCTGGTGTTGCATTGTTTCTGCCACAGTTAATGTATAGCTGATGGGAATATAACAAGTTCTTGGCGTAATACAGTGTTGTATTACGCCAGACTGTAGGGGTAAGTATGAAACAAGATAATAATTTCGATTTACACGAATTCTTCCCATATAAAATAGTTCGTGTTGCTGACTTAGTAAGTCGCGGATTTTCAGAGATATACATAAAAGAATATGGGATTAGTCGCGTTGAATGGAGATTGATTGCATCTATTGGATCACTTGAAACTGCTTTTGCAAAAGAACTTGTTGAACATACTTCAATGGATAAGGTAAAAGTATCAAGAGGAATACAGAAGCTTGTTGAGAAGTCACTGGTTGAAAAGCAAGTGTCAGAGAACGACTTACGCAGTGTACAGGTGAGTCTATCGGTAAAAGGAAAGTCGTTATATAACGAATTGATCCCACGAGCGGTAAAGTGGGAATCAGAACTTTTTGAAGTACTGTCAGCATCTGAATATAAAGAAATGTATTTAACATTAAATAGACTAGCTCAGCGCTTAGAGTACATGAAAGAATTCGAACTTTCAGATGAAGAAATGTAACTCCTATCAATAAGACCTTGTCGTCTGCATTATTTATTGCGATTGAAATTTATATTGCTGTTTCATTTTAAGCGGCAATATATAATTAAAGGATTAATATATGTCATTGTTAAAGTCAGCTTTATTAGTTGGAGCCACCTCATTATTACTCTCTTCATGGAGTGCGGTAGCTGCTCCCGAAAAAGTCATTCAAATTAGTACTTGGGGTTCACCCAACCACGGCATTAATACTGATGTCTGGCCAACATGGGGACAGTGGGTTGAAGAAGCTACGGAAGGTCGAGTAACAATCAATGTCAATTATGATTTAGGCCCTCCACAGTCACAAGTGGATATTGTTACAGATGGTATCGCAGATGTGAGCTGGTTCTTCCACGGGTTAAAGCCAGGTCGTTTTAAGCTAACACAGCTACCAGAAATTCCGCTGTTTATTGAAGACAGTAGCTCTGAGTTAGTCTCTGTTGCTTACTGGCGCACATACGATAATTACTTGAGGAAAGGTAAAGAACACCGTGGTGTCGATGTCCTTGCTGTTGGTGTACATGGACCAGGGCAAATTATTTCTCGTGATAAAGTGACAAGTGCTGATGACTTGAAAGGGAAGAAATACCGTATCGGTGGGGGAGTTGGAGGAGCGATAGCAAAAGACCTTAATGTTTCTCCTATTTCTATGCCGCCTACGAAAGTGTATGAATCACTTGCCCAAGGCGTGGTTGATGGTACTTTCTTAACACTTGAAGTGTTGAAAAGCTTCCGCCTTCATGAAGTTGCTCCTTACACAATGGCAATGCCCGGTGGGCTATATCGTGGCAGCTTTGGGATCGTAATGAATAAAGACACGTTGAGAGGAGTTTCACCTGAAGATAGAGCGGCAATTATGGCTGTTTCAGGCGAAAAGCTGTCTCGGCTATTTGGCAAAATGATGGATGATGCTGATGCCGCAGGTGTTGAAGCTGCGCTTGAATCAGGCAATGAATTCTCGCAGGCGCCAGAAGAAATGGTTGAGCAAGTTAAAGCATTAACCGTTGGCCTAAAGGAAAATTGGTACAAAACAGCACAGAAACGTAACGTTGATGGTAAAGCTGCTTATGACTATTACCTTAAAGAATTAAACAAAGAGTTAGCGAAGCAGTAATTTCTGACATATCGATAAATACAGCCACTATAGCTCTGCTTTCTCTTTCTCGTGAAAAGTATGGTTATGGTGGCTTATATTTTCATTTATACCTTATTCTCATAGATGTTCAAGCAGGCGAAAACAAAGATTATTAGTGATGTTTCTAGCTGTAATGCGAGGGAAAATTCGCTATATTAGCTAGTTATATCGAGCGCTTAGGGAGAGTAATAAGGATGAAAAATCAATCCACTTTTGAGTTACAGGAATTCTTTCCCTATAAATTAGTCAAAACAGCGGATCTTATTAGTCGTGGGTTCTCTGACGTGTATACCGCAGAGTTTGGGATAACCCGTACCGAGTGGCGGTTAATCGCGGCAATCGGCGAGCATCAACCAGTGCTTGCTAAGGAGCTGGTTGAGATTACCTACATGGATAAAGTGAAAGTATCACGAGGTTTGAATAAGATTGAGGATAAGCAGCTTATCGTAAAAGAAGTTGCCGATCACGACCATCGAAGTATTGAAATAAAGTTAACGTCAGAAGGCGAGTTGTTACTGAATCGCTTGATTTCATGCGCCGTGAAATGGGAAACAGAGTTACTTAATACGTTGTCCGCTACGGAATATAAAAATTTAGATATGAGCCTCAGTAGACTTTTAAAACGATTAGAGTCTATGCAACAAGCGAAAGACTAGTCTGTGGTTAAACCTATCTCCCCTTCATATTGTCGTTTTTTTTCAATACCCAATACATTTAGTGATTTACAATAACGGCAATGAATTAGCGCTTAAAGAGAAAAACATGCTTTTCGATGAACTATTAGAAGGCAAAAGCCTTGCCTTAACATCAGAATATTCAATTAAGCTGATCACCCCCGATGACTTGGCTGACATTCTGGCGATGCTTGAGAACCCAAAAGTAACAGAGTTTTTGTTTTTTGCTCCCGCTCCAGAGGAGCTATATCGGGCATTTTTTGAGCCAATCATTGAAGACACGCAATCAGCTATCGCTGAAGAACGCTGGCCAGAACACCCGACGGTGATCATCAGTGACAAGAATGGCCGATATATGGGGATGGGTGGATTAACCCAAGTGATGTTATTAGAAGGCAACTTTGAAGTTGGTTACCAATTGCCCGAGCACGCTTGGGGTAAAGGCATTGCAACAGCTATATGCAAGGCGCTGACACAACTTGCTTTTAGTATGCTGAATGCCCATAAGGTAACGGCTGACTGCTATGCAAGTAACGTAGGCTCGTATAAAACACTGGAAAAGTGCGGTTTTGAGCAGGAAGGACGTTTGAAAAACTACTACAAATATGATGGTGGTTTTGATGACCGATTATTTTATGGTTTATGTTTAGATTCTTACTTAAAGCTATTTTCGGAATAGGTTAAAAATAGTAACTTCTTTGTAAATCTTAATTTTATGTAGATAAACTAGTCAAAATGTAGCCAGTATGACTTCACGGTTGTACTGGCTTTTATGTATTTGGTAAATAAAGAATGCATGTCTAAAATTAAGTTGGATATACGTAAATAAAAGAACTGCATTCATCATGATTGGGATCACATTTTCGCCTCTAAATTGATGCGTAATGATGTCATACGACTAATATGTTCTCAAAAGTTAACAGGGCTGAATAAATGAGAGATGAAAGTAAAACAAATATTAAATATTGTGTTGTTTCAAATTTTATTTATATCCAGTTGTAATGCTGATACTTACTCAAGATACATTGATTCAAAACTTGAAGTAAATAATAAAGACTTGAACATGGTATTGAGTTACGGTGAAGAGATAATAAAACATTSATCATATTTTGTAAGAAGTGGCCTAGAATTAGGTGAAAATAACACGAGTAATGAGAATGTTTCATCTCGAAAAATTATGGGACTAGAAACTCGTATAGGTTCAACTTTTTCTCTCAATGAGTATGTTATTAAGCCATACTTGGGAACATCATTAGGTTTTAATTTTATTGAGGGAAGAGCTGGAGATAATGGTAGGATTTCATCATATATAAAAACATATATAGGTAGTGAGCTTCAAGCAAAAAAGTTATCTTTATATAGTCATATTGGGTATGACAATACGAGTGCGATACATGGTGGATCCTATGTCTCTATAGGTATAATGTTTAGGTTATAATAGCAGTTATTGTGAATGGGTAAGCTTGCTTTAATTATTATATTGGCTTTCAGTTTTAAATTAGAAGCAAAGTGTCAAGATTACTCGATACCAAAATTAATTAATAATGAAGTTCAAACTGAGAATATCATTGTTAATGTATGTTTCGGTAAAATACCATTGATGGTAGAAGAAGAACATTATGACAATTCCGATATTGTTAATGTTATTCGCGTCGATCCATATGGTGAAAATGAAACAATAAACTTCACATTCATTGATAAGAGTAAGAAAGGCTACTTGATAATTGAAAATAGTAATAAGATAGTTAAGTTAGACAGCTATAGAAATTTTAAATATAACGAAACTGTCAATAAGCTATCTTATTTTAAAACAGTATATGTACATACGGATAATAAATTTGGCGTATTACCGATAAACGAAGTTGAGTATTGGATTAACGGTGTAAAAATAAGCGATGTTAATTATCGCTCATCGATTGACTTATACCGTGGTACATCGACAGTTTGTCAAATATTGAAGATAGAAAAATTAGTAAACTACTATCAGGTAAAGCTGTATGTAGATAATGGTAAAAACCAATATCTACACATAGAACTTAATGGTAAGGATAAAATCCAGCCTATTTTTTACCAAGCTGATGGGGCCGGTAGTAAAAATAAAATGATTAAGCTGTCGAATAAAACGATAAGCAGCATACTATTGAATATTAGTATGAACAGTAATGAAAGTGTTGAAATACAATGCATGTTGTCTAATAAACCATGATTTTATGAGATAGGTTATGAAAAATAAAATTACTCTCCTAATTTGCATTTATAGCATGGTAATGAGTCAATTAGTGAACGCAAAGCAATGCGATAGTGTTGATGTTCCAGATTTGGAAAGTAATAAATTTATTAGCATTGATTATTGTTTCGATAATAAACCACTTTTAATTGAAAATGCACTTTTTAATAATAACTATGAAGAGCAAAGGTCGATGAGTGTGTTTTACGCTTCATCGAGTGGAAATGAGATCCTTATTGAGTTTAAAGACCAGGATCAAAACGGATTCTTGGCTGTATTAACACCTGATAAAAGAGTAGTTAAAGTCGAAGGTGATAATGACTATAAGTTTAGCTATCAGGATAAAAGTTCAATAGAGCTGAAATCAATTTATGTAAATAAGAAGGTTAAAACAAAAAACATACCTAGAAATTTAGTTTCTTATTGGGTTAATGGAATTAAAGTCGGTGAGGTTGATTATAAACCAGAAGTAGATGTCTATACTGGAAAATCATCAGTATGCCATATTGAAAATATTAAAGAAGGAACACTCACCTTTGGTAAATCTAAGCGTGTGAATATGGATACACAGCTAGATATTTACTTGGATAATGGATCAGACATTGTGTCAACCATCGAAATTACCGATGCAAGGGTAGTTGATAGTCCTAATAACGTAGCAAATGCAAGTGATGATCTTATTGGCTACATTCAAACACCTTTTATGCCAACGAAGCCGTGGAAGAATACGTTATCAATCGAGCGACGTGAAGTTAATACAGTTAAATCACGTATCGGCGTTAAGTTATTTCCTGATACAGAGGCTGCTGATATTCAGAATGGTAGATATGGCGTTCAAATGACAGTTGAATGTAAATTCAAGGAATATCGTTCGTGAAAACAACAGCTATAAGCCTTTTGATCTTTTTTACTTCAAGCGTAGCGAATGCTGGTTATGGGTATAGCGAAGGTGACTTGCTAGGCTCTGAAGAGATTACTATCTATGGTGAACATACTGAAGGTTATGATACATCAGGGTTTGCAGCTGCCGTTTGTAGTTTGGGTATTGATGGGGATAATGCCGGATTCTATTGGCCTGGTATATCAAGAAAAGTCGAGGCCATTGGGTTGAATATCGAATCGAACTCAAGTGGAAATATCGATCTTAGCGTAAAGATGAACAAAATCACTGAGCCAAAGGAAAGACACGTAAGTGCGATGATTCAAAAAGGTAATGTGGTATTGAAGGCTGGTAGTGGGGAGCAATTGCTCGTTAATGACTTTTACAATACATACGATGGAACTTCATCATTTACTGAAATTAAAACTTACGCGGGAAGTCCATCAGGGATTAATGTCGCTGACACTCTGACATTATTTTTTAATGATACTTCATATTATAAACGAATGCTTGGGAATACATATGAAGTATCTTTGGATTTGCAAATACTATGCTGGTAATTGATATGAAAAAAATTGTGATACTAATGCTTTATGTATCTTGTCTATCTAGCTCTTACAGTTCTTTAGCACATACACAAGGTCCTGTTAATAAAAACTTACTCACTGACTCGGGAAAAGCAAAGCTCTATTTAACAGTCGGTAACCTATCCGATAACGCTGAAGAATACAGCATAGAAATTAACGGTAAAAAATTATTAGATCAGTTTGGTCAATATCGATTATTGAAAGTACCAGCTAATAGAACCAAAAAAATTCCGTTGGTATTGAAAGCAACGAAACCAAACGTTGTAGAGAAAAAAACAATTTGTTCGACATCTGAAGGTGCAAATGTTGGGATGTTCAGAACAAAAGTATGCACAGTCGCTAAAGTCTATTGGAATAAAGAAGTGAGTTAGTAGTGGTTAGCATGATCAGAAAAGAGCTCAATATTGTATTACTTGGATTATCCGTTATTTCTGCGAATACCTGGGCAGCAGGTTATGACCGAGTAACAACACCAGATGGTTTCACCTGTGAAAGTTCATTAGATTCAGACTCAACAGTGGAAGTTTACACCGACTACAATTCGGGCTCTACTGATTATGACCAAAGTACTGGTTGGGAGCAGGGAGATAATGCAAACTCAACTGGAAACTCAGGGCTGAATATGGGAGTGAAGGTTACCGTACCCCTATTTGGTGCGAAAAAACGTGTGGATTGTACTCGTTTATACGAAATGGAGCTGATGCGCTTAAAAGCACAAATAGAAGCTTCTAAAAAATCTCAAATCGAAGTTGATTGGGGGGAGTAATGGTACGATGCCTCGGGTTAGTGTTATTCATTATTCCGATTTCTAGTTTTGCTCGACCATTAACAGATGCGCAAATAACGTTTAAATTTACTGAAGATAATACGGCATGTAGTTTAACCATCAATGACGGTGATGGCACTTATAAAGTTGATAGTGATACTGATGACTTCGAGGAAAAAGCGATTTCAGCAAGTATTAATTATGATGCAACTATTAGTGTTTCCAATATCAGTCATAGTAATTTCGCCCCAGCAGATGAAAAGGTGTTCTTAGATATTGCAGGTACAAAAAAGACTATCTCTCAATGGATATCTGAACCAGCAGAAGATATATCAAAAGGTAACTTTAGCTTAATGCTTAATGCGGAACATCCAAGGGATGATTTATATGGTAAAACAATATCAACAACAGTTGAGCTATCTGTTACATGTAAATAAACTCAACCAGTATATTTATATATTTAGTGTAATTATTACATTTACATTTAGCTATCCGGCTAGTGCAGCTACTAATGATATAGACAGTAAATCTGTTATATGGACAAGGACATTTGAAGAAAAAGCGCCAGAATGTGGTTTCAAATTTGAATCGTCTCCACCGAAGTTCGGTTGGCTAGGTTATGTTGATGCAACGCCATTAACCGTAATTGCTGTGGCACCTGAAGGAATGTCAGTGAAGTTATCTTCATCGATTGCACGAAAAGGCGGACCAATTGCTAGCTTAGAAAATGGCGATATTAGTGCAAGGATTGTAACTGTTGCTGATAGTACTGAAATAACTATATCAGTAGATACCATGGTGGGTACCGAGATGAGCTTTGATTCTGGTGAGTATGACTTATATTTTGAGTCGGACTCTATCCCAAGCTCATTTCCTGAAGGCGAGTTAGTTTTGGATTGGGTGATGGTATGCAGTTGAAAAAACTTATTATCATAGTCTTTTTATTTTATTCTCAGAGCAGTTATTCAGAAGTAGAATCTTCAACGCAATTGTCTATTAAATCTGAGACTATTGACCCGTCGTCTGTTTGCGGTATAGGGGTAACTAATGCTTCTGGGCCATTTAAATTTAATGATGAAAGTTGGCCTACATCACCCTATGCAGAATTGCGATTTATGGGGCCAGGCCCGTCTGAGAATTTAAAAATTAAAAGTTATGATCTGTCAGGCTTTGATGACAACACCGTTGCTAGTACGGATATTAAAATTACATTAGGACCATTGAATTACTCTGTTTCTACGTATATGAATTCTGGGGTTACGGTAAAAGTTAATAAAAATTATCATTTCAGAGCAACGCTAAAAACAAAAAATATTTGGCAGGAGTCTCCTGGACACAAAAAAATAACCTTTGTTATTCAGCTTAGGTGCTAGTTATGAATAAGCTATTTTATTTGATGTTGCTTGTTTCTTTAAATGTACTTTCTGCTGAGTCTGGGTCGCCACGTGTGTACCAAGAACGAACGGTACCTGCTTTATGTGGTATGCAGTTGAATACTGCTACAAGTGGAATTAGCTTCGATGGTGAAACGTCAAATGAAGCACCTGCAAATATAAGCCTTATTACTAATGATCCAACGGCTACGTTTGCATTGAAAATAATAGACCCGACATGGAGCGGTTTTGGGGCAACTACCCCCGATTTTGATATCCACTTTTTTAATATTGGTGGAACTGAATATACATTAACTCAACTATTAAATACTGATGGAATTGATTTCACTGTTGCTGAGAATGTGGACATTTCACTTCGCTTGGCAATGAATAAAGGTGACCTTCCTGCAGGGACACCAAAAGTAACAGTAACGCTTCAGTCGTTCTGTAAATAACTAAACAGCAATTACTAAATTAATGAGAGAAAGTACTATGAAAAAAGCAGTTATGGCAACAATTCTTGGTTCTGTATTAGGTATGAGCACAACAGCAAATGCGGCTGTGGATGCAGGCTTTAATTTAGACTTTTCGACTTCTGTAACGTCAACATGTGGTATTGATGCCGGCACTGCAAGCGATGGTTTCGTACACTTTACAGATATGTCAGATAACATGTCTGATCTTACGACCAGTGGCTATGCGCCTGCTGAAATTACAGTTAAAACCAATGGCGGTGGTACTACCGCGAACCTTTTCATAACCAACCTTTCTCAGACAGGTACACTTAATGGTGCAGGGGCAACTGCTGAAGTAAGATTGGCACAAGGAGCCAGTGCACCAGGTACTGTAAGTGGTTTTACTACAGTTAATGTAAATAGTGATACATCAGGTGGTGATGAATACGCATTGACGGATGTTGATGCTGGTCAAAAAGTTTATGCTCTTATTGCTGTAACAGATAAAGAAACAACTGAATTAGCGAGTGGTGATGCAACAGCGGCAGCACAAATTGTCGTTGAATGTATCTAATCATTGGTTAGGATGAAAGGAGGCATTATGCCTCCTCTTTTGGATTGTGTAATGTACAAATATTTTCCAATTATATTGTTAGCTGGCTGCGCAGATCCTTACGCACCAAACTATCAAGATTTCCCTGAACTAAATAAACCTCAAGTTCAGTTAGAGAAAAAAACTGACAGTTCTATTATCGACCTATTTCATTCACCGGTACAAAGCGTACCACCAGTCGGAACAACAAATATTGTCCGTGTTGGTAATGACGTACTTAATGATGGATCAGTAAAAATTCATGAACGGTTTGAAATATATGACTTAGTTACTTTTGGGTTTAACGGCGTATACGCCGAAAAAGGTAAATATGAAGTCACTGATCAAGATGATGACTGGTATTACATCTCAGGCTCGAATGGCGTTGGGTTAACTGATTTAGTCTCTCCGGTGGATGGTCAACTGAAAGTGAACAAGAGCAGTGGGCAACTTGCTGCAACGGTTGGCTTTAAAACTTATGTTGATACCGTGAAGGCCAAGAAGCTTGAGGCGACAACAGTACTCGACTCAAACGCTAAAAATAGAATCACCTATCAAGGTATTGAAGGTGGCTCTTGGGTGGTATTCCAGTATTCGACAACAGATAAGCAAGTCGATTATTTTTTAAATGGGATTAGTTTCAAAAATGACATGACGATGTCTAAAAGAGTGGTGTTTCAAGGCGCGGAGCTGGAGATCATCGATTTCAACAAAGATTCAATTGAGTACCGGGTTATTTCTGGTTTTAATATATAACTAGGTTTATGATTATTTTGCATATAATTCAAACGCTTAGAGTTTTAGTTGTTTCAATATTTATCTTCCTGTTCATTTACCCGCATATAGTTCGTGCTGACACAGAGAGAATGATTAACTTTAATGTAATCACTGACTTATATCGTGATCCAATCGTCAATCATTTTTCGGAAAACTACCCTGATTACGAAGCAACATTCTGCAGTTTTTTTGCTGAAGCGACGCTACGCTATATTGATAGTGGTTTTTATAGCACAGATGTCATGAATACTATTTCTGGTTATGTAGAAGAGGGAGGGCGGCCTACGGAGCTTACTATTGCCAGTTTGAATAAAGACTTTGATGTTGAGGTAAATGGTTACGTAATACCGGTGGGTACTTTTGATAAATACAGTGATTATTTTCCTATAAGAGTCAATTTATCGCGCAGAATGGATGGCAATACCTTTTATAATGATGAGCAGCCTTCGATGGTAAGTATGAATGTTGGCGAATTAGGCTTACTTGCACACCGTTTTACAATTGGTGATACCAGAAAAGGGCATATGCTTGTTGTACTTAAAACGACAGTAGGCTTCAAATTTTTCGACTATTCAGCCGTATACGATGTCAACGAGTCTCCAGGTTTTTTACAACAGTATGCACGAGATAGAGGGTTCAAAGAGGCAGTATTTGGTTTTATTAAATTGAAAGACCAATCTGTGCTGCGCTTAATCAAAAGTTAGTGATTGCCTGTCTTCAAACTGATTTGGAAATAAAGTGAATACAATGATCATAAACCCAGAGGTAACCCTCTGGGTTTTTGGCTATTCTGTATTGCGCTTTTGATCCTGAAGGGACTTTTTTGTTTGGCATATGGGGTATTGCTCTAGTTCAGAATAGCTTTTACCGACAATGATTTCGCGGCTGTGATGGTGCTTGAACTGGCGAATAGGACGAACTTGGTAGTGGCCGTTGTCTAAACACAGGAACCACTCGTTACCTTTACCGACAAACAATAAGCCTTTCTCTCTATAGCCTATACGGTTTACATAGTCGTGCTTTCTTAACTCAAAAATCGATCCATCTTTTAATAAAAATTTACCGCGATCAAAGGCTTTCACTTCAACATTGTATGCTTCTGTTGGACGTGTTGCTTGCTGTTCAGATAAAGATTGTGCTGATGCGATTACTGTTGGTGCAGTGATAAAAGGAGCGATCACTACTAACAATCGAGATAAGTTCATCATCTTCCCCTATATATAGTCATACTCTAGTTCCATATTCTGCGCAGTATCATAAATTTTAAATGGTTCGCACATGAAATAGCCTTGTAGCTTGTTACACCCCGTCTCGACTGCTCTATCGAATTCGGTGATATTTTCTATTCCTTCAATTGTTGTTTGCATACCGTGGAGGCTAAAGTAGTAATTTAGCTCTTTGAGTAGACGTAACTGGCGGTCTCGTTTCATTGCTATACGAACAAAACGATTCGAAAATTTAACTTCTGTGAATAGCCCCAATGTTAAGAGATCGAAATTAAAGTGGCCCGAACCAAAGTCATCAAGTATCAAGGCAATGCCTGCTTGGTGAATTAACTTTAAATTTCTTAAATAACTAGGTGTTTGAAGAATAGGGTAGCGCTCGGTTATTTCTATACGGATATTAAAAGGTTGTGATTTGCAGCAGCTAATGATTTCCTCAATCCATGATGTGTTTCCTAAAGCATCTGCATCAATATTGATGTTAATAGGACTACCCTTGATAAAGTTGGGTAACGATGAATAATGCTTTGTAAGATAATTAATACTGGCTTTCGTAGCTGATAGTCGTGAAACACAAGAGCCTGTATTATAAAAATGTTCAGAAATGTTATTGTCACTACCATCTACAACACGCGATAATAACTCAGCACCTACAACTCGCATATTGTAGTCAAAAATAGGTTGTAAGTTTGGATCTATGGTAACGCTTTCAGGTAAACTTGTATTATAGGCTCCAGTATGAACGTATTCATTTTCTTTCATTGCTTGCTGTAGTTGAATGAGCTGCTGACTTTTATTATTCATATCGTTATATAATATGTGACTTTTAAATAGTATATCATTCTGATTATGTAATTATAGCGTAAACAAAAAAAGTACATCATGTTTTAATTATAAATGTAACCTAGGTTTAAAAGTGAAGGTTATGTTTTGACTCTGAATTAAGATAAATGTTTACTGTTTATGTGGCGTTATAAATGTACGAACTTTAGTGCTTCATATGGTTGCTACTATTTTTTCGACAAATTTCAGAATAGATATTGAATTTTCCTCTTTGTGGGGGAGGTGATTCTAGCGAGAATTCTTATCTAAAATTGCGTATGCCATACCTAAAAATAGGTCATTTATGCTGTAAAATGTGATATTCATCGAAGGGGAGTAATCACAAAGTAGTATTTGTGTGATCAATATTTGGTTTTTGATATCACGTGCATTTTTTTTCGTATGCCGTGCCATATTTAGTAGACGATATTCCTACTAGTGCGTATTATGGATTCACAATTATAAAGATGCTTTTATTTATACAGCTTTTAGGAATTAGCTTCATGATTATTGTCGCTACTAAAAAATCAGAAAAAACAGCTCAGCGTATTATTGATTCAACATTGGAAATGGTCGAGAAAAAAGGGTGGGAACAAGTTAGCTTTACAAATTTATCACAATCTACTGGGATTTCACGCTCTGGAATAACTCGTTTGTTTCCCTATAGGAAGGATTTATTTAAATTAGTATGTACTCAGATTCCAATAGTTATTGATGACGTGATTGATTTTACAAATGAAGAAACAATCTGGGAGTCTTGGATTATTGCCATGAAGTCAGATGAAAAATTCATTAACTACATGAATGCAATCTTGGTTGCTCAATTTCGTGAAGAGAGCCGTGAAGGAATGAAAAACTTTGTTTCTTTATTTGAAGGAAGAACGGCTGATTTATCATTAGAATCTGAACTTATATACTGCCTGCTTGGAAAGTTTGTTTTATTCCATTCGATTGATAACTATTCATAAATTTATGAACGTCTCAAATCGCTAATAGGCTTGAGACGTTCAGTCGATCAAATTTTTGATAAATACTTAGTTGCGACAAAATTTGGTTTTCCCTCGAATGTTATTCGGCTGAACCCAGTATTTCCTTCCACGAACATGACTTTAACTTTATCTCCTTTGTTAAACTGTCCAATGACCTCTGAGTTAGTAGTTGAGTCATCACGTATATTCAGCATATCTACGTTTGATTGATATAATTCATACTTATGTATTATTTTCGTCGAAAAACTCAGTGTTGTTGAATTTTCTGCGAAAAGTGGTTTTGAAAGCAATGCCATAGTAATCAATAAGGCTGAAGGTAGTATATGTCTCATGTCCGCTCCTTATCTTACATTTTTATTTTCATTTAACGTGATATACATCACTTACCTTAATATTATGCCACTGGTTGTGTATGTGCCAATTTTATTTGGTATGCACGACGATAAAACTAAAGTGCAATGAGCTAGCTCAAATCTCTTTCATTCGCGACTGTTTACTAAGACTCAGCTACCCTTAATGTAAAAATATCAAGGAGCTGAGACTATGTCTGACCATCACTATCGCATTCAAATTATGTCTAAAGATGACTTAATGCTTGCCATTAACTGGGCTGCAAAAGAAGGGTGGAATCCAGGGCTGTATGACATTGAATCGTTTTATGCAGCCGACCCAAATGGTTTTTTAATGGGTTACTTAGGTGATGAACCTATTGCCTCTATTTCGGTCGTAAAATATGACGAAACCTACGGATTTCTCGGCTTTTATATTGTTAAGCCCGAATACCGAGGAAATGGGTATGGGCTGGCATTATGGCAAGCTGGGCTTGCTTACCTTGATGGATGCAACATAGGTCTGGATGGGGTAGCCGATCAACAGGCTAACTACCGACAGTCTGGTTTTAACTTAGCCTACGGCAATACTCGTTATGAAGGTAACGGTGGCGGAGTAACACCCGAGATCAAAGATGGTGATATTGTTTCTCTTGCAGATTTGCCATTTGAAGAAGTGGAGCATTATGACAGTGACTTCTTCCCAACTAAGCGAACTGGGTTTTTAAAGTCTTGGTTGAGTCAAACTGGCACTATTGCTTTAGGGGTTAGACAGCATGGTGAGTTAGTAGGTTATGGTGTGATGCGTCCATGCCGTAGCGGCTATAAAATCGGCCCATTGTTTGCCAATGATGCATTAGTGGCTGAAGATATTTTTTTGAGTTTAAAAGCTAAGACCAAGACCACTGATAATGTGTATGTAGATGTCCCAGAGGTGAATGTCGCTGCTGTTGCATTAGCACAGAAGTATCAGTTAGAGCCGGTTTTTACCACTGCACGGATGTATACCGATAATGTTCCTGATATTTCCGTAGAAAGGACATTTGGCGTAACAACATTTGAACTCGGTTAATATATCGGCAGTAATGGCCGTTCAGTTAATCAAAACGACGCGGCTTTAACTTTATTTTTAGTAACATGATATCGGTCATTCTTTTTGCTTGTCGGAAGCCTATAGATCTTGTAAAAGACTCGCCGTACCGCGGCATTCTTTTAATGGTAGATATATTAAGAAGGTATTATGAAATCAGAGATGTATTCAACGTTCGCTAATGAATATGATGATGTTATTCAAGACAACATCTACAACGCTTACCTAGAACGTCCTACCTTACAAGCAATGTTACCTGTGTTGACTGATCTTGATGTTGTTGATCTTGGCTGTGGATCTGGGGTGTATGCACAACACCTTCTTGCGAATGGTGTAAAAAAGGTAACGTGTATTGATTATTCATCAGAAATGGTTGAGCTGGTCAATATCAAAGCTTCTAAAGTTGGAGTGACTGAGAAAGTTACAGCGTATGCGCAAGATTTATCAAAAGGTTTGCCTCAAGAGGTTGATGCGAGTGCTGATCTCGTTATTTCACCGTTGATGATCCATTACCTTGAAGATCTCTCACCACTATTCAGCGATGTTCACCGTGTATTAAAAGCCGGTGGGGTATTTGTGTTTTCAACCCACCACCCATTCGCCGATTTTGAATGCTCGACAACGGGCAACTACTTCGAACGCGAGCGCGTTACCGAGAAGTGGGACACTGTTGGTGTACCTGTTGAGGTGAGTTTTTATCGTCGTTCGCTAACTGAAATAATGAATGCGCTGACAGAGAATGGCTTGGCCGTTACGCAAATCTCTGAAGGTGAGGTGTTGGAAAAAGTGAAAGAGATTTCACCGGAAAAGTATGAGTACTTATCCAAAAATCCAAATTTCATTTTTATTAAATGCCAAAAGCTCGATTGATTAGTTTACGCACTTAGTTTCAAGCTCTGATGAGTCGAGCTCTAGACAACACATTGCTTTCGAGTACATAAATAATCAAAGGCCAAAGCGTCATTTTTGGCCTTGCTTTAATCATTTCCCCATCTAAAGGTCACGTTTCGATATTTTAGTTGTCGAATTTAAAATTCAAATGCCAAAAAGTGCTTCTAGTTAACTATTATGATGGATAATATCAATCATAATAGTTTGCGTTTTTAGGGGGCTAATAATGTTTTCGTATGAGCATTTACTTGCATTTTGTACAACGTTTGAAGAACGGGGTTACAGTGCTGCAGCAAGAAAACTAGGCAAAGATCGAACCACGATACGCGATCAAGTCAAAGCGCTAGAAGACTATTATGCGGTCGCTTTGTTTGTTATTGACGGCAAGAAGGCAATGCCAACACCCACTGCACACCATATTTACCTACGTGCAGAAAAGCTTGTTAGAAGTAGCGAGTGTTTAAATCGTTCATTACAAGCAGCGTTTGATGCAGAACTGTTTTTAATCAACATTTATCATGATGTATCGTTACCCAATAAATTGGCGATTAAAATTGAGCATGAACTAGCGAAACACTTTCCTGAATTAAAAATTAATTGGCTTCATCGAAATAGAGAAGAAGCTTTTGAATTTATAGAAAAAGATAATAGTAGTATTGCATTGATGCAACACCGGAATGTTAATGCGACAGGTAAACCAATCAACTACTTTTCACTGGGTTATGGTGAATTGGCTGTGTATGCCGGTAGGCGAAGCGTACTTGGGCATTTGAAGAACATCACTCTTGATGACTTAGCACTTGAAAAGCAATACATCAGTGAGAATGATTTTAATACACTGCCCGGTTTGTACGTGGTTTCTCCTCGCTATCATTTAATCAGTAACAATGATTTATTAACCGAGATGGTAAAACATGACGGTTGGGCAATTATTAGTACTGCGCTGGCACAGCCTTTTGTTAATAGTGGTGAACTACTGCGTCTTGATGTGAGTGAAATAGCAGGCCACCTAAATTTTGGGTTTACGTTTTACTTTCCTGTTGGCCTAGAAACGCACCCTGTTATAGAGGCGATTAAAGTGGTGGCTAGAAATCATTTCAATTAAATAAGGCCTGAATTATGATGGATTTTATCCATCGTTTCGTATTTTTATGATTGATGGTTGGATGCAATCATAACCTTGTTTATTACATGAATAAGGTTAGATGCCATGAACAAGAAATTACTCACTACCGCTATTGTTGGCACTTTATCGTTAGGTGTTGTAACAGCGGCAGAAGCTTGCACAAGACTGTTATGGAATACACAAGATCATGGTACTTTTGTATCTCGTACTCTCGATTGGTCAGAGCAGACTAACCCTACGCTAGTTAATATCCCTAAATCATCTTCTTATGTGACGCATCTTGACAACAATAATACAATGACCTCCCAATATGATGTCACAGGCACAACGACTTATGGTCAACTGACTGATGGCATAAATAGTGTCGGTCTAAGTGGTAATGTACTTTACGATGCGGGAATGGATACAGCAGACTCAAAGAATGCAGAAGACTTTGGTACATTAACTTATCTAAAACATATTCTTTCTCAATATTCGACGGTAGATGACGCCGTGAAGTTTGTTGAAGGCAACCCGCCAAATACCGAGTTTGTACCGGGAGTTCCTGTAAGAATTGCACTGCATATTAGTTTGCAAGACATTACGGGTGATTCTGCGATTATTGAATTTAGAGCAGAAGGCCCACGTATTTGGCATGGACCACAATACACGGTTATGACCAACCAGCCAGACTATGATCAACACCTAGCGAATGTTGAACGTTCTAAACGTGGGTGGGGAGAGTTAGAAGGGCAATACTCGCAAACAAACTTAGGTACAGGGGGGAATGCAAACCCTGAAGACCGATTTATACACTCGTCGTATTTCTATGGCCACTTAACAGAGCCAACAAGTGTTATTAACGGTATGGTGAAACTTGATTCGATCACATTCAAAATTCCGCACGATGCGCCAAACCGTCCGGTGAATGGTGAGATGGCAGGTTACGCGACTGAATATAATGTGAACTACCATTTACAATCCGGTGAAACTTTACTGCGCTATCAGTGGGGAGATGATTTCACACAATTACAATACAATGTTAAAGCTATTCAAAACTCAGGCAAGAATATTGAGTTCGATTTGGTTCAGGCTGGATTAATTGGTGAAATAACCGAAAAGGTTATTGCTTCAGGGCAATAACCTGCGAAAAACTGGCTAGTTACTAACTAGCCAGTTTAATTATTCTTCACAGGTGTTTTTTGGCATATGACTGCATGACGTTCAGTAGCCCGTCATAAATGGCGGATTGCTCAAATGTTGATGGATAAAAAAAGCTCAGGCCAAATCGGGCCGATTTTGTGAGCTCTTTAAATGCTAACTCTTGAAGTTCACCAGTGGCAACAGACGGCTCCGCGGTAGACGTTGTCATCAAAGCCCATCCATGTTTTTTTACTAACTCAAGTAACATATCGTTATTGCTTACCACCCGAAGGTTTGGTGATATAGCTAAAAATTCGGGCATTGAAATAGAATGGTTTTCACTAATATATTGCTTTTCTAATTCAAGATCTTCCATTGAGATATTCTTTTGCTGAAATAAAATACTTTCAGGCCTTGCATAAGCGCTGATATCGACATCGCCGAGTTTAATATTTTCAACAGCATAATCAGATACATTGAACATCCGATGCTGCATGACAGCGACTTTATTGTGTCCATTTGAAACTGCAGTTAACGCTTCATCTCTGTTTCTGTGTAGCCAATTCACAATAATGTTTGGAGACATTTCTAGCATGAATTCTTCAATCTCAAGCACTAGTCCATTCGGCATTAAAGAGTCGTGATAGATATCGATGGATTTAAGTTCATGCTTATAAGCCGTCATCATTCTTAAGTCGAGTCGTTCGCTGCTTCTTACGATCAATTTAGCTTGTTTGTACATCGAGTCAGAAAAAGGCGTTGGTCGCGCTTTTTTGCCTTCAATAGTGAATAGCTCGGTACAGTAACTATCTTCTAACGCTTTTATCTGTTCACGAATGGTTGTTCTATCTTTATTGAGTAAACGTGCTGCACCGCTATAGCTGTGCGCTTCATAAGTGGCACAAAACGACTTTAAATGCTCATAAGAAAACATGCGTGTTGCCTCACGATAATAATGATTGGTTTTCCCCTTCATTATGCATTACTTCAAACGGAATTCCATGACTATAGTAGGGGTATAGAAGAGAAATATCGGTGAGTCGAGCGTGAGTTCGCTTACTTATAACAATTTATAAATTAAAAATAATAGGCAAAACAATGAAAAAGTTACTTCTGTCTACGGCCATTGCAAGTGTGATGTCAATGCCCGCTATGGCGACCCAACCAGATAGCCCAATTACTCTGTTTGTCTCAAACGACATAGTTACATTATCGGAAAATGATTATGGCAAGGTTAATGCGATCGCTGTTCAAGACGGAAAAATCTTAGATGTTGGTAAGCGTACCAATCTTGAAAAAAAATATGCAGAAAAGAAAGGCTTTTCGGTAAATACAGAATTTGAAGATAAAGTGCTGACGCCTGGTTTTGTCGAACCTCATATCCACTTATGGATGATGGGTATTCTATTGAGCACTGAATTTATTACGCCTGCCGATTGGGACTTACCTTGGGCTAAAGTCGAAGGTGTTCAAGGCCATGATGCGTATGTAGAGCGTTTGACTGAAATTGAAAAGAATCATCCCAAAGGACAACCGTTAGTGTCTTGGGGTTACCATAATTACTTCCACGATAATAATATGAGCCGTGAATTACTGAACAGTATTTCAAAAGAGCGCCCAATCATTGTTTGGCACCGGAGCTTCCATGAGCTTTTCTTTAATGATGCGGCAATGGAAATGATGGGGTGGAACGAAGATGGTTGGTCGGGTGATGGACATGCTTATACGCAGCTAGATTGGGAACGTGGCCACGCCTTTGAAGCGGGTGCAAAACTCATCTTGAACGACATGTTAAAGTTCCTTGTTGAAAGCGGTATGTTTGCAACTGGGATGGAGCGAACAAGGGATTACACGCAATCTGGTGGTATCACGACGGCCATTGACCCTGGTGTAATTGCGACTCCAGAGATGTTTGAACAAGTTGTAAGTATCTTAGAAGATGATTTCTTTCCGATGGACTACTGGCTTATGCCTGCCGGTAATTTTACCTATATGATGGCCGATAACGATCCAATCAAAGGTAAAGCTATTGCTGAAGGGCAAACTCAACATGAAGCTTATAGTGGCGAAAATATAAAATGGTTACCGAAGTTTATTAAGCTTTTTGCTGACGGTGCGATGTATAGCCAGCTAATGCAGCTTAAAGATGGTTACACAGATGGGCATGCCGGTGAGTGGATTCAAGAACCGGCTGATCTTGAAGCAAGCATGCGCCCTTATTGGAAAGATGATTACACCATCTATGTTCATGCGAATGGTGACTTAGGGTTTGAAACTGCGATCAATATTCTTGAAAAAATGAATAAAGAATATGCACGTGAAGATCACCGTACTGGTTTTCATCATTTAGGTATTACAGATAAAGATGATATTCCGAAAGCGGTTGAGTTAGGGGCAAACTTTAGTGTAAACCCATATTACACTCACATTTTAGCAGAGCTGTACTCTGAAGAAGGTGTAGGTAAAGAACGTGCTGAAACAATGGCTAGAGGCCGTTCATTTATTGATGCTGGTGGTACGCTATCACTGCATTCTGATTCACCAATGGCACCAGCACAACCTTTAAGCCTGATGTGGGCAGCAGTGAACCGTACCGGTTTATCAGGTGAAGCGGTTGGTAAGCAAGAGCGTATTACTGTTGATGAAGCGATGCGTGCCATTACCATCGATGCCGCATATACCGCTCGACTAGAAAATGAAATTGGTACGATTGATATTGGTAAGTATGCAAACTTTACAGTGCTTGATAGCAGCCCATATAAAGTAAAACCTGAAAATATTAAAGACATTCAGGTGGAAGCTACAATATATCAAGGTACACCTGCGCACCTAACATCGAGTAATGCAGGTTTGGCGATGACTGAGAACACGATGAGTGTTGTTAGCTATCTTAACAGCCACCAAGGTCACAACCACGACCAAGATACTTGTACAACGAGCCTTCACTTACAGCAGGCTATGTCTGAGATTAAATTTAACTAGCCGTAGCCGGAAGTAAATTGAGTGAGTCACATTGCTGACTCAGTGAAGGAATAAGCCTTGTTAGATCTTTTGATTTAACAAGGCTTTGTTATATTTTCCGTTGCACTTCCTACTGTCAGCTCGAATTGTCTTAATCCCTCCTAAATGCCTGTCATAGATGTTGTTGAATACACAAATAACGCACAAATCTGCTTTAATAAAATGGCGGTGTAAATAGTATACTCTTGTTTATTAAGGATTAATTAACTAAGGGGTAGATGTTGTATATTGGCGAAATATCAAAACGTTCTGGGGCATCGCCTAAAGCAATTCGGCTATATGAATCCATCGGCTTGCTTTTGAACATCAAAAGGCGCGGAAGCTACCGTGTTTACGATGAGGGTGATGTTAAATTTGTTAAACTAATCAAAGATGCGCAAGCATTAGGTGTAAGCTTATCGGATTTAAAACAACTTGCTGTGGGTCACCGCGAACTAGATTGGCCGTTAGTCATTGAGCTTTTATCTCAAAAGCAACATTCTATCGATGAAGAAGTACTCCGATTAACTCAGCAAAAAGAAAAGATTGAAGGGTATCGGAAAAGTATCCAACAATGCCTAGGAACTGATTGACTCTGCCCTGTGGGGAAAGGTTTATGCTGTCCTTTTTATAAGGAGATAAATCGAGATGAGAAAAGTATTAGTAATTAACGGTAACCCTAAATCAGTCAGTTTTTGCGGTGAACTGGTTAATAGTTATATACAGGCTTGCCCGGCAAACAATGAAGTTAAACATGTTTCTTTAAGTGAGCTGGAGTTTGAGCCTAATTTGAACGGAGGGTATGACTCCAACTTAGTGCTTGAACCGGATTTAGTATCATTTCAGCAGTCACTATTGTGGGCTGAGCATATTGTAATTGTGTTACCTGTTTGGTGGGGAGGGATGCCAGCTAAATTAAAAGGTTTAGTCGATCGCACATTATTACCTGGATTTGCATTTAAGTATGAAAAGGACAAATCAATCCCTAAAAAGCTGCTTAAAGGTCGAACCGCTGATGTGGTTTTCACAATGGATACACCACCTTTTTACTATCGCTGGTTTCAGGGGAATGCTGTACACAAGCAATTAAAGCACACAGTTTTGGGTTTTTGTGGGATAAAACAGGTTTCATCAACCTATATTGGTCCAGTATTAAACTCGACCCAGAAGCAAAGAGATAAATGGAATTCGTCAGTGTCTAAACTTGCCCCAATAGACTAGGGCGATAGGCACTCTAACAAGGGACTTATCAGTGAATATGGACATTTTTGTTGTTGATGCATTCACTCAACAACAGTTTAAAGGTAATTCTGCAGCGGTCATTCCAATAAAGGAATGGCCAGATGCCGTTTTAATGCAAAAGATTGCATCAGAAAATAATTTGTCAGAAACCGCCTTTATTAAAGCGGTTGCTGTCAATAAATATGAAATCCGTTGGTTTTCACCGCTTACCGAGATCGATTTTTGTGGCCATGCAACATTGGCTGCGTCCTATGTTTTGTTTAACCACTTAGGCTGTACCGGTGAAATAGAATATACCACCTTAAAGGTTGGAAGCTTGTTGGTGACGCAGAAAGCCGATGGCCGTATTGAAATGAGTTTCCCCAACCAATGCCCTGAGCCTTTGGATCAGATACCTGAAGCACTATTTGCTGGTTTATCCCATAAGCCAATTGAAGTGCTACGAAATCGCCAAGCTTATGTAGCAGTAATGGCCTCGGAATATGAGGTTAGAGAGCTCTCCTATGACTCAGAGCAGTTAAAAGCGTTGGCGCCATTTGATGTTGTGATAACAGCTCAAGCTGATAATGAGAACGGTGATTATGATTTTGTTTCTCGGTACTTTTGGCCTGCAAATGGTGGGGATGAAGACCCAGTAACGGGGTCTATACATTCAGGTTTAGCCCCCCTTTGGGCTGAAAGGCTATCTAAAGATTTATTACTGGCGCATCAAGCTTCATTAAGGGGAGGGAGGGTATATTGTCAGGTGCTTGATGAGCGGGTATTGGTTTCTGGCTTTGGTGTTTTATACCTTAAAGGTCAGATTTCTGTCTAAGACATGTTAAATGTCAGTTTTAGATAAAAAGCCAAAATTAAACATACTAAAGGCGGTAAATCATGGAAATGGATTGGGTTAACAGCATCCTTAGATTAGATGGATTTTTTGCTGTTACAATTGGGATTGTTGTACTGTTTGTTGGACGACGGCTTAATAATGTCATCCCTGTACTCAAGGAATTTAGCATTCCAGAACCGGTCACTGGTGGGATCTTGTTCTCTGTGCTTATTGCTCTGGTTTTCTTCATCACCAATATTGAAATTGAATTTAATTTAATCGCGCGTGATGTATTGCTGGTCTACTTTTTTACAACCATTGGGATTAACGCCAGCTTAAAAGATTTGCTCCGCGGAGGAATGCCATTAGTGATATTACTCGCGATTACTATTGGCTATATGATTGTTCAAAACCTTACAGGTATTGGTGTTGCGGGGTTATTTGGTTTAGACCCAACCGTAGGCTTACTTGGCGGAAGCATCTCGTTGATTGGCGGGCATGGGACGGCAATTGCTTGGGCGCCGCGTGTTGCTGAAGAATATGGTATTTCTAATGCGATGGAAATTGGTATAGCCAGTGCGACATTTGGCTTGATTCTAGCGAGCTTAATGGGCGGGCCAATTGCTAAATTTTTAATTAATCGTTATCAACTCTCTCCTAGTCATCATGAAGAACTGGACATTGGAGTGTCAGATGAAGGTGATAAATCCATCACTGCGTTTGATTTTTTGGATGCCATTCTAGCCATTCATATCTGTGCTATTTTTGGTTATATTCTTAATGGTGCAATCGGCGAGTTAGGTCTACAACTACCTTTATTTGTTACCTGCTTATTTGCAGGTATTGTTATTACTAACCTTGTCCCTTCATCTTATCCTCGAATATCGGGTACAGTTTGGCCAACACGGAAACCCGCCATTGCGTTAATAGCTGATATATCTTTAGGTACGTTTCTTGCCATGTCGTTGATGAGCATGCAATTGTGGACATTAATTGACTTAGCAGGGCCTATTTTTGCCATATTAGCAGCGCAGTTTATCGTCGCTATCTTAATAAACCTTTTCATTGTTTTCCCTGCGATGGGTAAGAATTATGACGCGGCAGTAATATGTTCGGGTTTCGGTGGGATATCACTAGGCTCAACGCCAACCGCAATGGCAAATATGTCGGCGGTATCACAGCGATACGGTAATTCGCACTTGGCCTTTATAATCGTGCCATTAGTGTGTGCTTTCTTTATTGATTTAGTCAATGCTCTGCTTATTCCGTACTTCTTGACGAGCTTCTAATAAGGGCTGCTATGGGTAGTCAAACGTAATAAAAAGGGGGGATGCAATATGCATCCCCCCTTTGTTTTTAAAGTCTCAGGTTATTTCATCAAGCTATTTCATCAAGCTAGGTGATTTTATCGCTTTCTTTGACAGCTCTTTCGCAAATTCTGCAATGTCTGCTTCAATTATTTTTACCGACTCACGCATTTCAGCCATATCAATATTTTGAATTTGGCGATTCTCCATCACGATATCACCATTCACAATAGTGGTAGCGACATTACTAGGGTTAGCCTGATATACCAAGGTTGCGTATGGATTGTAGTTTGGCATCATGTTTGGCGATTGGGTCTCGACAATGATGATATCAGCCTTTTTCCCCACCTCTAGCGAGCCGATTTCATCTTCCATATGTAGAGCTTTAGCACCGCCAATCGTCGCGAGTTCGATCACTTGCTCTGGGATCATAATGGTACGATCCTCATGCTTAAGCCGTTGCATGTTGGCGGCATAGCTAAGTGTTCGCCATAAATCGACCTGATTAGAGCTCATTGGCCCGTCGGTGCCTAATCCCATGCGAACACCTTGCTGGTACATGTCCCAAGCAGGAGCGATACCGGTTGCACCTTTGGCGTTAGCCATTGGGTTGTAGGCTACACTGGCGTCGGCTGCCTTCACTAAATCAATGTCTTCTTGAGTTAAGTGAATACCATGTGCGAGTACCATACGGTTATCTAATACACCAATTTTCTGTAGCCACGCGACAGGGCTAAGTTGCTCATCATTACCTTCAATGCGCTCAGCTTCGTTGCCAAACTCTCCGACATGGATTAATACAGGTACATCCAGCTGCTGAGATAGTTGGTTGATTTCTTGAAGCTTTTCTTTTGAAACAGTATACACCGCATGTGGTGCAAAGGCGGGAGTGATTAAGGGGTCATTTTGGTATTCAGCAATGAAGTTTTTAGCATATTCAATGCCGCCATATGGTTGTGGAGCATCGACGACAGGGAACTTAATTACTGTTTCACCAAGTACGGCACGTAAACCAACTTCTTTCGTTGCACGCGCCATATCATCCACATGGTAGTACATATCAGCGTAGGTTGTGACACCGCTTTGGGCTAGATCAACGGCACCAAGTTTTGTTGCTTCATAGATGAGCTCTCGGCTTAACTTTTCTTTTTCAAGCGGGAAGAAGTAGGCAAATAGGCGGTTGGAAATCCCTTCTTCACCTAGGCCGCGAAATGCAATCATCGGTAGGTGATTGTGAGTGTTTATCATCCCAGGCATTACGATACCACCTTCAGCATCTATCACCTTGGGTGCTTGATAGCGGCTGAGAAGGCTTTCATTACCCACTGCAATAATGGTGTCGTCTTGAATAACGATAACACCATCATCAATAACTTTTTTATGGTCATTAATGGTAAGGAGTTGACCATTGGTGATGATCATTGAGGCGTTGTAATCAGGCAGGGAAGAAGGCATCGAGCAACCTGCAAGAAGTAGCCCAGCAGCTAGTAGTGTTATTTTTCTGTTCATTGTTTCTATTATAAGAGAATAATTCGGCGTGGTGATTTTAGGCGGTAAAGTAAGCATGGGCAAAGATTCATATCTCATAATGAGATAATGAGTCAGGCAACGGAGGTCAATCAGGCTAGAGAAGCGATTTATTAAGAAGTAATAGTGCGATAGATCACAAAAAGGCACATTAACTATTCGTGTGACTTGTACTAAAGGTGACGATAAATTGACGTTGAAAATATGCATCGATTAACAGCTTATCTTTATTAATCAAAGGCTAGTAATATATTTATCATTAGTTGGTAGCTGAATGTTGCTATGTTAATGCCTAAAAAAACATACATCCCAAAAAGGGATATAAACTTGACGTATTTTTCATAAATTTAGTGAACTACAAAAGTGTTGTTCCTTGTCTAGTATTATATACAAGGTGTTTAGTATGGAACGGCCGATGCACATTTTAATCATATTGTTGTTGGGATGTTTTATAAGCTGGCCAGTATTTTCAATGGGTGAAGAAGATACTCGTACACTTTCTATTGGTGTCATTAGTAATCATCCATCTAAACATATAAAAAAAACAAGGCCTTTAATGGGTTATCTGCAAAAAGAAATGGATGTTTTTGGTTATCAAAGCTATGAGATTATTGTTAAGGCGAATATCGAAGATATGATTAGATCTATTAATAGGGGTGAGGTTGATATTGTTTCTGAAACTTTATATGGCGCAAGTCAGATTTATCAGCAGACAGTGATGGAGCCAATACTATTACGGTGGAAAAAGAACGTTTCTCGATATAATAGTTATTTTTTTACAAGAAAAGACAGTGAAATTGATGTTATTGAAGATGTGATTGGACGGAAAGTAGTGTTTGAAGATCCTGGCTCAACCAGCGGGTATTATTTGCCAATGGTGGCGTTAAAGCAGCACCAATTACCTGTTAATCACATCCAAGATTTGGAAGAGGTAGGTGAGCCTTCTATGGTGAATTATGTATTTTCATCTGATTTCACGAGAAGGCATAATGAGGTTAATATTTCGACCTGGGTCTATCATCGAAAAGTAGATGTTGGGGTGTTAAGTAGTGTTAATTGGGAGGATAATGAGGATGTGCCTATTCGCATAAAAGAAGCACTCAAGTTGATTTATAAAACACCATCTGTACCACGGTCATACATGTTAGTCCGTTCAACATTACCAGCGAGTCACAAAGCGGCGATAAAAGGCATACTTTTACAGGCACATGAGAGTGCTTCTGCTTATAAGGCGCTAAAAAAATATCAAAAAACAAGCCGTTTTAGTGAGTTAAGTGAAACCGATGAACGATTGCTTGAAAGTACTCTTCTTTTTTGAAACGAACTATAGCTGTACAACAATATGAGAATTGGGTGGGCAACAAAAAATGTTTTATTAATTGCAACGATTATAACGTTATCGATGGCAGTTCTATTATTCGTCCATTTAGAAGAACTGAAGAAAGGTACGGAACAATCTACGCAATCTATTCAGGCTATCATTGGAAGTAGTTATAAAGATATCGTAGATAGTAACAGTTTACTATTGTCTGGATATTTAAGTAATGAGTTGAAAGATTCAATATACTTACTTGATTTTGAACATGTCAATTTAATGGTTGAGCATCTACATCGTTATGAAATAATTGAAGACGTAATTATTTTYGATCACAATGGTATTATTATTCATGATGGAACGGATAAGAATATTAAAGTGGGTGAGGTGTTTGATAATAGTGCTGTTGTAAATAGTATTAAACTTGGAAATACCTACAATTACCAGGGGGAATCTTCGATTGATATAGGTTATCCCGTTATGATCGATGAGTCTGTGATTGCTGGTATATATATAAAGATGCCGCTTGATGATGTCATTAGAATTACTCGGATAGCAAACGAAAATATTATTAATCAATTGGATAATCATAAAGCTAAACTTACAGAGCGCTCAATAATATATTTTACGTTAACTGTGCTGTTTGTTTCAGCTTGTGTGTTTATTATTAGTCAAAGATTAATATCACCGATTTATCAGTTAACTCGTCATATTGCTAGCATGAAACAAGGCGATTATCGACCCTTCAAAGTTAAGAGTCAGGGGGACGAGATTGGTACGATGATAGGCAAGTTTAATAGCTTGTGTCACCTACTTGAAGATCATGATAGAAAACTCAAAGAGCTTGCCTACTATGACGCTTTAACATTTTTACCCAATAGGCATCTCTTTAAAAGAACAATCGAAGAGCATCGAGAAACCAATTATTTTGTTCTTTTCATGGACTTAGATGGATTTAAGTCGATAAATGATAACTATGGTCACCAAATTGGCGATAAAGTATTGATCGAAGTTGCCTATCGCATACGTGCCTCGCTGAGAATCAAAGACAAGATCATTTCATTGAAACCACAAAATATGGTGGCTCGAGTCGGAGGTGATGAGTTTGTTATTTATCTTAATGATGTCAATGGAAAGTCAGAAGTTGAATTAATCGCGAACCGTTTAATTTCTGCAGTAAAAAAGCCTATTCTAATTGATGATAATGAGCTCTATGTGAATACCAGTATTGGTGTTTTCCAATGTTATGACGCTAAGGGAGTAGAGCAGTCAATAAAAAATGCAGACATAGCATTATATGAAGCAAAGCGGCGTGGTAAAGGGCGTTATGTTCATTATGATCATGCTATGGATCTAGGTATTCAGTACCGTTATCGTCTTGAAAACAAACTTCAGAGTACTTTAAAGTCGTTAAGTGGCTACTTCCTTGAGTTTCAACCTCAGTTTAATTTAGCGGACTATGAACTGGTAGGTGTTGAAGTTTTGATCCGCTGGCAAGATGATGAGTTTGGCGTTATTTCATCAGTAGATTTAATTAAAATTGCTGAAGGCCTAAATATTTTAAATGAACTAACCCGATGGCAAATTATTGAAGTGATAAACTTTTACGAAAGCGTGCGCGAGTACGTCAGTGATGATTTTTACTTTTCGCTTAATTTAGGAACAAGGCAAGTTATGGAGCAGCTTAACTTTGATCGAATTCTAAGGTATTTGGATAATCATCAGGTTAAACCATCCTWGTTTCGTATTGAAATACCTGAGTCTAGTTTTGTTCACTACGTAAAAGATGTTAGAAGTATGATTAGTAAGGTGAAAGCGCATGGTTTTGATGTATGGCTTGATAATGTGGGCGCTAGCCAAACGTCGTTGAAGTTAGTGTCAGAGCTTAAACTTGATGGCTTTAAAATAGATAGTTCTTTTTTTATACACCCGAGCCGTGAAAATGAGCTAATTGTCTCTGCCCTTATTTCGATGGCAAAAAAAATGGGGATTGGTGTTATCGCAAATGGGGTTGAATCGATACAGAGTGAAGACTTTCTACGTAAAGAGCAGTGCTTAGTGGCACAAGGGGCTTATTTTGCTAAACCAATGAGTAAGAGCCACCTTAAATATATACTGCAATGTTTTGGTTCAACACCTCAAAAAAATAAAGTGAGTGCTAACAGCTTTTAGCTAAATATTGTCAGAACTTTTCAGCTAGCAGTATTGGTATTGTTGATATCTGGGTTGTCTGGTTGCATATGGCGGGCTAATAGTTGTAACTGTATATGTCTATCGTTACCGATTATTCAATAGCTTAGGTTTATCCATTAATGTTTTTATGGTTACTGACATTCCTACGACCATAAATTGACATTAATCGAACATTGTTTTTCTTCTCGAGACGTATTCTAACGTCATAAATAATGAGGAGAAAACCATGAAACAGTGGTTAAAACCAGGTAACTGGAAGAAAAAAGCATTGGTCAATGGGGTAGTTGCAACCCTGATTTTATCGTTTGGATTGGTTGTTCCAAATGTAGCTGAGGCACATGGTCATAAGCATCACCATAAACATAAAAAGCATCACAAACATAAGCACCATAAACATTATAAGCACCACAAACATCATAAGCATCACAAAAAGGTGGTGATAGTTAAAAAAGCACCAAGGCATCGCCATTACCATCGTAGTCGGCTACCAGAAATTGCTACGTTTGCCATCGTTGCTGGTGCAACTTATGCCATTATCGATAACCACTATTATAAGCGTCGTGGCGATAACTATGAGTATGTTTCTCGACCAAGGTAGCAGCATGTACTGATGTTAAGTGATTATAAAGCCCGCATAGTTTTACTAGAAAGAAAATAACTATGTAGGGCTTTATTGCGATGTCGGTATAAGTGTGTTTATCGAGAAGGTTTGGTGTTTTCGCGATGACTGTGTTCTACCTGTATAGTACAACTCCACCAATAAAGCAGAGCGACTAGGCCAAAGGTCAGCAGCATTAGCCATACCATTGGAGTGACGCCTGAATCAGAATAGACAACGATACTTGCGCTGGTAGATAAAATTGCCCCACCTCCCGTCATGATTGCTGCACCAAGCCCAGAGGCTGAACCGATTAATTCTGGTTTGACCGATAACATTCCAACAGTGGCATTCGGTAAGATAAGACCATTACCGAGGCCAACCAAAAACATCAAACCGAAGAAAATGATGGGCGTTGTTAGCCCCGAATAACTCAGCAGCAAGATAGCCACTAAGCCAATAGCGGCGAAAATAATGCCAACTGCAATCATTTTCTGCATACCATAGTGTTTCGAAAATCGGCCCGATAAGTAGTTACCAATTAAGTACCCTAATGGTGTAAACGCAAAGTATAAGCCGAATACAGATGGTGACATTTCAAAAACGACAGACCCAATAATAGGGCCACCTGTAAGGAAGAGAAAGAAGGTACCGTTAGCAAACATTGTAATTAAGCTGTAAGCCCAGAAAGCGTGGTTAATAAGTATATTTGGGTAGCTTTTGATTTGTTGTACCAGTGATGAGCGGGTTTGTGGCGCAGTTTCTCCCATATCAACATACGTTAATATACTAATAGCAATGCCGGAGATGAGCAAAAGAATGAAACTAGCTTGCCAGCCAAACCATTCGCCAAGAAACCCACCGAGTGTTGGCCCTATCATAGGTACCATCGACATCCCCATCATGATATAGCCAATCATACTGGCTGCGTCACGCTCATCGGCAATATCTCTTACTACGGCGCGGGCAATAACGCCTGCGCTAATGACAACAGCTTGAAGTGTCCTAAAAAACAAGAAGACATATGCATTGTCAGTCAGCAAACAGCCAATGGTAGCGAGAACGAAAATCATGCAGGCCCAAAGCATCATCGTTCGACGACCAAAACGATCAGAAAGTGGGCCTATCACAAACTGAACAACCGCATTCATTGCGATATAGCCGGAAATTGAGAGCTGTATAACGCTGTATTCTACGTCGAAATATTCAGCCATTTGTGGCAAGGACGGTAAGAAAATACTGATCGACATTGCAGACAAACCAGTAAGTAGCACCAAAGTTAACATGGATGGTGGTGATATCGATGGGGAAGAAATTGCAGGGTTACTACCGTTCAACAATGGATCCTTAATAACGCACTGGGTTAAATTATTGTTTTATGGCAATAGCTTACCTGTGAATTGAGTGTGAGGCATAAGAAACATGGTTGTTGTTAAGCTTGTAGCAAGAAAACAGCCTACCGAAGTAGGCTGTTTTGATTGGGGAGGGGGTATTGGTTGGATTAAGAAATCGCAGTATTCACAGACGGTGTTTTTTCACGAGATTTCATCCAGACAACGATTGCACCCAGTACAGCCATTGGTACGATTGGGTCAATTAGCGTTCCGCCTTTACCAAAGAAGAGGTTCAGCGTCATGATAATGCTTGCACCAATAGCCCATGCAATAGTTGAGGTCAAACTCCAAATTTTCAGTTGATCAGACAGCTCGGTAATACCAAGTGTACGGCTAATAATATGGAAGTATGAGTCATTCAAGTGTGAGAAGCCTACAGGGCCTACAGCACAAGCAAGTGCAACAAACACTGGGTCTAGGCCAAGTGTTTCAACCAGCGGTAGGGTCATGGTTGCAGCAACCATCATAGAAGCGGTAGCTGAGCCTTGAATTAGACGTAGCATTGACGCGATAGCTAGTGGCACAAGTAGTGGTGGGATACCACTACTTGAAATTGCTTCAGCAACTTGAGGGCCAGCGCCTGAAGCGCTTAATACCGCACCCATTGCACCACCACAACCTGTTACAACAAGAATTAGACCAGTGGTTGATAGTGCATCGTCCATTGAGCCAATCATTTCTTTACGGTCAATTTGAGTTGTTAGGCCATAAAGTGCCATTAGTACACCAATACCAACAGCGACGACTGGATTACCTAGCAACTCTAGAACAGTATGGAAGAAGCTGTCACCTTTACCTACGATGGTATTTGCAAGAATCAGTACAATGGGTACTAAAATAGGGCCAAATGATAGGAAGTTACTTGGTAGTTCTTCATCTTTGGTTTCTTTTACGTTTTCGAGGTTTGCCCAATCAGCTTGGTTAGTGATCCAAGTGTCGCCATTGGGTACACGGTAATACTCTTTACCGACTTTACGGATGTAGATAAGTGACAGCAGCATCATTGGGATTGATACAGCTAAGCCCCAAAGCATGTAAACGCCAAGATCGACCCCAAGAATGCCGGATACAGCAACTGGTCCCGGTGTTGGTGGCACAAGTGCATGGGTGATCAGTAGACCAAGCGCAAGTGTTACACCCAAACCAACCGAAGATTTCCCGGTATTGCGAGAAATAGCACGAACTAGCGAGTGTAATAGTACATAAGCAGAGTCACAGAAAACGGGAATTGCCACCAATACGCCAGTAAAGCCAAGCGCTAAGTCTTCACGGCCTTTACCGCAAATCTTAACAAAGGTTTTAGCCATTCGAACCGCGGCGCCTGATTTTTCGAAACAAGCACCCATGATGACACCGAAGGCGATGATAAGACCAATCCCGCCTAATACGCCACCAAAGCCCGATTTGATTGCATTGACGAGCTCCGTAGGGGCCATGCCTGCAAATAGTCCCATGATTAAACAAGAGATCACCATTGCAAGTGCGACAGGGATACGGGTCTTGATTATCATGACCATCATTGCGGTTATACCAACAATAATGCCTAAAATTGCTCCATCCATCTTTTCATTCCTTTTTTGGCCTGCTGAGCAGGCTCTATGATTTATTGAGTTTCACGTCGGTTTATCGTTTTCAATCGGCACTTAGGGGGACAAGTGCCGCAAGCTGTATTTCTTTATCTTTTTGTTTCTTTAAGTATTACGGTGTCTACGTTTATAAATAAGGCTTCACCCAACCCAGTCCGTCGACTGTGTTTGTTTTTGGGTTATATTCACAGCCAATCCAACCGGTATAGCCAGACTTGTCGAGTACATTGAATAAGTGAGGGTAGTTAAGCTCGCCTTCACTTGGCTCATGGCGGTCAGGCACAGATGCAATTTGGATATGACCTGTGTAGGCTGCTAAGTCATGAATGAGTACCGTTAAGTCACCTTCCATGATCTGAGCGTGATACAGATCGAGCTGTAGCTTAACGTTAGGGCGGTCGACCATTTTGATGAGCTCTACAGCATCACGCTGGCGAGAAATAAAGTATCCCGGTACATCTCGGTTGTTTAGTGGTTCAATCATCAGCTCGATACCGTGTTCGGCGAACACATCGGCGGCAAAGCGGATATTGCTTATAAAAGTATCGACGTGCTGCTGGTGGCTATAGTCGTTATTAACAATGCCAGACATGGCGTGTACTTTTTTACAGCCTAGGGTTAAGGCATAGTTCAATGCGGTATCGACACTGGCACGGAACTCATCTTCTCGACCTGGAATGGCAGCGAAGCCTCGTTCGCCAGCATCCCAATCACCCGGAGGTAGATTGAATAGTGCTTGTTCAAAGCCATATTTTTTCAATTCACCCGCTAGCTCTTCAGCCTCAAAAGCATAAGGGAAAAGATACTCAACCGCTTTGAATCCAGCTTGATGCGCCTGAGCAAAACGCTCTAAGAAAGGCACCTCAGTGAATAACATGGTGAGGTTTGCTGCGAACTTAGCCATTATTTGCCTCTTCCTTTTAAGTCATTAATTTCAACATCGCTCAGGTAACGGATCGCTTTACCGTCTAGCATCAGCGCCAGTTTTGCGGTTTCTTCCAACTCTTCAGCGTTATCTACTGCATCGACTAAATCGCAGCCGGTGACGACAGGGCCGTGATTTGCCAGTAGAAAAGCACGATAATCAGCAGCACGTTTAGCCAGTTCTTCAGCAATGCGTGGGTCACCCGGGCGTAGGTACGGGATCACTGGTAGCTTACCGATACGCATAACGAAATACGGGGTAAACGGCTTAATCGCGTTGTCAGTATCTAACCCTTCTAAGCACGACAATGCGGTTAGGTAGGTTGAATGCAGGTGAACAATTGCATTGCAATTAGCGTTGTTACGATAAATTGCCAAGTGGAATGCCACTTCTTTTGATGGTCGGTCGCCTGAGATATGAGTACCATCAATATCGACAACGGATAAACGTTCGGCATCTAATCGGCCAAACGAAGAGCCAGTCGGTGTTGCCAGAAAATGACCGTTGGGCAGCTTAAGTGACAAGTTTCCAGCACCGCCGGTAGCATAGCCTCGCTCAAACATTGAGCGAGCAAGTGTCACCATTTGATCTCTGAGTTGTTGTTCAGTCATGGTAAAACCCTTGTGCTGTTTCGAAGAAGTTGGCATCACCAAAATTGCCTGATTTCAACGCTAGCGACAGATCACAGCCAATGGCTTTAACCCAAGGTACGCCCGGTGAGATTTGTGGGCCAATGTGAAAGCCTTCTACATTTAAGCTTTGAGTCACGACACCAGAGGTTTCACCGCCAGCGACAATGAAGTTCTGCACGCCAGACTCTTTTAATTGATGAGCCAGTTTGCTGAAAAACTGCTCTACAGCATGGCTTGATGCTTGCGCGCCGTATTGGGCTTGAATGTTCTTTAATACTTTCGGCTCAGCGGTTGCGTATACCATTGGCGCCAATGTGCCATCAAGGTTATTTAGTACCCATTGGAAGACTTGTTCACAGTAATCGTCTTGCTCTAGGCAGGCTTTAATATCCAATACTAAGTGCGGTGCTTTAGCCGCATAGTTGGCAACTTGTTGGTTGGTCATTACTGAGCAAGAGCCTGATAACACAACTGTTTTTGCTTTTTGTGGCTTGCCAGCGGCTTTGGCTGACGATTGATCGCTTAAATATTCAGCCCAGTTTTTAGCAATACCTGTGGCTAGGCCAGAGCCGCCTGTTACCAGTTTCAGTGACTTAGCTGCCTTGCCCAAGGTTTCAAGGTGGGCTTGGTTAAAGGCATCAACAATCGCATATCGGTTGCCTGCTTGTGACAGTTCACTAAATAGTGAAGTAACTTGTTCTGCACCTTGCTCGATGACTTGGTAATTGACTAAACCTGACTCACCGCGAGATTGAGCATCCATTAAGCGAATGAGGCTTGAATCTGTCATCGGGGTAACAGGGTGATTACGCATGCCAGAATCAGACAGCAACTCCCCCATTACAAATAAGTGGCCATTGAAAACGGTGCGACCATTTACTGGAAGTGCTGGGCAAACAATGGTGAAGTTTTCACCCAACGTGTCGAGCAAAGCGTCGGTCACAGGGCCAATATTGCCCTCGCGAGTACTATCGAAGGTAGAGCAATATTTGAAATAGAACTGCTGGCAACCTTGTTGTTGTAGCCATTGTAAGGCTGCAACTGACGTTTCAATGGCTTCTTCTGCGGGGCATGAGCGCGATTTAAGGCTGATCACAACCGCATCGGCATCAATATCGACCTGTGTTGTTGGTGTACCGTTTAGTTGAATCGTACGCATGCCGTTTTCTACCAGAAAACCTGCAATATCAGTTGCGCCTGTGAAATCGTCGGCGATCACTCCTAATAGCATGATTACAGCTCCTTCTTAGGTAGTTCGATGCCATCAAAGATTTTGATCACGGCACTATCATCTTCTTGACCGAAGCCGGCGTTACTTGCGCTGGTAAACATGTTCAGTGCGGTAGAAGCTAGTGGTAGCGGGAATTTCAGGTCTTTTGCCGTGTCAGATACAAGGTTTAAGTCTTTAACGAAAATATCAACCATTGATGTTGGGCTGTAATCGCCATCAACCACATGCTTCATGCGATTTTCAAACATCCAAGAGTTACCGGCTGCGTTAGTCACAACGTCATACATTAAATCGAGAGGAATATTCGCGCGAGCAGCCAGTGCCATTGCTTCAGCTCCGGCTGCAATGTGAACACCGGCTAATAGCTGGTGGATGATTTTTACTGTTGCACCAAGTCCGATTTCAGTACCGATGTTGTAGACTTTGCCAGCAGTTGCATCGAGTACAGGCTTTAATTTGGTAAAGGCTTCTTCAGAACCCGATGCCATGATGGTCATCTCGCCGATATTGGCTTTTGCTGCACCGCCAGAAACAGGTGCATCAAGCATAATCAGTTGGTGCGCTTTAAGGCCTGCTTCAATGGCTTTCGCATCTTCAGCCGAAATCGTGGCAGAAACCATGACTGCCGTACCAGGTTTCAGTTTTTCAGCCAGTTGGCTATCAAATAGTACAGCTTTTGCTTGTCGGGCATTCACAACCAGTAATAAGACGGCATCAAGTGTTTGTGCGAAATCGGCACAATTATGTGAAACACCTTTTGCGCCAGCTTGTTCTAATTCTTTTAATGCGTCGGTGCTCAAGTCAACACCGTAAGTATGTAGGCCTGCACGAATGCATGATTTCGCAGCGCCCATACCCATTGAACCGAGTCCGATTACGGCAACTGACTGTATTTGTTGAGTTTCCATTTGCCTCTCCATGTTAACTTTTGTGAATTTGTGTTGTTGTTTGTGATTCTATGATGCTTCTTTGGATTGATCTAGGCGCAACTTCACACTTTTTAACATAGGTTGTGATAAATATTGTGAATCTTGAGTGTGAGTTACTCGCTATAAAAGGCAAGATTGCAGCGGGATTATGCTAATAGTTTGAAAGCTTAGAGAATAATCAAACTTTGCCTTATCAAATGCTCACATATATTCACATAGTGGGTTTTGTAGTGTTAAGATGTGTGCAAGCCAACTAGATATAGAAGAAGCATTATGATTCCGGCAGAACGACAACGAACGATCCTAACTTTGTTGGGTAATCAGGAAGTCATCAGCATTAGTGAATTGACTCAGCAACTTGATGTATCACATATGACGATTCGCCGTGATATCGCCAAGCTAGAATCTGACGGGCGTGTAATGTCGGTATCGGGTGGGGTTCAGCTTACAGAAACCATCCATATAGAGCTTTCTCATGATGTGAAGATTAATCAGTATCGAAATGAAAAAGCTGAGATCGGTTTATACGCTTCACAGCTGATAAAGCAGAATATGACGGTTTATTTAGATGCAGGCACAACGACGTTAGAAATTGCCCATCAGCTTAATCATCGTGATGATCTATTGGTGATCACGAATGACTTTGCGATTGCAGGGTATTTGATGAATCACTCAGATTGCAGCCTTTACCATACTGGCGGAAAGGTTGATAAAAGTAATCAGTCATCGGTAGGTGATAAAGCAGCGCGTCTACTACGTGAAATGAACATTGATGTGGCTTTCGTTTCGACGTCATCTTGGAATCAACGTGGTATATCGACACCGAGTGAAGACAAGGTATTGGTTAAAAAGGCAATTGTAGCATCGTCACAACAAAATTATTTAGTGAGTGACTCTTCTAAATACGGAAAGGTGGCAACGTTTCACGCTGTTGATATCGATTGTTTTGATAAAGTCATTACCGATAGAGATTTTCCATCTAGCTGTACTGATGATCTGTCTGAACGTGGTATCGATGTCGTGACTGTATAGCGTCGGACTATAGCAAGCCACTCTTGTCGTCAATAAGGCATGCCATTTATAGCATGCCTTTTTATCGTCGTTTTACAGTGTGCTCTTTTCTGATGCTTCAATAAATGGGCGCTGAGCCTCGTAACCATTCATAAATAAACATCGATGTGTATAGGCTGATGTTAGTAACATGTGGTGATCGACGTCGGTATAACGCTTTTTCGCACGCTCAGCGAAATAGGTGTATTCCATATTAGCCCGCTTCACAATAGATGTTTCTGCGTCAACGGGTACCGAAAACTCATCAATTAGCGCTGCGTAATTATTTTTATGTATTTTTACTCGTTCATTTTTTAGGTATTGAGCGGCAACTAAACATGTTGCTTCTTCGTGTAATTCAAACATCATTTGCTCAGGTGATAGCTGACGCTTGATTGTCGTATCGGTGGTTGATGCAGCAAGTGAAATATTGGGTAATAAAATCGCTATTCCTAATGCGGCTTTCATTATAATGTTGCTTTTCATATTAACGCGTAGTCATTGAAAGTTTGATTTATTAGTAACACTGATTCATGACACTGTTGTTATATATCCTCTGCAATAATTGCAGGAATAAAACCGCCAAATTGTCATTTAAATTGCTTATTTTCCTTTTCAGTTAATCTAATAAATAGCAGTAAGTAGTGGATGATCATGCAGAATAAGACTTGGAAGCGCTCTTTGGTAGCCTTATCGATAGTGGGTATATTGGCAGGTTGTAATAGTTCTAATAACGAATCAGGAAAAATTATTCCGGCTGACTCAACGTTAAAGGTGGGACTACTACCTGATACTCAAGGTGGTGGCTGGAATGTGGCGATGCACCCGATGGAAGCCGTACTGGCTAAGCATCAGGCTGAAGGGGTGAACGTAGTTATCCCTGTTGGTGACTTAACCGATAATGGATCGACCAAAGAATGGGCGCAGTGGCGTGAAGTGGCTGAAAAGTATCGTGAAGCTGGTATGGAATTCTTGCCTGTAATGGGCAACCACGAAACAAGCTGGGCGTATACCGTCGAGTGGATTGACAATATGCGTCATTATATTCCTGAAGACGCAGTACACATGCCTTCTGCCGAGTGGCTTAACTACTATATTATTCGTGACAACGTATTGATGATTGGCCTGGCGTACTACAACCTCCCGATTGCGTTTGGCTGGATTCAGGATGTGATTGCTGAGAATGAAGGCCAATTCGATCATGTGGTGATTGCTAGCCACGATGGTCTTGTCGGTGCTAAATATGGTCAAACGCGTGAGCAGATTGTTCAAGGCACAAAAGACGACAATCGCTTGTTTGATATTCATAAAGAAATCCGCGAACTGTTTGCAGAATATGACGTTATCTGGGTACAGGGCCATGAGCACATGTATCAACGCTCGCAAATCCATGCTCGCGTTTATGGCTCAAACGATCCGGGTGGCCGAAGCAGCGTAGATACACTTGCTTCAACGCCAAGTGGTGGTAACTACCGTATGCCGTCTTACACTCAGATTGTAAGTGGTAACGCATCATACAAAGGTTATGAATACCGTTATGGTGAACGTGAGTTAATTCAAGATGTTATTCAGCATAAAATGGCGACCTTCAAGCCTGAATATGACTCTAATTCATTTGATGCAAATGCCGCAATTTTAACCTTTAACGGTCAGCGTGTTGATTATCACGCCTATGTTACTCCGCACACCATTCTTCAGAATGAAGATGGCATGAAAGAGTTAGCAGATCCAAACTGGACGTTAATGGATACCTTTAGTCGTACCCTAGATCGTTGTGAATCTTTGATTTATCCGAATTCAATCCCCGATGATCAACGCCCTGTGCTAAATCATATTGTTCAGTACAAAACCAATGATTGCCTTGGCTATGATGGCTCTTCTGCACGCCTGGTTGGCGGTATTAACAATACCTTTAACCGTGTTGATACGACGGAACGCACAATGGGGTATACCGCAGGCTTAAGCCGAGCTGAAACCATGAACGACATGATGCGTTTAAGCTATCAGTTCTTATTTACCCAGCATTCTTCATGGGATCCAAACCTGAACGGTAATAATCGTGTTGTAAAAGGGCAACAAGGTGTTGATGATACCGGTGCAGAAAAAGGAGATGTTGTTGTACCTGCGACAACCATCGATATGAAAAAGCACGTTACGTTGAGCTGGCAGCCAAAAACAGCTGAAACTCGCTCAGATATCTTGATCGTCAGTGGTATGCAAAACCACGGTGGTGTGTATCAAAATGCGTTTGGTGGAGAAAAGGACATTCGAGTAAGTCCTGGTTTGCCGGGTTCACAGCCAGATGGCAGCACGAAACTAGGGCATCGCGATTTACCGATGGCTGCTTCCCAAGGCTGGGATGCTGAGAGTAATATTGGTGACTTATACGGTGTGCAGTTTACCGCCGACGCGAACATTAATGCTGAAAACGTGATCTTAGGGGAATACAGCAATGGTGAGTGGAATCCACTGGTTACTCAATATTGTATTGTTGATGCTCCATGGGATGAAAGTTACTTAACCAATACGCCGGTTAGAGAAGCCTCGTGTGCAGACCAACCTGTGGTGGGCTACGATAGCCAGTATGGTAATCGCTGGTGGATGATTGCTGATCGAGATCTAGAGATTGCGTTGGTTAAGCAATAATTAGATCGGTTAACGTTGGCTGATTACATTGAGAGCCACCTGAGTGATTAGGTGGCTTTTTTATTTACCAAATACAACTCAAGTCACTAATTAAAGGTGTTTTATTGTCTACACTAATATTATGACGTGCGATTAAAAGAGCGCTTCTATCACTTAACCAAGCCCAATTCCATAAACCTTCTAATCATCCTAATTGTATCGATGTGTATACATCAACGTAGATAGTGAGGGGATTATTATGCTTGATTTTGCTAATAGCCAAGCCTTGAAAAGCAAGCAAACCAAGGCAACAACGGCATCGAATATCATTAAAAATGTTATCTTAGTTGATCTTATTGAATTGTATTCATCAACGGAAATTGATGTTTTGCAACAAGCGCAGCAACTTATTGAAGATGGTAAGACCCGAATTCAATGCTTAAAAGAGAAACGTCGAGAAGAAGAAAAGCAACGTAAAAATGTTGAAACGGTATTGCACGAACAAGCTTATAACAGGGCTTTAGTCGCACTTGATGGTAAGTCACTTGCGGAGCTTTATTTATTAAATGTTTGTTTTTCTTATTCGTCTCCGGCAGTCATGGAGTTAATCGAAGAGTATGATCATCAACATTACTTGGCCTCTGTTCAGCGATGGTTAGATGCGGTAACGAGCGATGACATGCATTTTGAACAATCACCGGAAGAGGTTCGGGATGAATGGAAAAAGGGCATAGTAAAAGCAGCGGTGGAAATTATTAGCTGGCCGTATTTAAAATATCATCATAACTATCAAGAATCCGTAGCGACATATAGCGACCCAAAAGGAATTCCTGATGACTTTCCTGCAACACTCTATTCCACGGTAAAAGAGAAAAATCAGCAGCAACTGACACCAGCCTGTTTGAATGTTATTCAAACAATAACTGTTTATGAAGAAAACGAAGCTAAAGTACGTGTAATTCTGGATAAACTTGGACAGTAATCCAATGTCAGATATTAATTGGCCAGCTTAAGAGCAATTTGTTTAATTCTCGAAAGCTTGGCCAAAATCTAATGAGGTTTATTCATTCAGTAAACTGAAGGTGTTGTCGACATTTATAAATCGGCTGTTGATGCCTTAACAACCAGTTTATTGCGGTTGTCTCGGCTCTGGCGGATTAATTCATCGCCCGCAATAACATCACTTGCTTTAGCTAAACGATCATACAACAGCACATTAACGGTGGCAGCAAGGTTCATGCAACCCACTGTCGGTACATAAACAACGGCATCAGCACGGTCAACAACATCCTGGGCGATGGTGCCATCTTCCGGTCCAAAAACATAAATGACGTCATCTGGGTGTTCAAATGCTGGTAAAGGTATCGCACCTTCTGCGAGTTCGACACACACAATTTTCGTTTCTTCAGGCAGGTTGTCGAGCAATGATTGCACACCTGTTAGAGGAATTTTACGAGACATACTTTTAGTATCAGTTTGAAACTTAGCAGCACGGTCATAACGTTCGCCAGTGTAAGAAACCGAATCGACGCGATAACACCCTGCGGCACGCATAACCGCACCCACATTGGTGGGGCTTTTCGGATTACTTAATCCAATACTGACTCGGGTATTTTTCATCGATATTTTCCGCTGACCTGATATTAAGAGCGCGGCATTTTATCAGAGAGGTAGAGTGAGTGGTAGTCGAAGAAGAAGCGAGTTAGATGTTAGGAATAAGCATACGGGAATATCAAGGGCTGAATTTTGTTCATAAAAGCAGCAAAAAGACCTAAGTAGGAAGCATTCAAGCTTAAACTGAAGGTAAGTCACTAAAACATAATGTTTTACTGTCTACACTGATAACATGAAGTGTCATAAGAAGAGGGATCTTTATGTCAGTTAAACCTCTAAGCAGTGACAAGCTGTATCGTGCATCAGAATTGCAGGGCTTGCCTGAAGATTGCAAGTCAACCAAGAACTTGACCCCAATTGATGAAATTGTTGGGCAGGAGAGGGCGCAGCAAGCGGTTGAGTTTGCTATGTCGATAAAAGAGAAAGGTTACAACATTTACGCCATTGGTCGTAATGGGCTAGGTAAGCGCACGATGATGTTGCGTTATTTAAACCGACATGATCCAAATGGCAGTGGGCATACCCTTTATGATTGGTGCTATGTCGCAAATTTTGAAGAAACCCGCCGTCCGAAGGTCTTAAAGTTACCTGCGGGTACTGGGAATACATTTAAGAAAGACATTGAAAAGCTGATGACACGTTTGGTGAAGGCTTTGCCATTGGCTTTCGATAACGAAATGTATTACAGCCGCTCTGAGAAACTAAAAAATCAATTAACACAAAAACAAGAAAGTGCGCTTATTACGCTAACCAATGAAGCGAAAGAGCACAGCGTCAGCCTCTCTGTGACTACGGCTGGCGAATACCAGTTAGTGGCACTGAATGGTGAAGAGCCACATACTGAAGAAACCTTTGCTCTATTAACTGAAAAAGATCAACAAGCATTTGAAGATACGATTAATGAGCTTGAACGTAAGCTGCGTGGAATTGTGCGTCAGCTAACTGAATTGGAAGAAGATTTTTCCGATAAAATTCAGAAGTTGAATGAAGAAGTTGCACTGGATGTGGTCGCACACTTTATTAAAACGTTGAAAGAAAACTATAAGTCTTTACCGGAAGTAAAAGCATACCTTAAGGCCATGCAAGCCGACATTCTTGATAATCTTGATATCTTCCTTGAAGAAAGCGAAGAGCAAGTTGCGTTAGCTTATGCTGCACTCGATAAAAAAATGCCGCGCCGTTACCAAGTGAATGTGTTGGTAAGTCAGCCTGAGCATAAATTTCCAATCGTGGTGGAAGAGAGTCCCAACTATCATTCTATTTTCGGCTATGTTGAAAATGCGACTTATAAAGGCACCGTGTTTACCGATTTTTCATTGATCCGCGCTGGTAGCTTGCACCGTGCCAATGGCGGTGTGCTATTGATGGATGCGGTGAAAGTGCTAGAGCGACCGTATGTCTGGGATGGTTTAAAACGTGCGTTGCGAGCGCGTAAGTTAAACGTTAGCTCGTTAGAGAAAGAAGTCACGTTATCGGGGACAATTTCATTAGACCCAGAAGATATTCCGTTGAATGTTAAAATCATCTTGTTTGGTGATTATCAAACTTACCAACTACTCCAGCATTATGATCCTGAGTTCAGTGAGCTATTCCGTGTGACTGCCGATTTTGAAGATGAGATGAATCGTACTGAGGAATCAGAAGCGCAGTACGCTCAGTTCATTTCCAGCATTGTAAATGATAACGGAATGTTACATTGTGATCGTAAAGCGATCGCGAGGATCGTCGAATACAGTTCCCGCCAAGCTGACGATCAGAACAAACTATCATTACACTCTGCTGATATTGCTAACTTGCTACGAGAAACTAACTATGTGGCGAAGTCATCGAAGGCGACAATGATCCGTGCTAACCATGTCGAGCAAGCGCTGCAGAGTCAGGAAAAGCGGGTCAGTCGTTTAAAAGACCATGTCATGCAAACCTTTACTAACGGAACGACATTGATTGATACGCAAGGCACAGTCGCAGGTCAAATCAATGGGCTGTCAGTGATTTCTACATCGGATTATCAATTCGGTGCGCCAAATCGAATCACCGCGACGACGGCTTATGGCGAAGGTGAGGTGTTTGATATTGAGCGTAACGTCAAATTGGGCGGGAGCATTCACTCCAAAGGTGTCATGATTCTATCTGCTTATTTAGCGTCGACCTTTGGTAAAACCAGTAAGATCCCACTAACGACTCACCTTACTTTTGAGCAGTCTTATGGTGGTGTCGACGGCGACAGTGCTTCGATGGCCGAGCTATGTGCCATTGTTTCTGCATTCTCGCAGCTGCCATTACGTCAGGATGTTGCTATTACTGGTTCTATGAACCAGTTTGGTGAAGCGCAGCCAATTGGTGGGGTTAACCAGAAAGTGGAGGGGTTCTTTGATGTGTGTACCATTAAAGGCCGTAAGCCTACTCAAGGGGTGATTATTCCACAATCTAACGTGCATAATTTAATGTTACGTAAAGATATTGTTGAAGCTGTCGAGAAAGGAGAGTTTCACATTTGGGCGATTGGGCATGTGACGGAAGCGATTGAAATTTTAACGGGTATTACGGCGGGGACGGTAACCGAAGAAGGCATTTATCCAACGGAATCCGTATTTGGTAAAGCACAGCTTAAGCTAAATGCATTGCGTCGTTAAACGGCTTGAAGGCTCAAACAATTTAACCGTCAGTAAATGAATAATGGCCGCCTAATTGATACGTTATTATCAGTTAGGCGGCCATTTTTACAGGTGTTATTAAGCTGCTGTTTTTGGTTGTTTGACCGATTTCTTACTACCAAAGATATTAATGAGCGTACCAGTAATAATTAAACTGCCCCCAAGAAGTGTCCATACCGATGGTAATTCATTGAATAATAGCGCCCCCAATATAATAGAGAAAACAACCTGAATATATGAGTAGGCTGTGGCTTTGCTTGCAGCCTCGGTTTTCATTGCTTTCGTTAAGCAAACTTGGCCAATCTGCGTGAATATACCGACTAAAACCAGTAAAACGGCTTCAAATAGCGTCGGTATTTGGAAGTTATCACCAAGCAGGGCAAGTGAAAGAGGCAGTGCGATAAATGGGAAATAGAACACAATCACCGAGCTGTCTTCAGTACGGCTCAGGCGCTTAACAATGGTATAAGCCATGGCACTAAAGAGTGCACCGAGCATAGCAATACCGACGCTAAACATGGGAAGTTCTGCTGCCGTATCGGTGATCATATTGGGCTTTACAGTGACGATTAAACCAAGAATGCTCAGCAAGATACAAATGATGGTCGACTTTTGAATATGCTCTTTAAGAAACAGCAGCGCTAAGATAGCGGTGAAGACCGGGTGCAAATATTGCAAGATAGTCGCTTCGGCTAGCGGCAGGTTAGCTATTGCGTAATACACGCAGATTAACCCTAAAGTACCCACCGTACCGCGAGCAATAAGCAGAGGTTTATTATTTCCCCACACAGGGATTTTCTTCCGCTTAATATCGGCATAGCTGATAAGCAGTGAGATAAGCGCCCTAGCGGCAACAATCTGAAAAAGGGGCATGCCCGAGACACTGACTAATTTAACGCAGGCGGCCATTAAGGAAAACCCTAGTGCCGAGAGAAGCATAAACTTCAGGCCCGGTGGTATTTGATTGGTGATACTATTATTGGTTATGGATTGGTGGATACTTTTGAGCATCTGCTAAGTTGAACCTCTGCCTTGAATGCAAACCAATAAAGCAAAAAATCGCTATGATTGGTCGTTAGGAAATAGTCGACAGAGTGTGCCTGAAAAGGCCAGTTAGCGCACGGTATTTGTGTGATAAATCGTATCAATTAATGAAAAGCCAGTGGCTAATACCAACTGGCTTTTGAAACGGTCTATTGGTTAAGGCTATCACTGAATCTCGAAACGAATGGTTTAATCTAGCTTATTTATCATCGCCATTATTGTACTGCGCAAACGACTTTTTATTTTGAGCATTAATATAGTCAGCGGTAATAACAGATTCATATCGTACTTCGTCTGTGTCCTTTAATCCCATATCTCGCGGATTGATCACGGCATCTGGTGTTGGATCGAAGAAAATGGCAATAGAATGACGCTCGTTGCCAGAACGATTAATGACGCGGTGCAAGTTAGAGCTAAAGCGATCGTTCGACCAGCGGTGTAGCAAGTCACCAACATTGCACACAAGCGTGCCGGGGATCGGCACTGCAGTGACCCACTCGTTGTCTTTCGTCAGTACTTCTAATCCGCCATTCATATCTTGAAGTAGTAATGTGAGCACGCCGTAATCAGTATGAGGCGCTGAGCCGTAACGTTCTTCAGCTTCGTCTTGTTGAGTCGAAACAGGGTAATAAACCAGTTGGCCTCGGGATAAAGGGGTCTGATAACGTTTAGCGAAGAAGTCTTTTTCAAGGCCGAGTGCGATAGCGACAGCAGAGAGGATCTTATGTCCAACGGCGTTTGCGGCGTCATAATAAGGGATAAGATCAGACCGAAGCTCAGGCGTTGAGCTATCAGGCCATAGATTATCGGCAATGAGAGGTAATTCTGCGCGCTTTTGATCTAATTCTTCAGTCCATTGTTCTGGTCCCCAGAAGAAGATCTCTTTTAAATCATGCGTTTTATTCCCTTCTAGCGTAACCATACCCGGCGCTAGCCAGCCACGTTGACTCGTGTTAACAGGAATTTCGCTTTTGACATCTTGTGGTTTGGCAAAGAAACCACGCATTGCTGCACCTGCTTTATCCATTACCTGCTGAGGAATACCATGGTTGGCAATATAGAAGAAGCCTTTGTGCGTAACAGCATCAAGGATTTGTGCCGCCACGTCTTCAATGTTCTCGCCTGACACCAGCGGTGCAATATCAATCACAGGAATATCATCGGTTGTGATGGTTCTTGCGACACCGTATTCAGCATTTTTAATGGTTTCAAGCTGTGCTTCTTTGTTAATTGGTGCATTTGGAGTCAGGGTATCAGTAGACATTTTCTTCCTCTCGACTTATGTAATTATTTTTAATTAGTATGTTTTTAGCCCTGAATTCCAAACTTTATTCAAAGCTGTATACAGTTTAGCGAGCAAAGAGACGATTGTATTTGTATTGTTATTAAAATGTGATCGATGTTGTAGGAAATGGTGGGTGTAATTTTTTGGTGATGGCGAAAATAAAATTGAAGCGGCTGTAAAGCCAGTTCATACGAGTACATTTTGGCTGACTTTTAAACGCCCGGGCAATGAGCGCAAAAAAGTATCAGTAATAATTACTACTTAGTGCTGTGCCGATTAGAATGAGAAAGCCTTAACCAAGCAAAAGATCTGCGTAAAAAGGCCAGCGTATCACTATCTACAATTTCACCATGCGCCATAATGATTTGTTGAGGCTCCCATTTAACCATTTGTAAATAATGCTGTTTCGCCTCTGCTTTATGGAACATAAAGCTCATTCTCCAATCAATGGGGGTTTTACCATTTGGAGAAAGAATACCTGTAAACTTAGCAAACAAGCGCTGGATTTGTGTAAAGTCAGTTGGCGGAAAATTCTCAATCAAGTCGGTCAAAATTAAAGATTTTGACTCTCGATGGAAAAAGACAGCCTCTTCCATTAATTTGGAACCGGTAAAAAGAAGCATATCGATCTCTGCTTCCCAAGGGTAAGGAATTTCGGAAGTAAGCTCGGATGTAAATCTAAGGTCGTTTCGTTTTTTCATCACTTCTCTCGTGCCATATGTTTGGGCAGCAGGATAAGCATCCTGCCACTCTTTTAAAAACAGGTGGTGTAAGTGATTTGGTGCAATAAGGTATTGTACTTTCCCTAGAGAGTCGACTTGTGATCTCATCGCTTCGGTTAATTCTATTGGGCTATGTACCCATAACGTTGAATCAGCGAGTTTTACTACCGTCATTCGAGTTGAAAATGGCAGCATCATAAAAGTGACTGACTTACCATCAAATACCCATAGGTTGTTACTGATTTTTATCATCGTATTTGCCTCCTTCAATCATCTGCTCCGTCTAGCGCTCACACCTCGCTAGACAGAAGCTAGGTTTAAATCCTCATTAAATAAGGATGTAGACTGCTCACTGTTATTGAGCTGTAGTCGGACGGTAAGGCTCTTCTCTTACACCATGTGATAAAACTAGCTTAATCATGAATATAGGCGCGAGCCATTCAAGCCCAACAACAGCAGGTATAGCTGGAGAAATCATGATTGAGACCATCACAACTAACAACCCAATAGGGCGTTGAAGATATAACGGTACATAGTGGACTAAAATTACGGCAATCATCATCGCGGCATACCAGAAAAAGGCATAAGACCACGCAACATCAAAACACAGTGGCACCGCAAATAGCTGAAAGTGAATAAGTGGGAAGGCAAATTTACTGCCGACTAATTTACCCAACCAATTGACCTTTACCTGTTGGTCAGTATGAAGAAAGCGTTTCATTGAACCTAAAGAGTTGGTTAATACGCCGCCAACCATGTCTAACGCAAGCAAACTTGCAGCAACAATTTGTAGTATCGTCCACCCTAAGTCTTGCCACGACAGAAAATATAACGCAACGGGAGCGACAAGCGCGGCATAGTTGGCTATTGCGCTCTCTGCTTTCGTTGCTCCAAATCCTGTTGAGAAACTGAACTTTCCTGCACACACCCAATCGATGACGGCACTTTTTATCTTAACTTGATCTTTTGACATGTTTTACTCCGGTGGATATTACAGTGCTATTGGCACTGTTGTTTTGCTTCTCAAAGGTGGACAAATTCGTCGTTACTTTTTCCAGATAACCTCTTTATAGTCCACTTGGTCTTTTTAAAGCTTATGGTGAAAATAACTGCTTGTCAATTTTTTAGTCCACATGGTCTAATTACGTGTTTCTGGATTAAGGAGTGGACTTTTGGCAATAATTGGTTATAGTCCGATCGGACTTTTAAGGTGGGTGGGGTTATGCCAAAAATTGTAGATCGCGATGCGTATCGTCAGGAACTCATTATCAAAGCAGTCGATATCTTTGCTGAACATGGCTTAAATGGCTTGGGTATGCGAGGCATTGCTGAAGCACTTGGGGTATCAAAAAGTGCGCTTTATCATTACTTTCCGAGCAAAGAAGAATTGTTTTCTGCTTGCACAGAGTTCATTCTGCAGCCTAAAAGCCTTTATGGTGTATCTGAACAGAGCGAGATCCCCGAAAATAAAGAGCAAGCCATTAATAGTCTGATTTCAACACTTGATAATCGTTTTCAAGGGGAAATGGTGGTATTGCTCGACTACGTTAAAAACCGTGATTACAAAGATGTCGCGAACGATACCTTGCTGAGAATGGCAGATAGAAACTTTCAATTAGAATTAAGTAAAATTGTTGGTGAATCTAACGCTCACCAAGCTTATGCACTTCTAATAGGAGGTTTAATGCTAAGGCTTTTGAATGGCAAGCAAACAAGGATCGAAGAAATAGCGTCATGGATCGTTGCCCTCTCATCCAACAATTAACAGCGTTTCGTTTGCGTTGCGAGTAGGAGGGCGTTTTTTCCTCGCCTTACTTGGAATCCCTATTTTACGTTTTAAAAAATAGGATTGGTCAACTGACTCAAGTTAAAAAAAAGCCAGCACTAAGTTGCTGGCTTCATGAGCCTGGTTATTTAAACTAATTTCATTTCTTGGATGATATCTGAAGCAATTTCGGGTTTTGTGCTGGTTGGCTTTGCGTGAAGGTTTGCTTTCAGTTGTCCTTTACGGTTGCGTAGGCCTGTCTCTAGTTTTTTTAAGGCTGCTGAAATGGCAGGGTACATTATATCGTTAGTCGATTTTGCTGAAACTCGTGCACCTTCATAGTTGGTAAAAATTTCTACTTCGTGTTGCCCGTGTACTTTTGTGATGATGACGTCGCTGCTGATCAGCTGTGGAAAGTGAGTGGATACCTTCTCAAATTTACTTTCAATTTCTTTTCGTGACTCGTCATTAATTGATATGTGATGTGTTTGAACAGTTACTTTCATATAATTATACCTTTCCAGTCACTATGTCTTTTAAACGTAGCAAACGCAGTGCACTTTGACCAAGTATGGATTTACACATACGTGATTGAGCCCTGTGTTACCAAATAATCTTGCCTCTACTCCCACTAAATGCTTAATTTTACTGTTTAGTGCTAAGTTTTCATCATGGTATCAGGATAAGTCTTGACTCAGATTAACCAAACTGAATACAGTTTCCTCAGATACCTTTTAAAAGATAATAAAAATGCCTAGCTCAACTACTGATAAATTAACCAAAACATCAACAAAATCAAAAGAAGAAATAGATGTTTACCAAACTGTACGTGATATGGCTATCTCCTTTCATTTCAAGCCAGGAGAAAGGATTAATGAAGGTAAGCTCGCCACTCACTTAGGCGTGAGCCGAACCCCGTTACGCGAAGCCATGCAAAAGCTTGTCTCAGATAGGTTACTGCGTTGGGAAAGAAATAAAGGTTTCTTTTGCCATATGTTGGAAGAAAAGGAAGTCTTTGATCTATATGAGTTTAGAAAAATCATTGAGCAGCAGGCCACCTTCCTTGCTGCTGAAAGAGCGACGGATGAAGAGCTTCAAGCATTAAAAGCGTCTGCCATTGAATATTCTCAGCTAGGTGAAGACACGCCAAAAGAAGTGCTTTTGGATTTTGACCAAAAGTTACACCAGCAACTTGTGATGCTTTCTGGTAACCAAGAGCTAGCAGAAGCCTTGAATAAAATTAATCAGCGGATTTATTTTATCCGCTGGGTGAATTTAACCGATCGTCCAACAGGCAATGAGTCAGAGCATATTCATATCATTGAAGCACTGATTGCGCGAGATGCACAAAAGGCGATGTTTATCATGGGAAACCATGTCGAAAAGCGTAAAGAGCAGGTTGCCAAGTATATTCGTGAAGGGTATGGGCATATCTATACTGGGAATACACCAAATATAGTGAAAAGTAATACTTAAATCACTGATTTATAATCAAACCAATATACACATATTAAAAATGGGTCTAATCCTGCTACTAGGATCAGACCCATTTTTTTATTTTCGATCTTTACATCTCGGTCACATTTTAAATACAAGCAATTGACCTTTGATATTCCAATCTGTATACAATTCAGAATACAACGGAGAAGTTGCCAGCGCGATGATAATAATAAACAGCGTAAGCAGCTAATAAATAGAGTGAGGGAAAACAATGAAAGTGCTCAACAAGGTCGTCCTTTTATCTGCATCAATGCTTGTTCCAGCAATCAGCCAAGCTGAAACTATTGAGTGGACATCTGGCCAGCTCGGAGGCGGCTGGTATAGCATGTCTTCTGGTTTGGCTAACTTGATTAAAAAAGAAAACCCAGAGTTTAACCTTAAGGTTGTTCCTGGTGGTGGAACAGCTAACCCGACAAAAGTTAACCGCGGTCGTAGCCAACTTGGTTGGGGATTGGACACCTTTACTTACCAAGCGCACACAGGTACGGTTCTGTTCAATGGTAAACCACACAAAGAACTCAGCACGATAGGCATGAGCTTTTCAGATGTGTATAGCCACTTTATTCGAGCTCAAGATGCTGAATATAAAACAGTTGAAGAAATTTTACAGGGCAAGAATGTAAAAATCGGTATTATTCAACGTGGGTCATCAGGTGAACAGGCCTTTCGTTGGATAATGGAAGCGAATGATACTGATTACAATACATTGCGTAAAAAGCAAGGGTTCAAGATTAACCACGGTAGTTTCGCAGAACTGAGTGCCCAGTTTAAAGATGGCCAAGTTGATTATATTTTTGGTAACTTAGGACTACCTGGAGCCGTTGTTATCGAAATGGGCCAATCTCGTGATTTGGCGTTTGTCGATTTTTCCGAGCAGCAACTGGATAAGCTGAATAAAAATTACGGATTGCTTCCTACTGCTATTCCAGCCAATACATATCAAGGCGTTGATACAGGAGCAAATACCATTAAGATGGCAACAACCTTAATGGTTAATAATTCTGTGTCTGTTGATACCGTATATAAAATCACTAAATCAATTTGTGACAATCAAGACAAGCTAACCTCGATTCATGGCAGTATGTCAGTGTTTGACTGTGCCACATCGATGAGTGATGCGCCTGCGCCTATCCACCCTGGTGCCGAGAAGTACTTTAAAGAAAAAGGCTATTTATAAGCTGAACGCTTAATTTAACTATCGCCATTAAGCACAAGCAAATTTGCTTGTGCTTAATATTGAGTAATGCAATGAGTTGCTAGCTTATTTATAGCCCGAAATGGAGTCTCGTCATGGCTACTGATAATAAGGATTCACTCTTACAACAAACAGACTTTCAAAGACTGTTGATGCTGTTCATCATGGGATGGGCAGTGATAGGCACTTGTTTTCATTTTTACAGTGCATTTATTGGTTATCTAGAGCCGAGAACCCAACGTTCCATTCATTTATTGTTTTTGCTCCCTCTTATTTTTCTTATCACTCCTGGGCGAAAACGCTCTGAAAATAATACGGGGTTCTTTTTACCGAGCTGGTCGGGGATCTTATTGTTTTTGGTTGCCATTGTGCCATTCGCTTATTCTTGGTTAGAGGCCGAGCGAATTAATTATCGTCTAGAGGGTGTTGACGAAATTCTGCCAGTCGAAATGCTGATGGGAACATTAGCGACTATTTTGGTCGTAGAAGCCATTCGCCGCGCAGTTTCCCCTGTACTCGCAGGGTTAGTGGTTACCAGCATTGCATATTTGTTTGTCACCGATTATATGCCGGGTGTCCTTCACTATCGACCAATTGGATATGATGAAGTTGTCGAAACGGTGTTTTTATTAAGTGGGCAAGGTATTTTAGGCTCAATCACTGGTATTGCTGCAACGATGGTCGCGATTTTTATTGCCTTCGGTGCATTCATGGAAGCCAGTGGAACAGGGCGTTTGTTCACCAATGGCGGAGAAATGATAGCGGGTCGATACGCTGGTGGCCCTGCAAAAGTTGCGGTAGTAACGTCAGCCTTTTTCGGCACGATGAGTGGCTCTGCGTCATCAAATGTTTTTACGACGGGTTCGTTCACCATTCCAATGATGAAGCGAATTGGCTATCGCCCACAGGTTGCTGCGGGCATTGAAACAGCTGCGAGTGTTGGTGGACAAAGCGCACCGCCTATTATGGGCGCAGGTGCCTTTATTATGGCTGAAATGACTAATACGCCTTATTCCGATATTATTGTTGCTGCTGTTTTAGGTTCATTCTGTTTCTTTGCTTTAGTTTTTATTTCTGTTCACTTAGAGGCGAAGAAGAATAACTTAAAAGGTATGGACCCTGCCGATCTACCAACATTTAAAGATATCGCTAAAGACTTTCATCTTCTTTTACCAATAGTTGTGCTGGTAACCTTGCTGATGATGCGCTATTCACCGCACACTGCTGCATTATATTCTATTGTTGCGACCCTTGTTATCACATCTTTAAAACGAAGCTCCCGCTTTGATTTGAAGAAACTGCTAAATGTGATGTATAAGGCTGGTGCGAATACAGCGCCTATTGCTATTGCTTGCGCTGGTGCGGGGATCATTGTTGGGGTACTAACTAAAACAGGACTAGTGGTGTCCATTGGTAGTTTGATTTCAGATGTTTCTGGTGGCAGCTTATGGCTAGCGGCACTGATATTGATGTTCGTTACCTTGGTAATGGGAATGGGTGTACCAACAACTGCTGCTTACGTTATTACATCCGCAATTGGGGCACCAATGCTGATTAATGACTTTGGTGTGCCAGTGCTAGCTGCACATATGTTTGTGTTCTATTTTGCCATTTTGGCCGATGCCACCCCACCAGTTTCGATAGCCTCGTATGCTGCGGCATCCATTGCGCGATGCAACCCGTTGGTAACCGGCTTGCATGCATCAAGGATGGCAATTGCGGGTTATATTGTTGGGTTAAGTTATCTTTTCGTACCTGAAATGCGTATGGAAGGTGAAGTCCAAAATATTATTGGGCACTTAATTGCTATCATCGGTGGGCTAACATTAGTGTCTGGTGCAATTACAGGGTATTTAGGTGGTCGACTCGGCGTAATAATGCGAGTTGTACTGGCTATTGTAGGTTTATTCTTGGCTCTATATTCTGATCTAAATCTTGCTATACGGGTATTTGCTGTTGTTAGTATTGTGGCTGGATTGGTTTATATGCCTAAGATGTTCAATAAAGAATTAAAACAAGAGCTAACTTGATTTTGTTCTATTGAATAATTATTTAAGAGGGCCTGACTTAGTCAGGTCTTTTTATTTTATATAAAAAAGACACAGTATTGGCACTGTGTCTTTCTATTTAGCTTTGAGTGAATGATAAATTAGAATAATTCAGCCAGCTCTTTACTACGTTTTGATGCGGCTTGAACAGCATTGCCAACAAGTTTGTTTAGCCCATGTTGTTCCATAAATACATTAAGTGCAGCCTCGGTTGTACCATTAGGGCTGGTTACATCGCGACGTAAACCTGCCACGTCTTTTTCGTTAACAGTCACTAAATGAGCCGCGCCAGCAACGGTATTTATCGCTAGTTGTTGTGCTAGCTCTTGCGGGAGGCCTGCTTTGTTGCCGGCTTCAATTAAACACTCAGTGAACAGAAATAGGTAAGCTGGACCACTTCCACTAACCGCTGTAACGGCATCCATAAGCGATTCTTTTTCGACCCAGTAAAAATGCCCGAGTACAGCAAATAAACTTTCGCATACTTGTTGTTGTTCTGGCTGCACTTTGTTATTAGCACAGGCTACCATTACGCCTCGTTGCACTAATGCTGGAGTGTTTGGCATAACACGAATGATAGCATTGACATCAGGTAGTAGTTTGCCAAGTGATTCATTCGTAATCCCTGCTGCTACCGAAATCAATGTGGCATCAGAGGCAATAAAGTCACGGTAAAGTGGCAATATTTTTTCGACCATCTGCGGTTTTAATGCAAGTAGAACGAAATCAAATTTTTTCGCAGGAAGCTCCGTTGGTGACGAATAGGCAAATACACCATCGTTATTTACCAGTGATGACAACGAATCCATATTAGGATCAACGATATGAATGGCATCACTTGCTATTCCACTTTGTAGCCAGCCATTAATTATCGCCCCTCCCATTTTGCCGCAACCGATCACAAGAATAGATGCCTGACCATTTTGTAATTGTTCAAATACTGGGGGTGTAGAATTCATTTATTATTCCTTTTTTATTCTGTATACAGGGTGGAATACAATCTATCACCATGCGCACCTAGCAACAATTTTGTAACATGTATTGTGTGATCTATCACTGTTCATTAGTTATCAAGCTAATGCAGAGGCCAAATTCATAACTCTTAATTTATGAGATAATATGTTCCATTAAATGCCTTGTTACTTTTTGTTTGATACTTTATATCGAAATTTGGAATGTTTTGTTTTGATTTGTTGTGTTTTGGTGATTGTGATCACAAGACTGACAACAAATGCACTCAGTTTTATATTAACGGTTGTTTTGATAGCCTCTTTGCACTAACAATTATGTTAATAAAGTGTAACCAAGTGTGTTGAGGGCGTTATGCAGGGACAAGACGATTTAGATAAAACGAATACCCGTGTGGTGACGGCTAAAGAAATGCAGTTAATTGGGGAGATCACCTGGTTATTGCTTCACTCTCCTCTACATAAAGCCTATCCACTTAGTACCTTAGAAGAGCGGTTTATACATGCGTGTCTCCTTGGACAATGTCAGGTATTTTATGATCAGTCAGGGCCTATAGGCTTAGTTACTTGGGCAAAAGTATCGAGCAAGTGGCATGAAAGAATGCTCGATAGTGATACTTGGCCGCCCGTTCATGAATGGGATAAGGGTGACTATCTATGGTTTATGGATTTTGTTGCTCCTTTTGGGCATTGCACCCGAATTCGACGAGAACTTAGTAAGCAGTTTGGTAATACAGATAAGGCTTGGTGCAGAAGAATTAAAACAAATAGCGAACGAAGCCATATCTGTCAACACCACCGAGGTCACCTGTTTAGCCATTAAATGAATACTAGAGTTGATGCTCTTTTTAGCCGCAATGGGTGTAGCTAAAAGTTTTATTGTGTCGATAGCAACGATTGACATTAAATTAAAGGAATTCCAAATGGGTACTAGAACATACCATGGTGGGAATGGAGAGGATCGTCTTCATGCCGGGCATGCAACTCATAAAAGTATTATTTATGGAAATGGCGGTGATGATAATTTAAGTGCGGGGCATACCACATGGGCATCGTATATTTATGGGGGAACGGGTAACGATGTAATCGGTAATTCCAATAAGGCACTGAATCAAATATATATATGGGATGGCCCTGGTGATGATTATGTTAATGTTGGTGCTGTTAACGTTAATATATATGCAAGCTCAGGGGATGATACTTATAAGGTAACTTCAGGCTCTAATGTTTATATTGAATTAGGGACTGGAGAAAAAGATGTCACGGTTAATTATGTCGGTTCAAAAGCAACAATTGTAGAAAAAGGTTATTGGTATGACCGTGATGTCAATGTCAGCTCTGCAAATACAAATATTACAACCGGCCACGGTAATGATTCGATTTATGCTTGGGGGACGTTTAATTGTAAAGTCACTAGCCTAGGAGGAAACAATAATGTTCATGCCAGAGGGGCTGGTGTTGTTGTTCGGACTGGAAGCGGCCATGACACGATTTATACCAGTGCAGTGAATTCAGATGTTCACAGTGGTGATGGTGATGACTGGATCATGGCCCATGGGGTTGGCGTTAAAGCTTACACCGGTTGGAATGGTAATAACTATGTCTATGCAAGCGGGGCTAATGCCGATATCTGGACCGGCAATGGGCATGATGAAGTAGATGCTCGTGGTATCAATGCGAGAGTACGCACCGAAGGTGGTGATGACATCATCAGCGTGCGTGCTGTAGGCGCTAACGTTAACGCGGGTAGCGGAAATAATCGGATCGATGTCAGAGCTGCTGGGGCGAATGTCACTGCTGGCAATGGTAATGATTATGCCTATATTGGTGCAGCCGTCGGCAATGTCAATTTAGGCTCTGGTAATAATACCGTTGATTACTATGCCGTCGGTGGAACCGTCACTGTTGGCTCTGGTCATGATCGGATCAATGTTCGCGCTGTCGGCGTTAATATGAATGCTGGTAACGGTAACAATTATATTGATGTAAGAGCCGCAGGGGCACGTATTACAGCTGGTAGTGGTAATGACACCGCTTATATCGGCGCAGCGGTTGGCCTTGTTGACTTGGGCGGCGGTCACAATACGGTTAACTATCATGCCGTTGGTGGTGATGTTCGTGTCGGTGATGGAAACGATCGTATCAATATACGTGCTGTTGGCGTCAATATGAATGCTGGCCATGGTAATAACCATATTGATGTTAGATCAGCTGGGGCACGTATCACGGCAGGCAATGGTAATGATTACGCCTATATTGGTGCCGCGGTTGGTTTGATTGATTTAGGCGGCGGGCATAACACCATTGATTTCCATGCAATTGGCGGTAGCGTGCGAGTCGGTGATGGCAACGACCGGATTAATGTTCGTGCTGTGGGTGTAGACGTTGATGCAAAAAATGGTAATAACCACATTGATATTAGAGCAGCAGGTGCACGTGTAACCGCAGGCGATGGTAATGACTACGCGTACGTTGGGGCTGGTGTTGGTTTACTTGATTTAGGGCACGGAAATAATCACGTTGTATTGCACGCCGCTGGCGGTAACGTATTTGTTGGTGATGGTAACGACAGGATAGAAGTGAAAGCCGTTGGCGTAAAAATAGATGCCAAAAATGGTGATAATACAGTTTTGGTAAGTTCTGCGGGTGCTGAAATAAAAACGGGTAGCGGCCAAGATTATATCGAATCATTGGCTGTCGGTGGCCAAGCAATTGATTCAGGAAATGGTAATGACACTATTAAAGCGCATGGTGGCGCTAATATTATTTCTGCTGGCTGGGGAAATAATAATATCGAAGCTATAGGTGGCTTAAATATTGTTCAGGTTGCCCATGATGATAATAACATTGCAGCTTATGGTGGTCTCAATGTTGTATTAGCAGGCCATGGCAGTAATTCAATTGATTCATTCGGTGGCGGTAATTTTGTATTTACGGGCAATGGCCGAAATAATATTCATGCTGCTGGTGGGTTGAATATTGTCTTTGCGGGCGATGGCAAAAATAATATCCGCGCGGAAGGTGGCTTTAATATTATTGGCACTGGTAATGGTGGTGGTTCAGGAGCGTCGCCAGTAGGTCAGGTTTCACATGGTGAAGTTGTGGCTAACGAAATACGCTCATACAACTTCGGCAACCTAATCGTTAATGGTGACTTTGAGCAAGGTGGCCATGGGTGGCAATCAACTAATGGAATTGAGGCTGCCCATAAAGCGTCGGTGTATGGCTTGGGAAATGAAGGCCATGGTGCTCGTGTTTCTGAACTCGACGTCTACAAAAACACGTCGATTTATCAGGATATTCCTGACTTAGCCGAAGGTGAAACCGTGGCGGTTAGCTTTGATTTTTCGAATCGAGCCGGGATGTCAAGCAATGAAGGTATGGATGTTGTCTGGAATGGAAAAGTTGTGTTCTCAAGCTCTGGAGATGCGGCTAGTTGGAAGCAGAAAACGTTAAGTCTGACGGCCAGTGCGGGCAGTAATCGTCTTGAGTTTAGGGGAACGGGGGCTAGTAATGGTGGTGGATATGTACTGGATAACGTTGTTGCTGAAGTCCCAGGTAATGAAATTCGAGCATATAGCTTCGGTAACTTCATTATGTCGGGTGACGGCAACGATAAAATCCGTGCAGGAGGCCTACTATCTATTGTCACCGAAGACGGTGATGACTTTGGCAAAGACACGGGTGTGGATCACCTGAAAAACTTAGCCAATGTAACCAGCGCGGGCAATATTGTACTCGCTGGTGAAGGGAATAACGTTGTTAAAGCTTATGGTGGTGGAAACCTTGTACAAACTGGGTCAGGCGACGATCTGATTGTTGCTTTCGGCTATGCCAATATCGTCATTGCAGGGGATGGTACAAACGATATTACGACATTGGGTGCCTACAATGTTGTTTGGGGAGGGAGTGGTGATGATTCACTCTGCTCTATGGGAGATACCAATGCCTTCCTTGCTGGTGATGGTAACAATGTAATGACTGCCATAGGGATTAATAATTTATTTGTCAGTGCTGGCGGTAATGATGATGTCATGGTCGCTGGATCGAATAATGTGATGATCATGGGCGGGGGCGATAATGTTGCCATTGCTATTGGGGCGACTAACCTGTTTCAGGGCGCAAGTGGCAATGACAGCTTCTTTGGCCTCGGCGACAGTAATTTAATGCTAGCGGGCAATGGTGACAATTTCTTGGTCGGTGTTGGCAGCAAAAACTTGTTCTGGTCGGGCGAAGGGGATGACACGCTATTGGCCATTGGCCAGACCAATATCATGCTGGCAGGCGATGGTGAAAACAGCGTTATGGTTGCTGGTATGGATAATATTGTTTTAACTGGCAGCGACCGTGATTCAGTGGCCGCATTAGGCGGGAAGAATATAATTTCAACCGCTTCCGGTGACGATACTATTTATGCCTTTGGCTATACGAATTTTGTTCATGCTGGTGGCGGTAACGATGTTGCTTTCATGGGTGGGCGTGGCAATGTCGCACTAATGGGCTGGGGTGATGACATTGTTGCAGCAGCAGGCCAACATAATATCCTGCTCACTGAAGGTGGCGATGACGTAATTTTATCAATAGGTCAAAACAATGTCGTAATGGCTGGCAGTGGTGATGACACCATCATGGCATTTGGTAAAGAAAATTGGATCGCTGCAGGCGGTGGTGCCGATATTATCTTTGCTATCGGTAAAAATAATATGATTGCCGCTGATAACGAGATCTCTTTTTCAACCGAAGAATTTGGGGAAATTAAAAAGAGCTCGGGTAACCTATTTAACGATAAGGATGAAAAAGGCGAGCGCAGCGATGATGCATTAGAAGGCACACTAGGTTCAGCCAGTTTTAACGCTGAATTTAATATGAGTGCCAATCTAAACTTATTATTCCCTGAACTAGACTTCTCGGATCCCACCGTACCTGATTGGCAAACACCATCTTTCACGTTGCAACAATATGATTTGGAAATTCCGCCGATTCCAGAACTGAAATCAGCACCAAGTTATAAATACGGTAGCTTGGGGAACTATGGCTTGCCATCTATCCACTTGCCTACGCTCAGCACCCCTGAAATTGAAATTCCGAGTATTACACTGCCTTCATTAGCGATGCCGTCGTTGAGTGACTTTGGTGTGGAAGTTGATCGGATTGATCTGGAGTTAACCTACGAGTTTGATGTGAGTTCGGGGCTGTTTGGCTCTGCAGATTCAATGCTGGGTGACTTGTTCGGCTATACCTCTAGTGACTCATCCAGCAAGAGCCTCTTTAACTCGCAAGCTGAATTTAAGCCAAGGATCACCGAAGATGGTGCATTCTTAAATGTTTATACCTTCCATTCTGCAGATGTTAGCGCTGCAGAAGCGGCTGCAAAAGCGGGCAGTGATAACTACTACTATTTTGATGATGATATAGAAGGCGAGCAGGGAGGAAGTTCTGGCGGTGGCAATGTTGCTGCTTCAGCTGGTGAGTGGGCGACAGGGGCAGATGGCAGCTATAACACCGAATCACCTGACTCTTCGGAAGAAGAGGGCACTACTATACCAACGTATACAACCGTAGCACTGCCGACTATTCACTTGCCAGAGCTCAATGTTCCGGAATTCAACCTTAAAGGGTTTGATTTATCAGGGTTCAGTATCTTGGGTAGTTCGATTGGAGGGCGTGAGTTCTATGGCTTCGAAATTCCTGAGTTCGATGTACCAGAGTTCGGTGTACCTGACTTTAGCCTCGGCGATTACGTTGAAATGGAATCTTTAACGATTCCTGCTCAGTCCATCGAAATCCCTTCTTTCTCTATTCCGAATGTCGCAGGAATTGATTGGTCGGAAAGGTTGCCATCGTTTGACCATGAATATTTCTTATTACAAGAAAATGCAGAAGGAGACTGGGGCGATGTCATGCTGGCCATTGGTGAAACCAACCGCTTAATGGGAGGCAGAGGAGACGATATTGCCATCGGGATCGGGAAAGAAAACTTAGTCTATACCGGCAGAGGTAATGATATTGCCTTGATGGTTGGCGCCAAAAATACCTGGAGAGATGATTACGGTGCAAACGTCGCAGTGGCAATTGGCGCAGAAAATACGTTAGCTGGTGGTTTTGATAATGACGTGCTGCTTGCTATTGGTAATGAAAATACCTTAAGCGGGGGTATTGGAGAAAACTTACTGGCGGCTATTGGTAATAAAAACACCATTAATGGCGATGATAAGCCAGGTGAGCCGGGTGCAACTGCCAAGAATGTGGTGTTTGCTTTTGGTAACGAGAACACCGTTAAGGGTGGTTTTGCAGCCACAACAGCACTGGTGGTTGGGCGCAAGAATACCGTGAAAACCACCTTCCTGGATGACTATGTCGTGGCAGTCGGTGTCGAAAATACGATTGCTTTGCATAAAGGCAAAGACATGGCCTTTGTGATGGGGATTGATAATAACATCGAAGGCGATACTACCGACCCATTTGGTGCTGATTCCGACATTATCGTTAGTGCCGGACTACGAAATCGTGTTGATGGTGCGGGTGGTAATGACGGGCTATTTGTTGGTGGGTTATATAACCATGTTATTGGCGGTAATGGTGATGACTTAATTACAGCTATGGGTGGTTTTTCTGTCATTAATGGTGGTGATGGCAACGATGTTATAGCCACGATTGGAGCCTCGAATAACGTGACCGGTGGGCTCGGTGATGATTTCGTTATTAACATGGGAATGGCCAACCTAACCAGCTTAGGTAAAGGAAATGACACTGTTCTAAATATTGGGCTTGCTGGGGCGACATTTGGCGGTGAAGGTAATGATGTCTTCCTTGATTTAGGCTGGGAAGCGATAGACTTATTGACTCAAAGCAGCACCAATATCGTTAACCATGTCTTGTCGGCGATAACTGACTTTATTGGCGATACCGTTGAAACCTTCGGTGGTGATAAGCAAGCCTCGTTAGCCTCTTTCCTGAGCTTTGAAGACAAATCCGTAGGGTTTGGTGATTCGGGCAATGATGTGTTTGTCTCAGGTTTTGGTGGTTCTCAAGCGTATGGTGGGGTAGGTAACGACTCTTATCGCTTTACCCTTGGCAGTGGTCGATTCGATATTTACGAAGCTGATGACTTAAGTGAAATGAACACCTTAAGTATTGCTGCCAATAATAGCCAAACGAATCTTGCTTTGTCATTCGATAACCTTGTGTTGTCGCAGGACTATAGCCAATTAGACATTGTAGTAGATGGTCAATCATTAGGAGAAATCGGTTTATCTGGCTGGACAGATAAAGATGTGTTCGAAATGTCTGACGTAGCATCGATGACATTTTCAGAACTAAAACAATATTGGGATGACTTGGATTCAGCCACAGCGGAAGAGAAACGCACCTTTGGGGCATTTGATTCCTCTCAAGCACTTGAAGATGGGGCGTTGGCAACATTAGCGTGGCTAAATGATCAGCAAGCTGGTGCTGTTGACTTTGGTGACCTAAATGATGGCCTGTTTAATATGGTTGAATCTGTAGTTGGAGATATGCAGGAGGCGAAGAAAAATATCGATAGCGCAGTCGGTATCGCATAGGAACAAAGCCTAGCTCATGGTGAGCTAGGCTTTTTTATTCATGTATAAAGGATATATCGCATGGCAGACCAACATTTTATCGATGGTATTGAAAATGTAGCAATCATTGCTGGGAACGTAAGGATGGATTTTTACACCTTCGGTGTCGACCCAGATACCAGTGGGAAAGAGCCACCGAGGGAGCATAACTTACGTCTCGTCATGTCGCCAGATGCTTTTTTGAGAAGTTGGCAGACACATACCCAACTCTTGGAAGAGCTAAAAAAACGCGGGCTTATTACTCAGCGTAGTGATGGAGAATTAGCAGAAGGCCCAGCATCAGCGGCTGATGAGGAAAATCAAACCACCCTATCACCTAGTTTTAGCTAAGTAGGAGCTTGATATGAACACCGCATTGGAAGCATATGTTCTTATCGCAAGGTATTACCATGTTTATCATTCAGTACATAATTTAAAACGTGATCATGGTGTCAAGGACGACACTATGACTCGCTTGGAATTATGTCATTTAATAAACAATAGTGGTTTACAAGCAAAGCAGCTAGCGCTTAGCTGGACTCAGTTTAAGCGCTTAGGTAGTGGGTTTCCTGTCGTTATTCAGCTGGAAAATAACGACTTTGTGATTGCCGCAGGGGTGAAATCCGCGCAGGATGGCTCGTTAGAGGTTCTGATACAAGATCCTCGTGCAAGCAGCCTTGAGTTAATTGCAATCAGTGAAGATAAATTTCGGGCGAATTGGAAAGGCGCTGTTGTACTGGTTCGCCCTATGGGGGAAGAGCTGGTCTTAGAGCAGCCTTTTGGTTTTACATGGCTGTTTAGTGAGGTGCTCAAACAACCATCTCTTATTTTTCAAGTCGCCAGTATCTCAATGTTTTTGCACATCATCGCTTTTGTTGTGCCACTTTTTTCTATGGTTGTCTTTGATAAAGTGATTGGCTATCAAGGCTATTCAACCTTACATGTATTATTTTTGGGGGCAATGACTGCCTTAATTGTCAGCGCTATTCTCTCACTTGTTCGAAATATCCTTATTCTACATACCGTGGCACGGCTTGATATTGAAATTGCCCATTTAACCTGTCGGCGGTTGTTCGCCTTACCGTTGGTTTTCTTCCAAAAAGTGGCCGCAGGAAAATTAGCTAAGCAGGTGCAAGAAGCGAGCAGTATTCGCGAGTTTATTACCGGGAATTTGCTGTTTACGCTGATTGAACTCACATCAGTTGTTGTGATCCTCCCCGTGATGTGGTTTTTCAGCCCCCAATTAACATGGCTCGTGATTGGTTTTGCGGTTGTTATTATGACGAGCCTAATGTGTATTCTTAAGCCGTACCGGAAGCAGCTTGAAGCCCTTTATATCGCAGAGGCAGACCGGCAATCACTGATTGTTGAGACCGTACGTGGCATTGAAACGATAAAGAGTCTGGCGATTGAAAAGCGCCAACAACAAGAGTGGTTAGATGTTACCGCGAAGGTCGTAACGCGCCAGCATACTGTTGGGCGTTGGAGTGGCTATATCAATGAGATCAGCGGTTTTCTTCAAAAAGCCATGACACTCACCATTATTTGGTTTGGTGCGCAAATGGTGTTGGCTGGTGAACTTACAATTGGTACGTTGATTGCGTTTAATATTATGGCGGGACGCATTGCGGGGCCGCTTGTTCAGTTAGTTGGCCTAGCTAGCAAATACCAGCAGACGGCAATTAGCGTTGATATGTTAAGTCGTGTTTTGAATAGCACGCCAGAGCGGCTGCGTAGCGGTGGGATCACTCCGCCAATGAAAGGGCTGATCTCTACCGAGAAGCTGAGCTTTAGTTATCACCCTAATCAGCCCCCTGTGTTGCAGGATCTAAGCTTTGAGATCCGGCAAGGGGAAAAAATTGGCATCGTTGGACCGAGTGGTTCAGGCAAAAGTACGTTAACAAGGTTAATACTTGGCTTCTATCAACCTAGTCAGGGCTACATACGCGTTGATAGTCATGATCTCAGAGAATATGACCCGAATTACCTACGCGCTCATATCGGTGTCGTGCTTCAAGAAAGCTTTTTGTTTAGAGGTACAGTAAAAGAAAACCTTGCCAAATCTCGCCCGGATAAATCACTAGAGCAGATCATCGAAGTGGCCCAAATGAGTGGTGCCAATGAATTTATCGATGCGCTTCCGCAAGGCTATGACACCATGTTGGAAGAGAATGCGAGTAATTTGTCTGGCGGACAAAAGCAACGACTTAACTTTTCTAGAGCGCTACTTGATGATCCTAAAATACTGGTGATGGATGAAGCGACAAGTGCTCTTGATGCCGAGAGTGAGCAGTATATTTTAGATAGGCTGAACTCGCTTTCTCAGGGGCGAACACTGATTAATATCTCTCATCGCTTGTCTTCTATGCCACAAATGGATCGCATTCTTGTGCTTGAGAAGGGAAGGCTTGTTGATTTGGCTCCTCATTCCGTTTTATTAGAGCGCTGCCAGCTTTACAAACAGCTATGGCGTAGACAATTTCAAGGTACTGTTAGCCCTGTAAAGGAATTAATAGGATGAAGCAGAATGTCGATCAAGAAGTATTAGCTATTGCCCCTAAGTGGGAGCAACTAAGGCATCAACAGCCGAAGATGTCACTGTATTTCGGGCTATGGACCATGTTGATATCGGTTGCCAGTTTAGTGGTGTGGGCCAGCGTCTCAGAAGTCGATACATATGTAGCCGCCCGTGGACATGTAAAACCCATTATGAGGAATACCGTCTTACAAAGTCACACTGAAGGTAAATTGATTGAATATACAGGCAGAGTTGGTTCGCAAGTTTTAAAAGGTGAATTGATCGCGGTACTGGATGGTCGAGTGTCTAAATCTGATGTCAGTGCGACGAGGTATCAATTGCAAAGTGTTGAGGCTCGGATAAAGCGATTGAAGTCAGAGATCAGCGATGTCAATTTTGAAAGGAAAGATTTTGAAAGTACTCAGTATAACTTAGAGGCGTCCTTGTATTTATCAAGGCAATTAGCGCATAAGGCGACGGTAGAGACGAGAAAACAGCAGCTACAAAGCATTCAGTTAAGGAAGGCAAACCTTGAAAAAGAGAAAGCAATACTGGGTGAGCAACATGGGCTATACACGAATTTAGTGGCGGATAAAAAAGCACGATACGATAAAGAAAAAGAGGCTTTCAGCAGAAATGGCCCAAGAAAAGAAGAGTACCTGAATGCATTGGCACAATTGCTTGAGCTTTCCAGAAAGCGTGCGGCTCTTGATAGCAGTATGACGGCATTAATAGTTGAAAAGGAGAGTATAAGGAACGAAGTCAGGCGCTATTTAAGCCAACGAGAGGCGGAAATATCAGATGAGTTAGTAAAATCGACGCGAGAATATATCTCTTTGCAGCAGAAATTAGTGGTATACGAAGAAAAAGAAAAGTTAGTTGAAATAAAAGCACCGTTTGATGCCATTATTTTCCGAGTTGCGGACAAAGCGATTGGTACACATGTTACTCCGAATGAATTTCTTTATGAGTTGGTTCCAATTAATAGTCCAATGGAGGTTGTGGTTGATTTAAACCCTGCTGATATAAATCAAATATCCCTCGGCGATATGGTAACCATTAAATTGGACTCATTACCTTTTACTAAATTTGGAACAATTAATGGTGAACTGCGTCAGGTCAGCGAAGATGCATTTAATGATGATGTGAACGGTGAGAAAGCCATCGCCTTTCGTGGTTGGATAGACATTACGAATATGAGTGAGTTGCGTTATTTACCTGTCGACTTTCGTCTCCAGCCGGGTTTAACGTTAGAGGCAAATATTCAAACAGATAAACGAACACTAATCTCATACCTCCTTTTTCCAATCGCGAAGGCGCTTGATGAAAGCTTTAGGGAGCCATAATATGAGAAAGCTTATGTTGATTGTTAGCATAGTATCACTGGTCGGCTGTACGATTAAACCAGAAGTGGCTTCTGAGCAAGAAGTGACAGAGATCGTTGAAAAACAAAAACAGTGGATCTTAACGACGAGGCTTAATATTACTAAGCCGCTTACACTGTCTGACGTGATAGTACTGGCTCTTAAAAATAATTTGGAATTAGAGCAGGCTAGATACCGTGTTCTCGTTAACCAAACGACATTAGACAATACCCTTTATAGCTATTTACCTAAATCAAACTCGGCTTTTAATCGAAGTGTCCGAAATAACGATGGTGGGGCAAGTGATGTCTTACCTCCAGCACGCGACCGCAATACCGTTACGAGTTCTATTTCATGGTCGTCGTTAGATTTGGGTCAAGCTTATTTACAAGCGAAACAGTCGGGTAATGACTTATTAATTAAACAGCTACAACAGAAGAAAGTGATCTCAAGGATTGTTCGTGAAGTGATTTCCGATTATTTGGCATTAGCGATGATTGAACATGAAATCATAAAAGCGCGAACCATCGAGCAATCATTAATTATAAGCCTAGCTAAAGCTAGGGCATTAGACTCTCGTGAGCTTATCGACCCAATAAACTTGCTGAGTTATCAAGAGCAGATGCTGAGCCTTCAAATCCAGCTACAAGAGCTAGAGTCTGAATATTTAAAAACGAAGCAAATGTTATTAACGCGGATTAGTGCGCCGGGCCTTGAACTTCAACTCTCTCATAAGGGGCGGAACACATTAAGTTTGTCACTTGACAATATAACTCTCGAAGCACTTGAGCAGTTTGCTTTGTATAATCGTTCAGACTTGCGTGAGTCAGACTATAAGATCAGGAATGCAGGGTTAGAAATACGAAAAACATGGTTGAATGCACTCCCAAATTTCTCGATTGGGTACACCAATAATTATGACTCCGATCCGAATTTACGTAATAACGAATGGCTGCAGGTCGACCTTAACGTCGCAATGAAAGTGATTGAGCTCATTGCTCTGCCTGCACAGATTAATGAGCTTAAGAAAAAAGAGCAGTTGGAAAAACTTAGTTCATTGGCTTTTGCAGTCACTGTTTTAGGCCAAGTTCGCGAAGCGAATATTTCTTTTTTATCGGATAAATCTCGGTTAGGTCTAGAGCGAAAAAGGGAGCAGTTGCAGCATGAGATTGTTACCTTGAAACAGCAACGTGTCGCTTACGATTTAATGGATGAACTTGATTCGTTCAAATCTGAAGTAAACGCTGTTATTGCTAGTGTTCGAAGAGGCCAAGCATACAGTAACTACCAGAGCTCGATCCTCAAATTATTAGAGCAGGCTGGGGTGGATTTATTTCCATCTCATGCCACGTTAGCTTCAGGTGAGGAATTACAGCAGAGCGTGGATGTATGGTTAAAATCGTTGCCAAGCACAATTGAAAGCTTACTTCATCACAAGGTGCAATATACGGCGTTGAGCGCAGAGCTGAGCTAGCACGCCCTAGTCATTTTCGTTGACCTACATTACCTAAAGCAAGTTGATGCAATGCATAAAGCCAACAACAAAGTGGACAAGCTAACACTTTGTCCACTATCACTATATATTGAGCAGAATACGCCCTGACTAACGCTCAACAACACTTCCCTTAGCATGCTTTCGTCATTGCCTATCGAGCAGTTTTGTTCAGTGGAGAGTTTAGCGTCAATCGAATGGGGATTAGTGCTTATACCTAAAGGTATTACTATCATCAATAATTTTAATTTTGACCGATGCTAAGCCTTTATTGATGTTACCTATTTGTTCAAATGACTTATAAGAAAGGTCAATGACTCGACCTTTCGCAAAAGGACCTCGATCATTGATTTTGACATCTACCGTTTTATTATTGGCTGTATTTGTAACCCTCACGATAGTCCCAAAAGGTAAGGTTTTATGAGCCGCTGTATAGGCTCTCATATTATACCGCTCACCACTTGCAGTGAGCCTTCCGTGGTATTTTTTTCCGTACCACGAAGCTTGACCAACAAGCTCATGTGACTTGGAATAACCCCTTGTTTTTTCATCATCGATTGCCGCAGTTGACGAACAACCAGCAAGCAAAGTAAGGGTGAGAGCCGTAAAAATGAGGTTTAATTTTTTCATGCTATTTGGATACTCTATTTTCTTCATGTCATGTTTGTCTGTTTTGAGGCAAAAATGATCATCCGATTTGATTACCGATTTTGCCATGAACTATGTTTCGTTTAGTCATGGTTAAGAAAGATTTTGGAAGTGAAAATAGTAAAGTTAGCAACGTTTGAGATCTGTGCCAGATTATTAATGTCTTAAACAGCCTATGCGGATAAACAGTATGACAAAGAACATCTGAAGCCAAAACTGCTCCACAGCATCATGACTGGACACTAAGTTAAGTGACTTTGCCATACCTGTGATAATTGATGCATTACTAATATTTGAAACACCGACACTCGTTAATTAGATGGTACGCCCCATCCTTTCCCTACAATAGGGATAGGTGAACCACAGGGAGAGACCATCATGCAACGCACTGTAATCATCGGTATTGATATAGGTAAAAACTTTTTCCATCTCGTTGGTAGAGATAAAGTGGGAAGGGAGGTTTTTCGTCATAAGTTTAATCGTGCCAAGCTAATTCAGTTTCTTTCATGTCATGAGCCAGTAGTTATTGCAATGGAGTCCTGTGGGGGATGCCATTGGCTGGCAAGAAAGTGTTCCAGCTTCGGACACATCCCAAAACTCATTCCTCCTCAGTATGTTAAGCCGTATGTGAAATCTCATAAGAATGACTTTATTGATGCAGATGCTATTGGAGAGGCTGCATCAAGACCACATATGAGGTTTGTTACAGCTAAGTCAGAGATGGCACAAGTGTTAACTGTCATTCGGCGAGTCAGAGCTGCTTATATCAAAGATCGTACAGCATGCATGAACCGTATCAGTTCCATGCTACTTGAATTTGGCATCAGTTTGCCAAAAGGTCACCATCAGATGAAAAATGTGTTTCAGCGTATTATGGATCATGATGAGCTATTACCACCTTTGCTTCTTCTCGAGGTTAAGCAGCATTTTGACCATTATGAGTTGCTCAATTTAAGAATCAAAGAACAAGAAGAAAAGCTGCATCGGCTCATGCGACAACAAGAAACAGCAACGCTTCTTCAGACCATACCAGGTGTTGGTCCAATAACAGCCTGCTGTTGTTTATCAGCAGTAGCTAACCCACAAGATTTTAAAAATGGACGCAACTTTGCCGCTTGGATTGGTCTTGTTCCATACCAATACTCAACGGGAGGTAAATCAAGGTTGCTTGGCATATCAAAACGAGGGAACAAAGAACTCAGGGAAATGTTTGTTCATGCCGCAAGGGCAGTAATGTGGCGTGATGAATCAGCGGAAAAATACTTCGGTACTTGGCTAATAGAACTTAAGCGAAGAAAGCCATTTAATGTCGCTGTAGTTGCATTAGCGAATAAGTTAGCACGTATAGCTTGGTCAGTAATGGCGGAACAAAAGCCTTATGAAGTAAGAATATAGAGTTTGCAATGATAAACAATGATGACAAAACGGTTAGACCACCAGATTGAAGACCTGATGGACAGAACAGCAATAGCATGCTTTCACGTTTTTGAGGACAATCTGGCGCGGATCTCATCGTAGAGCTGGGACTAATGACGGTCTCGAAATGACTCTGAATACATTAGCGCAAACCAACTCCGTTATCGGGTATATCACTTGCAAAACGGGGCGTACCATACATTTTGTCCAAAGGTATTTAGAAGTGATCAAACTTGTCATCCTCCTTGGTATTTGGGAGAACAGTCGCCTTATGAGCGATCAATATTTAGCTTAACAACACTCGCGACAGATATCCCCTAACAGAACTATGCGTTCAAACTGTATTGCTCTCCGACAAGTATTGCTTAATCAGAGCCAAGGTGGTTTATCTTAGATTATCCATTATTGGCTTTATTGATACCGCCTTTACTTAAATGCTTTTGCTAGTAAAGGCGGCATTATTGATCAGGTTAACGAGCCAGTTTGTGGTGGGCTCGAGAAAAGTGGCCAGCGCAAAAAGCACCGACGATAGATAGCTCACCAGCAAGGCAAAGGGCTGCGCAAACTTCGGCTAAGGCTTGCGATTTGCCAGTACCATGTAAGCCCATCAAATCTAGGCAGGCCTTTTGGCTTGGTAATGAGGTGCCACCACCTACGCTACCAACCATTAGGTTTGGTAGAGTAACAGAAGCGTATAAACCACCTTCTTTGTTGACTTCGATACGGGTAATACCAACCGCTGATTCGGCCACACAGGCGGCATCTTGACCGCAAGCGATATAGAAGGCAGCCAACGCATTCGCATAATGTGCGTTAATCCCAATGCTACCACTGAGCGTGCCGCCAACGGTTGTCATTCGAGTGAACTCAGCCATTTTCTCTGGGGTAGTGTGAAGCATTTTTTCGACTAAGGCTTTGTCGATATTCACCTCTGCCGTTACTTTTTTGCCACGAACTCCGCGCAATGTTTGGGCTGTCGCTTTTTTATCACCTGAAAGGTTACCATCTAAGAAAGCTTGATCGGGTTTAATTGGCGTGTGGTGCAGAATATATTCGAATACCGCGTTGGTTGAAATCGTTACCATGTTCTGCCCAGAGGCATCACCTGTTAGGTATTCAAACACAAGGTAAACATGGTTACCCTCGATATTTACGCTAATATCGGTGAGTTTTCCGTGGCGAGTTGTTGATTCTGCAATCGCACGAAATTCGTCATATTGAGTGACAACCCAAGCCACAAACTGACCGGCCTCGGCCAAGTTATAAAAGGCAAAGCAAGGTGTGCGGGTGACGCCTTCGTTAAGCAGCATGACACTGGCGCCACCTGCTTTGGTGATTAACTGTGAACCGCGATTATAAGAGGCAACCAAGGCTGCTTCAGTTGTCGCTAGTGGTACGTGATAATCATCATTTGCAAACAGGCCATTGACTCGTAGCGGGCCTGCAATACCAATAGGCAGTTTTACTGTACCGATGAAATTCTCGATATTTTTGTGGTAACTGTCCATTTGATGATGAGTATGCTCATCGAGAAGTTGTGCTTTAGCATCTGCGTTATCGAGGAGTTGCCAGCGTTTTTCGACCGCCTTGGGGGTAAGGTAAGGGGTGCGAGGCTGTTTTTTCTCTGGCTTGGCATGATTAGGGCCAAGGCGCTGTTGTAGTTCATCAGCAGATAGGTCGGTAACCAGTGACGTCATATAGTCACGGCGATGCAGGTTTAGCTTTGGCATAGCAATACTTCTTAACTTTCGATTCCGTGGATTCTACAGCCCAAATACCAAAAAACTACTCCTGCCAGATGGTAAGTTACTCATTAATACAGAAATCATTCAGGTTCATCATGTTTAGCGAGCGATAAAAATGATGCCATCCCACTGATATCTAAATAACCATCCATTTTTTTATGAGTGCGTAGGTATTGGTACCCCGTAATAATTTTTAACAGTTCGTCTGATTCAGTATTGTTCATTTTTTTATCAGTGACATGCTCATAAGCAGTAAAAAGTGCTGTTTTATCTACTACTTCTGCTTGTCGATAGAGATAACCACAACCTGTAGCGAGCCATTCGAGTGAACAATTTGCCCGCATGGCAATTTGATTCGCTTTGGTCAAACTGGGCTCACTGCCTTTAAGGTACTTCCGGATCAGCGCTTCATTGATATCGACTCGGCGGGCAAAGCCACTAATACTTTCTTCGCCAATTAAGGCTCTGAGACGGTGAGAAAATGCCATAGTTCGTACTCCAGTTCGAGGGTGTCGAGTTATAGCATTGCGTACAGTGAAGAACAAGTTTAGGTAAGGGCGTTTAGGGGGGGCATTGAATAGTTGGGGCAATATAGCTTATACCGCGTAACGTTTTCTCACCACTCACTGCATTCGTAATATACTATATTCAACAGGTTTATTATGGAGAGCCGCTATGTCGCAAATATTGCGCTTGTCTGCTGTGATGAGAAGTCTAAAAATAGGCTTGTCGAAGCGGTTGATATGGAGAGTCTTACTGATCGCTTTACTCAGCACGATTCTAAATGCTGCCCAATTCTATTTCTTCTATGCACAGACATTAGATGTATTAGCCCAGCAGTTATCTTTTCAACTGCTGCCTGATGAATTTAGTGCTGTCGCACAATCTTTACCTTCTATGTATGAGGCAATGAGCAGTTGGCTGCTGCTATTACTGTTGTTGCAGTTGGCTGTGGCGACATGGGCTGGTTGTTGGCTTAGTTACCGTTTGTATGGCCCAGTCGAGCGTATTCGCAATGCGTTGGTCGATATTTCCATGGGTAAGCTGTCGACAATAATACAAACGCGTAAAGGGGATGAGCTAGAGGACATCGCAGAAGACATCAACGATAGCTCAGCGCGTATTCAAGTGATGGTAATGAGCATGAAAGAGAACCTCGCAATGCTCGACACCTGTGACTTGCCACCTGATCGTGCCATTCACCTTGATACGATTCGCAATAATCTTGAATATTTTGAAACCCTAGAATTAGATTATTCTGTGCAGGATGAGAATGAGTCGGTGGTTTAGCATTCGCTGCCAAAGCGCATTTCTTATTCCTCTCCTTGTATCATTGTTTATGCTTGGTTCCGTAGGTACCACGTACGCTAAGGCAACGCATGACCAAATAGGGGAAGGAATACAGCTAATACAACAAGGGCAGCTAAATGAGGCTAAGGCCCAATTAAACTCGACCGTAGAGCCGTATAAGGGTGAGGCGTTATTTTTAGCTGCACGTATTGCTGAATTTGAGCATAACTGGGTGCAGTCAATGGCGTACTATCGACAGTACTTAAGTGAGGATCCCTTTAGTGTGCATCGACTCGAAGCTCGTGCTGCTTTTGCTCTATTGCGTACCTATAGAAATGATCCGCTACTTATCGATTATTTCTACCTTATCCAGCTGCGAGATCAGAATGCTTTGGGGCAGATGCAGCAAGCTAGCGCTCGTTTGTATGCAATTAATCCAACCCAACCACTGGCGATTCGTGGGCAATTACTGATGGCGCATAGTTTGCTCGAGCTTGGTCAAGCGCCCCAAAAGGCATTGAACTTATATATTAAGATTGCTGATGATACCGTCTCAATGGAGGCCGACTGGTACATACAGGCAATGTTTGGGGCGGTGTTTTCTGCACTAAGAGATCAGCAGAACACAATGGCGAAGAATATGTTTGCCCAATTACAAGCAAAGCTGGATTCAAATTGGTCAAACCGCAATAGTCTTCTTGCTCGTAGCTGGCAACAACGCATTGATGCGATGGCATTTATGTTTAGTCTGCTGCAAGAAGAAACAAGCCAGCCGACTGAACCTTTTTTATGGGGGGTTGGTGCGCGGCTACTGCTTGATAACCCTGTTGGTAGCGGGCAAAACTTCGCACCAATTTGGAATACTTTATCGACACATGCATTGGGTGTTCGAAGCGTTACGCTATGGATCACTCAAGATAGTGATTGGCACTGGCTACGTACTGATTTACTTCGTGGTGCGCATGCTAACGGCTATATTCCTATGATCAACTATTGGTTTTTTGGCGATAAGATCAGCCCTGATTACGTACAGGCGAATCGAAAGCGTTACCTTGATGAAATAGAACACAAGCTGATCCCTCTGCTCCGTGACTTACCACAGGCTTATTTGATCCTTGAGCCGGAATTTAATAAGCAAGGCATCGAGAGCTGGGATGGCTGGGATCCACTGATGTTAGAAGTGATTGCACTGCTTCGCAAACACGTACCTCAAGTAAAAATTGGTTTAGGCCTTGGGGACTGGGACCAACCCGGTAGTACACCGAGCTATATCAGTGCACAAAAAAGCATAGAAGCGAGTGATTTTGTGGCCAGTATGTTGATGCTCGCTAGCTATACTGAACGCGCGCATTCAGCACCTGATTGGTCTGCATGGGTACGGGCACTACGCCTTGGTGAGCGTTTGCAAAAACGCTTTAATAAACCTTGGATGTTGGCGTACTTATCAATTGCCTCTCAGCCAAACTGGGAGGCACAGCAGGCCAATGAACTCCACAAGCTTCATTTCTATCTCCCAATGCTACGTAAGCTTGGCTTGTTTGCGCTCAATTGGTTTTCCTTCACCGATGAACCTCAACAACAAGGCTGGTTCGCCGATGCAGAGCAGAGTTTTGGTTTACTCGATGCTGATTACCGTCCTAAAGCTGCCTTTGATACGTATAAACAGCTAATTGATAAGCACCGCACTGAAGAAATACAAGCCCCGAATTTAGAGCAGTTTATAGTGACGAATATGGCTGAGCCTCGACTGAAGCCGTTACAGGTAAAAGCAGAGTTTACTCATTGGGCACCCTGGGAACTAACAGTCGCTCAGGGAGAAAATGAATGGGTGCAGCGTGGCGTTGGTGATGCAATACTGCTTCACTGGCACGGGCAGATGCTTCCATCTTGGGCTGATTCTGGGCCTCTATCAGTTACTCTCAAGCTAAATGGCAAGGTGGTTAAAAAAACGGACGCTTTTTGGCAAGGTATAGAAAATAACCGCTTTGTTGTAAACGAAGAAGTAACCTTAGATACGTGGCATACATGGCAACGGTCACTGTTACAAAGCATTGATGCAGCTCAACTCGGATTGAGGAACAGTGGTTCTGTGGAGCTTGTATTGACGGGCTTAAGACCCGAACAATTATCTGCATTATATGTTGGTTTGATCGATAGCCATGGATTTTCCCAGACACTTTCTGTTTCAGGTTATGCCTATGCAAAAGGGAACGCCATCGCGATTAATATCCCACTTGCAGATTTTGGTCAGAATTGGGTGAAGTTCGAAAATGACACACCCACATGGCGTAATTTACCAAATGGTTCTATAGACCTTGTCTTGCAAAATAGTAGCCTTCAGCCGATCTCATTTAAGGTGAGTGCATTACACAGCCTACTGCCAGAGTAATTGTGAGTAAAATGCTATAGTTCGAACTCCAGTTCGAGGGTTTCGGTTTAGAGCATTGCGCACTGGGAAGAACAAGCCTAGGATGGATACCGATTTTTGAATAAACGGAGTTAAGTCCAGATGGTGGCAAAAGTTGAACTCACCCCTCAAGGGCAGCAGTTTTCTGAGTTAGTTCAGGGATATTGGCGACTTGCCGATTGGCAGATGAGCCCGCAGGAACGATTAACCTTTCTTAAACAGCACATTGAATTAGGTATCTCGACGGTTGATCATGCTGATATCTATGGTGGCTATAGTTGTGAGCAACTTTTCGGTGAAGCACTTGCGCTAGATCCAAGCGTGCGTGACCAGATTGAAATCGTCACCAAGTGTGATATTAATTTGTGCACAGATTTAGTACCAGCACGTAAAATCAATCATTACGATACCAGTAAACTGCATATCACTGAGTCAGTGAATAATTCGTTGTCGCGTTTACAGGTTGAAAATATTGATGTGTTGTTGATTCATCGCCCTGATGTGTTGATGAATGCCGATGAGGTCGCTGAAGCGTTTACTGAACTGAAACTGCAAGGCAAGGTTAATCACTTCGGTGTCTCTAATTTTACGCCGTCACAATTTGAGTTACTTCAGTCCCGCCTTGATGCACCTTTGGTGACCAATCAAGTTGAGATTAACCCACTGAACTTTGATGTTGCCCATGATGGCACGCTCGATCAACTTCAGATGAAACGTATTAAGCCAATGGCATGGTCGTGCTTAGCGGGTGGGGATATTTTTTCTGGGCAGTCAGAGCAGCAAGTACTCGTACGCAATGAGTTAGAAGCGATACGTGATGAAGTTGGTGCTAAAAGTATCGATCAAGTTATCTACGCTTGGGTACGACGTTTACCGTCCAATCCGTTGGCAATTATTGGTTCAGGTAAAATTGAACGTGTTCAAGCTGCGATTGAAGCGCTTGATATCACCTTAACTCGCGAGCAGTGGTATCGCGTTTGGGTCGCTTCAAAAGGACACGGTGTGCCATAGTCGAGCCGTGATACTGCTGATAAATAAAAAGAGCCTCAATTTGAGGCTCTTTTGTTTTTTGTTAACCGGTAATTATTTATAAACAGAGCTTGTAGCTTTTCTTTTGTGCACATTGCGCTGTTTTCAATGCCTCTTGGTATTTTTCATCATGCGGGTATGCATCGACCAGCTGTTGGAAAGTATTCACTGCTTTGGTGTTTTGCTTTTGGTTGTAATATGCCCACCCTTTTAATTCCATTAAACCAATGTCTTTGCCAAACTGGCCTTCAAATTGTTCGCTTTTATCAATGACATATTGATAATTTTGTTTTTCATAAGCATTCAAAATAGATTTTGATTCTCGCTGTTTGGCGTAAAGGCTCTTTTGTGCAGGGTCAGATAATTTATTTGCTAGAAAATGTGCATGCTGCTCAAAACCTGCTTTGTTTAATGCCAATGTGTAACCATATTGCGTTGATTCATATTGCTCATCTGTTTTTGACATGCCATCAAGCGCTTGTTCAAATGAACGTTTAGCTGTTAGCGGGCGATCAATGTTATACCACTGCCAGCCTGCGAGTGCATGTTGCTGCGGGGAAAGGTTCTGTTCTGTTTGTAAGAGTTTTAAGCATTGCTGTGGGTCGCTTTCACAGGCTCTGGCCAGTTGCGGTGATCCTGAACCTGTATTGAGTTTTTTAAGTGATGGGTAACGAGAAGACCATAATGATTTAAAGCGATCATACTCTTCCGTTTTATTGAGCCCTTGGAGGCTCAAAAGCTTGCCTTCGATTTGCTTTTTCGTTGGTGTCGATGTCCAGCCTATGGATTGATCAAACCACGATAATGCTTGTGAATAGTTCTTGGTCTTTAAATATTGCCAGCCAAGTAGTTCTGCGCCCTTAGGGTCTTTGACTTGACGAATTTGTTCACTGGCAGCGCGTGCTATAGAGCTGCTGACGCGTTGGTTACCTAATTGCGCTAACTGTACCTGGTAGGCAAGTTTATTATATTCAGCGGTATCAGAACCTGCACTGTTCTTATATCGAGCAAGAATGTCGGCACCCGCTGATGGCCGTGTCCAACCAAGGGCTTTTTGCGTTGTGCTTAAGCTAAATTGTGGGCAATTTTTCAAAATAGTCGACAACTTCTCTTTGGATTTCGGGCCATAACCGGTACTGGTCTCATGTTGTAAATCAAGCCACATCCATTGAATTCGTTGACAGGTCATCCATTCTTGATTGGCTGTCAGTAAAGCATTCGCCGAAGCATATTGTTTTTTTTGTACTGCATCTTCAAGCGCAGTCAGCGTTGATTGATATTGAATTTCATCATCAAGCTTGTTTGATATTTGTTTATTTTTAGATGCAGCTTGAGCGGCTTCCCACCCTTTGTTTTCAAGTACTTTCCAGATAGGGGTTTCATCATAATACGCTTTATTCGGTGCATTCACTTCAACCGATATTTGACTATCAAGTAATTGAATATGGGCTTGGTTATTCGCCACGTTATTTGCAAGTAACGGGCTTGAAACAAGCAGGGCTAGATATAATGGTTTCATTGACAATACCTCTCATGAAAAGCGATATGTGAAAAGATAATTAGACTGGCAGAGTAATAGTCATCGTTTTGTTTTGGGTGAGGTAAAGCGCTGCGATGCTTGTACTTTTCTTGGCTTATTTGTACTAACGTAGCCACAGCATTTGCACCGGTAGGTGCTGCGTAATCAGCCATGTGATTATTATTAATGTTGACCCAAGCGCGGTTATTTTGGCTTATCCAACGTTGATAGTGATCGCTAGTGGCACTGTCATACCCGCCCCAAACTAAATATAAAGGGATCCGATAGCTTGCATAGCTGAATTGAGCTGGAAACTGTTGTGCGGGTTGCCAGCTGTTATTTTTGAACTCTAACCAGTCGGAAGGTAACTTGTGTTGACCAAATTGACTTTTATCGAGAATGTTAATGCCACTTTGTGATAGCTGCGACCAACGCTCATTGTATTGTGCAAATTCATTAAAGGCAGGGTAAACCCAGTAAGAAGGGTTCACGACTGTCGAACCTGATTTTTTGAACCCGTATTGAGCGGGTAGAAGGGCGTATTCATTACCAAGCTGCACGATGTGGCTATCAGAGAGCGTGGCAATGATTTTTTCAGCCTCTTTGCCATACTGCTGCTCCGGCCATAATTTTTGTGCTTTTAATAATGCCCAAGCAATAAAAATATCACCGTCACTGGCGTTATTGGTGTCTGGAATATGTGGCTGCTGAGGCTGCCACTTCCATGAAAATAACCCATCTTCGCGACGTTGTAATGTTTGTTTCGTCCAGTGCCATAGTGTTTTGAATGAAGCATGGTCATTAAAGTAAGCCGCCATTAGCATGCCATACCCCTGACTTTCACTGTGGCTAATACTGTTGTTCCCGTTGTCAACGACCCGTCCTTCAGGTAACACAAATTGCTTTTTGTAGAACGACCATAGTTTCTGGTCGTCCTTTATATTGCAGCCATGCACTTTCGCCTGCACAGATGAGTGGCTTAATAGCGGTAGAGTCATGGCTATGATTGGAAGCCATTTCATCGTCTTGCCTCCAAACCACGTTGAACCAAAAGGACCAGTGGGAATATTAAGGCAAACAAGATTGCGGGTAAGGAATAAGGGTGAGTGATGAAGCCTGCACGGGCTAGCTGTATATCACTTTCATGGCTCGGCAAAGCTAAAGCAATTTTTCCAGGGGCTTGAACCGAATCATCAGAAAGGTAAATAAGCATGTCTTTGTTTAGGCTTTCGTCATCACGAGCATTGAATTCAATCTTACGCCAGCCATTGTTGCTGGTGGATAGCCGAGCTAAGGTGTGGCTGTCATGGTTCTGCCACGGTGTTGTCAAACGACCATACTGGTTTAACGGTGTTGGTGATGCTTTTTCAGAGATTGACGACTGCGATGAATTGACCATAGAAGTCAATAGATGTTGTCGCAGCGTATCCGTTACTCTATCGGTATTCTGTGCCGTTGTAGTGGTTGGGAGTGTGGTATTCCCGACGTTAAACATGAGCTGTACAGGGCGTTTTGCTGTTGTTGCTGTCGTGATCAACAATTGCTCCATTGGTTGGCGAGCTTGCAGCACGACATGACTAAGTAGTTGCCAGACTGCAGTAAGCTCACTGGAATGCTCAAAGTTGAGGCTTAGCTGCGTATTTATCCCGTGATCTGCTGTTGCAAATAAGAGCTGTTCGGCATGCAATTGTTGTTTGTTGACTGAATAATAATTAACCCATGTACCGAGTTTCAACGTCGAACTCTCTGAGATCTTAGCGATGAAAGGTAGGTAGTTTTCTCCTTGATTAAATTCACTCATTTGTTCTGGCCCATAGAGCTCAATACTAATGGTATTGAGTCCAGAACGGAGTTTGTCCATCGGAAATGATAAGCGATAGTGTTGTGAGTCACGCCAGTAGCTAGAGCGTAAAGGCATACTATTCGCGTATTCATCATTAATCCGTAATACCATTGCCGCTTCACCCGGTAAGACTTTTGGGTGATTCAACATGAGGTTGATATCCGCAGTGTCACCTTTATTCACCAACATATTTGCTGGCATCATAAGTGGGATAGCTAAAGGGGAGTCACCGAACTGTTGCTGGGATGTCAGCGTGTTCACGTTATATTGTTGATTGCTCGCTAATACAATTTGCTCTGATTGTTCGGTGGCATCAACAAGAGCATAAGTATGGTTTGGCAAGCGGTATGTCGGATTGGTAAAGTACTGAGCTGCTTGTACTAGCTCTTTGTTGTTGCGCCCAGATACAATAAAGAACCACTGTTGCGTTTTTGGGGCAAAGTGGAACCCTAAATACGGGCCATTAATCCCTGAAATGAAATTATTTGGCAGTACGTTAGATTGTGCTAATGCCTCTGGTAATCCATATAACAGATTAATTTTGCCATTGAATGTTTGGGTGTCAGCGCTCTTTTTTTGGTGGTATTCAAATTGATAGGCGTCAGTGCCGCTACGCAATGTCCAGCCTTGAACTAGCATGCCTGCCACCGACAGTGCGGTATCGCTGTTAGCATCGAGTAAGTTGTTTAGGTTGATTTTTTCTTTATGTAGTTGACCACTGCGCATGAGTGCTGAAAAGTTACTGAGGGTAGGTTGTACTCCCGTATATTGGTAATCAATTTCATAATATGACTGTTCTGTGAGTATTTTTGTAACGGCCTCAGAAGCTTCGATTCGTTGCTGAGTTAAACTTAGCGATGGCGGTAATTGATGACGAATAGATAGCGTTAAGATGTTGCCATAGCGTTGTAACAAGTCGGAGGTGAGTGTCGCTACGATTTCCTGTGACTCATTTTTAGCTTGCAACTGAATATTGGCCAAAGGCTTTTCACCAAGGTGAAGCCACAGGTTGGCAGTATCAATATTGCCAGAGTGCGCAAGCTTTAGCGTCACTTTTACGTTATTGGCCAGTTGATTTTCGAGTATTGCTAGCGGAAAACTGGTTTTATCCCACTGACCACGTAGTGTCGTATCTTGACTATCAGGCAGAATGAAACTGAGTGGTACTTTTGTTGTTTCGGCTTGGCTGACCCCAGTAAAGAGCAGCAACATTAGCACTGTAATAAACCGTTTCATTAGCGTACATCCTGTGTTGAGTGATGGGGTTTCCCTTTACCTTCCGAAGGCTTAGGCTGCTGTTTGGCGGTTGAGCTAATTAATGCACAGCTCTTAAGTGAGAGCTTAAAGAAGCTAATGAATGCCTGTAGAACTCCTTTTTCCTGTTGTTCTTCAAACAGGCGTCTTTTGGTCCATGTGTGGCTGTTAGAAAACGCTAATGAGGTTAAAACTTTCATTGATTGAGTATCAGCATCGAGTAATTCACAGCTAAGCATTTGCCCTGATGCGAGTAACTGACTGTGGTGCACCTTCATCGAAAAGCGATAAGGCTTGAGGCGTACTTTACTTTCACCAGTCTTAGGTGGGAGCTTGAGATAACAAGTCAGCTCTACCACGTCATTAGGTTTTAGCTGCGACTCTAAAGACTGTATGGTAATACGGGCGCCGTTCAGCGAGGCATCATTAATGACTGCATTTGTGCTCATCGTATTCGTGGTGAGGTAAGCAGGTGATTGGCATTGAGTTCGAGGTTCTGAACGTCGCTGTCTTCTTTCTGCGGTAGCACCAAGGCATGCTAAACAAAGTATGAGGTTAAGGGTGTTGAAGACTAATACAACAGACAGCTGACCTTGCTCTATTGGGTAGTTGAATATACGGTAAATTCCCCATGCTTCAGCGGCCGAAATAATAAACAGGAGCCCAAATAATAATGGTGCCAGGGGTGAAAAATGAGTGTGACTGGTTGTTTCACCTTTCGGGGTTACCGTAAAACTAGGCTTTTTAGGATTAACAATGGCTGATAGTGTAGGAAGCAGTAGATAGAGTGACAAAATTGTTTCATAAAACTCTGAAAACAGTGCATTTCGTGTCTTACCAAATAGATGCTGGTTAATGGCCAAGCTGATTAATAGGTGTGGTACAGCAAACGTTAGAAAGTCGAGGCCATTGCCGACAAAGATTTGTAAGTCAAACAGTAAATAACACAGTGGTGCGATTAAATATATGGTTCTGAAAATAGGGAAGAACCAGAACAACGTTGAATTTAAATAGCAAAGTCTTTGTGGCATGCTTAAACCGCGCTTCAGTAGCGGATTATTTAGCATGAAAATCTGAATCATCCCTTGTGCCCAGCGAGAGCGCTGTGTGACGTAATTACCAAATGTATCAGGGGATAAGCCAGCAATCATCGCTATATTAAGGTAAGCACTGTCCCAGCCTTTAGCGTGCATGTTTAAAGCCGTATCAGCATCTTCAGTAATGGTCTTTGTTGATATGCCACCAACATCATCTAATGCACAACGACGGATCACCGCAGCTGAACCGCAAAAGAAGCTCGCATTCCAAAAATCCATACCTTTTAAAATTCGGTTATAGAACATTTCGTTTTCACCAGGCACTTTATCTTGAATGCCAAGGTTACGTTCAATCGGATTCGGTGTTGCAAAGAAATGTGGCGTCTGAACAAAGCCAAGGTTAGGCTGCTGCTGAAACATGCCAATGGTATTGACTAGAAAATCGTGAGTAGGGACGTGGTCAGCATCCAAGATAAGGATTAGTTCGCCCTGACTATGCTTCATCGCGTTATTAATGTTGCCCGCTTTTGCCTGGCTATTATCGGTTCTCGAAAGGTAGTTGGCACCTAACTCTTGGCATAGTCGCTTAAGCTCATTTGTTCTTTGTCTTGCTGATTCAGCAAGGTGGAGATCTGGGTTATTAAGTTTATCCGCGGTGCCACCATCATCAAGTAACCATACATTAACTTGCCCTGGGTATTTCAGTTGCATCGCCGCAGTGAGTGTAGGGCTCACAACTTTTACTGGTTCATTATAAGTCGGAATAAAAACATCAATGGTTGGTAAGGGCTTAGTCTCATCAATGGGCGTTACTTCTCGCTCATGTTGTTGAACGTTAACGAACATACCCAGTAAATAAATGGTAATACCATAAATTTCGGTCACAAGTAGTGCTATAGCGAATGGAATATCAAGGTTACTCTCCCAAGGTAGAGTTTCCGTGTATCGCCACCAAATATAACGTATCGAAATCATGGCTCCGGTGAAGAGCATGGCAAGCTGAAGTGTTTTCTTATCTTTCAACAGCATGCTTATTGCAATGACGATAAAAGCTGAAGAAGTAAGCCATATATGCGTTTCTATCGACACTTTGATAGTCGCTAGGCTGATAATGGTAAAGATGAGAACGCAGGCTAATAACCACTTCATCCATGTGACAGCATGAGTGTTTCTCATTTTAAAAGTCCTCTAGATAAAAACTGGGTTTTAATTCATTTAACCAATTTGTAGTGTTGGGTTTATTATCTGGGGTGCAGTAGTGAACAAAAACGGATAACCAATGTTTATCCTTACGTGTATGCTGTTGCGCGTATAGGCAACTATCACCGTTGGGCATTCTTGTTACCCAACGTTGGTAAGGACCTACTGCATTATATTGATGCTGACCTTTCTCTACTGGCACCGTAAAAGAAAACAGAGCTGGTGGTTGCTTTAATGGTGTATTACCCACTATTTGGACAATCACGTTTTCGCCCTTCTGCAAGGTCTTGTTTTCTAATTCAGACCAATACCAGGTTTCCTGATTTCGGCTTTGACGGTAATTTTCAATTACCTTTACGCCGTCGGGATAGATGGGTAATTGGTAATCGTGAATATTAACTGGGTCGTTAAAACTATGGTTTGTATATTGCGTCTGGTTGAGTTGACAGCCAAACAACCCAAATGTACCAATAGCAATACCGACATAATGTAATGTATTCATTTGCTCTCCTTGATGTCTACTTTCTTATATGCAAGGAGATGACCACTTATGCCGCTGCTTATAACTGGTTGAAAATAAAAATACTTACATTGATGTCAATAAAATATGTTGTATTTTCGTTTGTATTTTGAAAATGACAATGCAACAAATTGCATTTTAAGAATCGGTGTTATTTTTGAATGTCGGAAGGTATTAGTGGAACTTTTGAGGAGTATTTATCGGTATTTCTCGGCGGTTAGAGTTGGCTTACTAGGGGTATTTCCACATTTATTTCTTATTTTGTGCACAGAAGTTGCAAGCTTCCAACGTAGCTTTCTTATTAGGGTGAGTTGTGGAGATAAAAATGCAGTTTTCGAAATGTATATTCATAGATATAAAACGCTGCGCCATTATTACGTGTGCAACGGTCATTCTATATGGTTGTGGCAGTGATTCTGATACAGAAGGTACCGATATCACCCAGAACGATATAGATAGTCAGCTAAGAACTCTGATTACCGATAACCAACTTGATATAAGCCTGTTAGAAAGCCGAAGCCTACCTGTGATTAGTGACCCATTGCCTCAATTAGGCAAAAAGTTATTTTTCAGCAAAAGTTTAGGGGGGCAGTTTGATTCTGCCTGTGCAAGTTGCCATCACCCTATGTTGGGCGGGGCTGATAATTTAAGTCTACCAATTGGAATTGAAGCCGATGACCCAACCCTTTTGGGGCTAGGGCGTGAAAACGCCACTGGCGTGCCAGTTATTGGTCGTCATAGCCCAACCGTATTTAATACTGGCCTATGGGATAAAGGGATGTTTTGGGATTCCCGGGTCGAAATTATTGGTGAAAGCCTTGGTAATAATGGTGAAGGAAACCAAATAAGCACACCGGACAGTGGTTTTGGCGTGGTAGACAGTAGCGCAGGGGCAAACCTTGCAGAAGCACAAAGCCGATTCCCTGTGACATCAGTTGAAGAAATGAAAGGGGAGGTGTTTGAAGATGGTAGTGAGCATAACGCAATACGCGATCACTTAGCGGCACGGCTAGGTGATTATGGTGTCGGCACTGGGGAGTTGAGTTTAAATCAGTGGCTAGCTGACTTTCAGACTGCATTTGATTCCAGTGATGATGCCAGCACACTCATTACTTATAGCAACATTGCTCGCGCACTAGCAGAATATGAACGCTCAATGTTGTTTATTGATTCCCCATGGCAGAACTATATTGATGGTGATGAAACCGCATTAACCGAGCAACAGAAACGAGGGGCGCTTTTATTTTTCACCTCCACACAAGATGATGGTGCGGGGTGTTCAGGGTGCCATAGTGGCAGCAAATTTTCTGATGAGCGGCACCATACAGTAGGTTTTCCACAAATAGGTCCAGGGAAAGGGGATGGCGATAATAGCGATGATGATTTTGGGCGTGAACATGTAAGCGATGATACCGATGACCGTTATCGTTTTAGAACGCCGAGCTTATTAAATATCTCGGCGACAGCTCCATACGGGCATACCGGTGCGTACTTATCTTTGGCCGATGTGGTAAGGCATTATATTAATCCGAGAAGAAGTATTGATGACTACTTTACTGAGCAAGCATGGTGTGATTTACCGCAATTCGAAAATGTGAGTAGTTGTACAAGTCTTTATCCTAATGCCCATAAAAATACGATACTTGCACTGAATAAGCTTGGCCAAGAGCAGCGTAATGATACGTCGGAGTTACCAAACATCCAGTTGAACGACAACGAAGTGCTCGCAATCGTGGCTTTTCTTGAATCTTTAACTGATCCATGTGTTGAAGACCGAGTATGTATGGTCGACTGGATTGCTGATGAAACGACAGATAATCCAGATGGCGAAGTCTTGATTGCTATTGATACGAACGGTACCGCGCTATAGCATTGGATGGAAATGATATAAGTCGCCATCGTTG
>NZ_JAKJSJ010000028.1:0-84530 GCF_050336715.1 Photobacterium makurazakiensis
TAATAGGCCTGAAGTTTTAATTTTTTAATTGGTTGTTATTATTGAAGTTTTTTATATTAAAGCAAATGCACCGCACCGTTTAGGAGCTTAATGTTATTCCGATGCACCAAAAAAGCCCTTTTGTAAATACGTGAACAAAAGGGCTTATGTATTTCATTTTGAATACGATTGAAAAGCGAAAGCTTAAGGGCGTTCGCCTGCAGATAAACGACGTTCAATATCAGCCACAACATCAGGAAAATCGGCAATGGTATCGATTTGATAATGCGCACCTGAGTGTGCAAATGCATCTTGTGCTTTCGCGCGAGATACGGTCAACATTGCATCATCAGCTTGTTCAAACTCAGCTTGGGTTAATCCAGCTTCATTGCCTGACAGTAATAATGCCACTGTCCACATACCAGCATTTAAACCTTCAGTAATGCCCGGCACGGAATCATCAACTTTAATACATGCTTTCACATCATCGACCTGAAGATCGATCATGTTTTTTAATACCATATAGGGTGCTGGACGCCCACCAGCAGGTAAGTCATCTGTCGCAACGGCGCAATCAGGACTATAACCATGCGCTTTTGCTGCTGGGATAAGCGCATCTAAAACTACCCGTGGATACCCTGTACAAGAACCAATCTTGATGCCTTGTTCACGAAGATCATCAATCACATGCTTTGCACCGGGGATTAAGTCGGCGTGTGCACCCACTTTGGCTACCTGCAATGGCATAAAGGTTTGGTAGATATTATCGATATCTTCTTTGGCCATAGGTTTGCCGAACTTTGCCAGCCAGCGTTCGGCAACTTCTGGGATTTCACCCACACATTTAATGTGATCCCATTTACCCAGCCCCATAGGTACGCGTGCTTCGGCTAATGAAATATCGAAATCATATTCACGGCGAAATGCCTCTACAAATATAGTGGTTGGCGCAAATGAGCCAAAGTCAACAACCGTACCCGCCCAATCAAAAATTACTGCCTGAACATGCTTCGTCATTTTATTCCCCTTATATTGAGATCATGTAGCGCTTTTTTGTTTAGCGCTAGAATCTATTATTCATTAAATTCGTTAGTGGATTATTTACTTGTTTACTTGTTTACTTCACTGATAGCTTGCTCAACGATTTCTAAAGCGCGATCTAAATCTTTGCGTTCAATGATCAGTGGTGGACTAAGCTGCAAAACGTTACCCTGTGACACTTTAAAGCTCAGCCCTAGTGCTAGGCATCGATACATAACTTGCTCGGCCTCTTTTAAAGCCCGCGTCTTGGCAGTTTGGCATGTCACTAACTCGACACCCCACAATAAACCGACGCCACGCACGTCACCAATAATTGGGTAACGCTGCTTCATTGCTTCTAGACGATCTCGCATATAGGCTTCATCGGTTTTTACTTTAGCCAGCAGGTTTTGCTGCTCGATTACTTCGATAGTCGCAAGGGCTGCCGCACAACCAATCGGGCTTTTTTCATGAGTGTAATGCCCTAAAGAAACATGCGATGCTGTGTTGTATTTATCTTTTGTGATCATCGCGGCAATAGGTACTACACCACCACCCAACCCTTTACCAATACACAAAATGTCAGGTTCAATACCAAACTCTTGGTAAGTGAACCAGTTACCGCTACGCCCCATACCATTAGGAATATCGTCAATGATTAGCAATACATTGTGCTTGTCACAAATTTCGCGAATACGCTTCCAATACGCTTTGCTTGGTACTTGCACGTCAGTATTGCGCACACCTTCAGCAATGAAAGCGCCAATACCACCTTCTTTTTCGATCACATACTCAAGGTAATCGGCATAATGCACATCGCTGCCGTCTTCTGTTGGAAAAGCACCACGATAGCTTACAGCTGGCGGAATACGTTCAACACCAGCCATTAACGGTCCCATGCCTTCACGGAAACAAGCTTCACCACCCACCGAAATAGCATCGAGAGAAGCACCGTGGAATGAATCCCACAATGAGACAACCTTGTAGTTACCCGTTATATAACGGGCAAGCTTTAAAGCCATTCCGATAACAGACGTACCACCAGGTGCAAACAGCACACGGTTAAGATCACCACCAGCAATTTCCGTCAGCTTCTTCGCACAATCAATCGCAGTTTGGTTGGTAAAACGACGAGGCGAAAAAGGCAACTCAGCTAACTGTCTTTGGATACGGTTCATCACATGTGGATGACCATAACCTAGCTGATGAACATTGTTGCCATGAAAATCCATGTACTTTTTGCCTGCAGCATCTTCAATATAGATCCCTTCAGCCCCCGTTAGTGCATCAAGGCAAGGCGTCGACATTGCTTGGTGTAAAAAGTATTGGCTGTCTTCTTCCAACATACGTTGCGTTTTTACATCAGAAATCGTGCTTTTCCATGTTTCACGTGCCGGGGTTATATTCGTATCCCCTTCGCTGCGTAAAGATTGATCGCTTAACGTATTTATATCTGACATTAAATTATCCCTTTACCCAGTACATCGAGGCTTCAATCGCGTCAATTAAGCGATGCATGTCGTCGTTGTGAACATCACCAATATTGCCAATTCGGAAACAATCCGCATTGGAAACTTTCCCCGGATAAATCACAAAGCCATTTTCTTTCAGCTGGTTATAGAATGTCTTAAAATCGTAATCAGCATGCGTTGGCGAATAAAAAGAGGTAATAATTGGCGAATGCAGCGACTTATCCAGTAAGCATTTAAAACCAAGCTTTTCCATGCCTTCAACCAGAATACGCTGATTTGTTGTGTAGCGGTGATGGCGAGCCTCAATTCCACCTTCCTCGTGCAATTCGCTCATGGCCTGATGGAAAGCACGTACTGTATGAGTTGGAGAGGTAAAGCGCCACTTACCATGATTATGTTCCATGCAGTGCCATTGATCATAAAGATCTAGCGATAACGAACGTGCAATGCCTTGGGATTTTTCCAATTCAGATTGCTTAGCAATAACAAAACCGAAGCCCGGTACACCTTGGATACATTTATTGGCGGAGCTGATCATAAAATCAATGCCAAGTGCACCAATATCAAGTGGGATACCACCGAAGCTCGACATCGCATCAAGGATCATGATCTTATTGCGAGATTTCACGACATCACAAACTGCTTCAACAGGGTTCAACATGCCCGTGGTGGTTTCACAATGTACCATCGCAACATGGGTTATCGTAGGGTCGTTATCTAAAACGTCAGCAACTTGCCCTGCACTCGGTTGGGTTATTTCACCTAGTTCAACAACGTGATAATCAATATTTAAGTACTGAGCAATTTGCCCGATTCGCTCGCCATAAGCACCATTATTAATGACAAGCAACTTACCGCCTTGCGGTATAACAGAGCCAATGGTCGCTTCAACTGATGCGGTACCGCTACCTTGCATCAATACACTTGTATAACCTTCAACATCTGTTGCTAGCGTAACCAGTTGCTGACGAATCACTTCAACGATAGCTTTGTTATAGTCATCGTCCCATGTACACCAATCTTTTAGCATCGCTTCTCGTACTGTACGACTCGTTGATAAAGGACCAGGGGTGAGTAGCAAATATTGATTATCCAAGTTTTCCATTCTCGATTCCAATGTTGGACTATACCAGATTGAGTTCACTATAAAGAGCGAGCAGGTTTCATGTAAACCCCCCAGAATTAGAATTAATAAAACCTTCATAATGAACGCAAATTATATTTATCCTTTATTTAGCTGCGATTTAAACTGTCAAATTTCACCCATAAAACTGTTAGAAAATTGAAATATTCAACACATTGAATTGTCATATTTACTGCATAGCATCATTCGTATTGAAATCATCTGGTAAAGACCAGTTAAGATACGTAACCATTCATGGAGAAGAACGATGAAAAACCGTTGGATTATTGCCCCACTGACTGCACTTGCAGCTATGACCGCGTCTTCAGCTTTTGCAGCAGAGGAACTAACGGTCTACACCGCATTTGAAACGGATATGCTGGCGAAATTTAAAACCGGCTTTGAACAAGCAAATCCGGATATCAAAATTAAATGGGTACGTGACTCAACAGGTATTATGACAGCCAAGCTATTAGCTGAAAAAAGCAACCCTCGCGCCGATGTTGTTTGGGGCTTAGCGGGTTCTTCTATGGCACTGTTGAAGAATGAAGGTGTTTTAAAAGCGTATGAACCAAAAGGACTAGAGCTCGTCCGTAGTAACCTTGTCGACCCACAGGAAGATAAAGCCTGGTTCGGTAACGATGCTTTCTTTAACGCCGTTTGCTTTAATGAAATCGTTGCCGAGCGACAAGGCCTGCAAAAACCAGAAACATGGGACGATTTACTGAAGCCTGAATACAAAGGCCATATCGCAATGCCAAACCCTGCGTCTTCTGGCACAGGCTACATGCAGGTATCAGCATGGATCCAATCAATGGGTGACGACGCGGCTTGGGATTATATGAGCAAGCTAGATAACAATATTGCGCACTATACTCACTCAGGCTCGAAGCCTTGTGTACAAGCAGGAATGGGGGAAGTCGCTATCGGTATTTCAATGGCAATCCGCGGCGCGACACTAAAAACCCAAGGTGCACCGATTGATATCATCATGCCTAAAGGCGGCGTAGGCTGGGAAGCTGAAGCGGTTGGTTTAGTAAATACACAATCAGATGCGGCGAAAACGTTGGTTGATTGGTCTATATCAAAAGAAGCCAACAAGCTTTATAACGAATTTTATCCAGTCGTTGGCCACAAAGACATTCAAGCCGCAGTGAAAAACTACCCAGATGTAGAAAACGCGATGGTTGATATGGATTTCGGCAAAATGGCACAAAGCCGTGAAGGCGTATTAAAAACATGGTCTGATAAGTTTGATGCGAAATCTGAACCTCGCTCATAATTTATTACCAATAAGCATCAAATGATAAAAGCGTGATGATAGTTTTATCATCACGCTTTTATTCTTTCATACAGCAATAACATTGACGACAGCACATTCTAAGAATACAAGCACACATACTAATGTGTCGGGGAAAATAGTATTTCTTTTGGACGTACCTGCTGCTCTTGTTGCTCTTGGTGGGCATCAAGTTTAGCGAGCTCTTTCTTCATTTCAGATAACTCACGCTCCATATAAGAGATGTTTCTAATCAGCATTTTTCTTTCCATGATTGAATCCTTATGAAATTTCTTCCGCTTCAGAATATCAACTTGAAAAAGATTATTTCGTGGCTATCTATTCAAATCACTTATTTTTAAACGACAAATAAACCGATATTCAGTATGCGTTAAGTATTATATGGATGTGTGATTTACGCCAATTTTTACCTGTCTTTTTTTCGTAAAGTGTATGTCATTGAAGTGTAACGCTGCTTCGTTACTTTTGGTATATACCAAAATTAATGAGTATTAACATGGAAACGTATCTGAAGATTGAAAATGTCAGCAAACAATTTGGTCAGTTCACCGCACTAAAAGATATCTCACTTGAGATCAATAAAGGTGAATTCGTTTGCTTCTTAGGCCCATCAGGCTGCGGTAAAACAACATTACTACGCGCCATTGCGGGTTTAGATCTGGCTTCATCGGGCAAGATCACTCAAAACAATAAAGAAATCACCTTTCTTTCGCCAGAAAAACGTGATTTTGGCATTGTATTCCAATCTTATGCTCTTTTTCCAAATTTAACGGTTGCCGAAAACATTGCACTTGGTTTACGTAACCAAGGTAAAGACAATAAAACGGTTGCCGATACTGTGAATACTTGGCTTAACACCATCGGCCTACCCGATTCAGGTATTAAATACCCAAACCAACTTTCTGGCGGCCAACAACAACGTATTGCACTTGCTCGTGCCTTAGCATTATCACCTGGTCTGTTATTACTTGACGAGCCATTATCGGCGTTGGACGCAAAAGTTCGCTCACACCTGCGTGAAGAGATCCGCCGTTTACAACGTAAACTCGGGATCACCACTATTATGGTCACCCATGACCAAGAAGAAGCATTAGCAATGGCCGATCGCATTGTTGTTATGAATCACGGCGTAATTGAACAAGTAGGCACCCCACAAGAGATATACCAACAGCCTGCCTCACGCTTCGTCGCCGACTTCGTTGGTAACATGAATTTCATTCCTGCTTCTGTCGTCAGTCAAAGTCAAATACGCATTGGTGAAACGCTTATACCAAAACCAGATGATGCGTTAGTACGCGGGCAACAATTTGAATTGGGACTTCGCCCTGAAGATCTTCACTTTATGCCGGTAGGCGAACACAGTGAATCAAGCTTCCCCGTTCAAATCGATGACTTAGAGTTTCAGGGGACGTTTGTACGTGCTGAATGCAAACTGCAAGGTGAATATAAAGGCGACAGCATTAAAGTCGACGTGCCTATTCGTGAGCTTCGCGAACTGGCATTAGAACGTGGCCATTTTCACTACGTGAATATGTCGAAAAAACATACTCACATTTTTCAAGCGGCTCAGTCATGATGGACACCGGAATGAATACGTTAGCTAATGAAAGTGCAAGAAGCACACGTCACCCGTTTTCACCTTATCGACTGGCAATGCTAAAAAATGCACTAAGTCGTGATAGCTTAATTTTGGCCWCCATTCTGATACTTATCATGGTTATCATGGGGCTTTTCGTGCTTGGTCCTTTAGCCGCGATGCTACAAAAAAGTGTGCTAAACAGCCAAGGAGACTTTGTTGGCCTTGCAAACTTCGCTGAATATTTCGCGTCTCCAGCACTGTGGTTATCACTTAAGAACACAGTCTTCATTGGTACCATCGTTACGGTTTGTGTCGGTGTGCTGGCTTTTGGTTATGCCTATGCGATTACCCGTAGTTGTATGCCATTCAAAGGGATATTTAGTGTATTAGGTGCAGCCCCGATCCTCGCTCCATCGTTGCTGCCAGCTATTAGTCTTATTTATCTCTTCGGCAATCAAGGCATTGCTAAAGACCTACTGTTAGGACATTCAATTTATGGTCCTATTGGTATTGCGATTGGTTTGATCTTCTGGACGTTTCCTCATGCGGTAATGATTTTAACGACCTCGTTAAAAACCTCTGATGCGCGTTTATACGAAGCAGCCAAAGCGCTGAATACCTCTCCTTTTAAGACTTTCTTTGTAGTGACATTACCCGCAGCTAAGTACGGTTTGATCAGTGCATTAATCGTTGTTTTCACCTTAGTTGTGTGTGACTTTGGTGTACCGAAAGTCATTGGTGGTAGTTATAACGTATTAGCGACAGACATATTCAAGCAGGTTGTCGGACAGCAGAACTTTTCAATGGGTGCTGTAACCAGCGTTATTCTTCTACTTCCTGCCTTACTGGCCTTCTTTGCCGATCGCTGGGTACAGAAAAAACAGCAAGGACTGTTTGATTCACGTTCAGTCGCCTATAGCCCAGAGCCCAATAAACTGCGTGATAGCCTGTGTTTTGTTTTCTGTAGTGTTATTTGCTTATCAATTCTTACTGTTATTGGTATGGCTATTTATGGCTCACTGGTTACCTTCTGGCCTTGGAACTTAACCCTCAGTTTAAATAACTACGACTTTGCTCAATACAGTACCTATGGCTGGGCACCGTATTTCAATTCCATCAAACTGGCTTCATGGGTTGCTGTCATTGGTACCGTGGTGATTTTCATTGGTGCTTATAGCATTGAGAAAGGCCGCGCCTTTGCGCCACTGCGTAACTTACTACAAATGATTGCGATTATTCCGATGGCAGTACCAGGCATGGTACTGGGTTTAGGTTATATCTTTTTCTTCAATAGTCCGACCAACCCACTATCAGTGTTATACGGCACCATGACAATCTTGGTGATAAACACGGTAATTCACTACTACACGGTTGGGCATATGACGGCATTAACGGCATTGAAGCAGCTACCTGCTGAAGTCGAAGCCATTTCTGCATCAATCAAAATGCCACAATACAAAGTGTTTTTTAAAGTTACCGTACCCGTTTGTATGCCTGCGATTTTAGAAATTGCGGTTTACATGTTCGTGAATGCAATGACCACAACCTCTGCCATTGTCTTCTTGTACGCCTCTGACACCATGCCTGCGTCGGTATCGGTGTTAAACATGGATGATGCGGGTCAAACAGGGCCAGCAGCTGCAATGGCCGTAATGATATTGTTAACCGCTGCAAGTGTGAAATTACTGCATGTCGGCTCAAGCCAACTGATTGATCGCTACACCCAATCTTGGCGTAAACGCTAGCAATTAGTGTCATTCGCACGCTATTCACCAAACGGTAATAGAAGTCTTTTAACGTTCTATTACCGTTTATTCATTGATACATAGGGTATAATGCCCATTCGATTACTCTCTTCACTCTTGATGAAGGTAATAATCGAATCTGCATTTTATATAGGGTAAATCGTGCAATATTTAAGAATCATGGAAGCCATTAACGAACAAATCGATGCTGGCCTTCTTGCCGCAGGTAATAAATTACCCGCCGAACGAAAATTAGCAGAGTCATTTAATACTACACGTGTCACGCTGCGAGAGTCATTGGCATTGCTAGAAGCCGAAGGAAAACTGTATCGTGAAGATCGACGTGGTTGGTTTGTCTCACCAGAGCCGCTGACCTATGATCCAACTTACACCACCAATTTTCCGGTAATGGCTGAAGAACAAGGTCGCAAGGCAAAAACAGAGCTCATAAACGCGCAATTAATACCTGCCAGTCGCCGCGCTGCATCACTGCTGCAAGTGCCGCCTCTATCTGAAGTATACCGTGTTGATCGTTTACGCTTTCTTGATGAGCGTCCTGTTGTGGTTGTCACCAACTTTATTTTGCCCAAATTTTTTCCTAGCTTGTTAGAAAAGAATTTCACTGAATCATTAACGGCACTCTATCAGCAAGAGTATGGGGTTATTTACTCTAAAACCCGTTATCGTGTGAGTACAACCTCTTTATTAGGCGAAACAGCACACCATCTTCGTGCAACTGCTGGCAGCCCAGCGATGTTGGTCGAGCGCTTGAATTACGACCAGCACGATAACCTAATAGACTGCGATCTCGAATACTGGCGTCATGATGCAATTTGTATCGAATCGATGGCGACATTAGATAAATAATCAAACGATCAATATCAATATCAATTAATGCTACCACTTACCCTTGAGCAAGGTCTGCTTACTCAAGGGCTTGAAAATCAACTCTTCTCACAGCGCTTCCGCTTGCTCCTCGTTCACCCCGTCAAGGTGAAATATATCAAGGCCTAACTCTACGGGCATATCTTCAAAGACAAAGATCCCATAGAAATAGAATAAAATAAATGCCACCCATCCAAGGCAAATCAAGAACATGATGGCTGTACTACTCTTACTCATCGCACTCTACCCTTGTCTTCAATAGGGGCTGTCGCCATATTCTTAGTGCGGATCATGCGGTATAGCAAACCAAAAACCGCTGAGGCCATTAAAATTAAACTGGTAAACACTAACCCTTTGATCAGAATAGCCTGATAGTCACTCAGCATTGGATTCAACATAACCCACTTACCTGCAAGTAACAGCAATAAACACCATATTAAGGAGCTACCGATATTGCTCAGCAACACCCGCCATGCACTCAGCTTGGCAATGCCCATTAACATTGGAGTCAGAACTCGAACAAAAGGGACAAAGCGAGAAGCAAACAGTGAAAGGAAACCATACCTATTCAGTAGATCTCGCGCTCTTTCTAACGTTCCATCAGGCAATATTCGTTCAAGCCAACTAACGAAAGCCGTTTTATGTAACACCCTGCCCTGCAGGTAGCCTATATAACCACCGATGGCTGCCGCCATGGTTAACACTGCAACGGTAGTATGAAAATCTAAAATACCAAGCCCTATCATTCCACCAGCAAACAAAACTAAACTGTCGCCAGGTAGTGGCAAAAAAACAAAACTCGACTCTAGAAATAGAACAGTAGCAAGTAAGAATATAAACCAGTTTAAAGAGCTAACTTGCTGCAACGTCTCAAAGTCATGGTGCCAGATCGCTAACAAAATCTCTTGCATAACCCACTCCATCATCAATAGCGATGTTAATAAAAAACATACGTACACAGCACTAGGCACATGCCTAGCACCAAAATAAAATTGCCATTACTCAAACATCAAGATGCCGTAAGGGTCACTAGCTTGATAGCAAGTGCATCCGAGTAACGCACTACCGAAAATTTTCATACCGGTATCCTGACTTCATCGCGATGAGAGGTACCTGAAATCAAATTGATCAGAACTCTCGACGATAAGTTCCCTTCACAACTATTAACCAAAGACTCAATACTGTATTTAGCTATTCCATAGTTTCGCCACTCAGGCTCTGACCAATAATATGTGGTAATGACATGGAGTACTAAAATAAGAACCGCAATAAATATAACGCTGCATTTCAAGGCGTTAAATTCTTCAAACGGTTGAATTGAAAAATGATTAAACAAAAAACCACCCTTTAACTTCACACGAACTGACATGAAAATACCGACGCTATCAATAAGCGCCTCACTTTCACCTAAAAAAGTTATTAGCTCCTTAATGGAGCTGTCAGTTAGCTAAAGCGGGGGTGGTTATGGCTGTATAACGTGTTACCGTCTTTCCAGCCAGAGAGCCGCGAAAGGCTTACAGAAACCCGACTTGTCCAGTGGGATTGTGTTTTAGGAAGAGAATCAGAAGTTAGTGCTATTTCGAGCAAAGGCGGCGGCAAGAATGCCATGACAAGGTCGTAATTAGGGGATATTCCAACACTAGCATATTGATCAGAACTCATTATGCGTCGTAGAGCATTAAGAATATATCCATCAGACATTTCATTGTTAACCGAGCGATCATCTTCTTGGGTTAAAGCAATAATGTCTAAGGGCTCACCTTGGAGCTGTCCGTTAACCATACACGGTTCACAGTCATTCGTTGTTAGTAAATATCCCACTTTATTAAATGTCACCTGCTCTTGTGCTATCGCGGTGTTTACACCAAACGATAGTACGAATAACACAACGACTGTATAAAAGTGTTTAATCAAGATCTAACTAACCTTTACCAATGATATTTCGGATTATAAATAACTTAAGTGCTTTGAACAGAAAAAAATCATATGTTGTGTTACAACGTATGTCCAATAAAAACACAAAAAAGAAAGATAGGCGCATTAGCGCCTACTGCTGCAAGACAATAACAACTTAAGTCGCCATCAAGATTATGACCCAGTACTTTTTCAGGCAATTGCTGTTGAAGGCACAATAAACATAGTAACCATCAAAGCCGACAACGGATTGCAGTAGTTTATGTACCTCCACATCAACTGCTATCAAATTAAGTTGCAGCGACTTTCAGCTCTTCCGTTTGCAGAATAGACTCGTTCAGCAAGCCTGCATATATACCGCTGTGGGCGACCAATTCTTGGTGGTTACCCCTTTCAACTATTTCACCTTGTTCTAGTACTAGAATGATATCTGAGTGCCGTACTGTGCTTAGACGGTGAGCAATGGCGATCACCGTTTTTTCTTTGAACAAACGCTGCATCGCTTTCTGGATCAGATCTTCGGTTATGGAGTCTACAGAACTTGTCGCCTCATCCAACATCATTACCTGGCCGCCCTGTGCAACAGCACGAGCAAATGAGATCAACTGAGTCTGACCTACTGAAAGGTTTGAACCATTTTTATCCAAACAGAAGTCATAGTTTTTAGGAAGTTGCTCAATAAAGTGATCGGCATAAACATACCGTGAAGCCTGCTCAACCTGCTCTCGAGAAATATCCTTCTTGCCCAAAGCAATATTGAAATGCACACTCTCTTCAAACAGATGAACGTCCTGCATCATCAGTGAAAATAGATGAGCACAATCCTCAATTGACACTTCAGAAAGCTCGATACCATTTAAAAGAATACTGCCTTCGTAATCTTGATACGTTTTTGATATCAAGCGCATAATAGTCGACTTGCCAGAGCCTGTTGAACCAACAAGCGCGATTTGATGCCCTCTTTCTAGAAAAAATGACACATTTTTCAGTACATAAGGGGAATCATCTTTGTAACGAAAACTAACATTTTTGAACTCAAGACTGACAAACTCGCTTAGCTGTTTTTCAACCTTATGTGCAGGCTGTAAGTTACGCCCTTCTTCTTCAGTTGGTTCAACAAAGAGTTCCTCAATATGGTCAAAAGCAGCAAACGAACTCTGAATAGATGCAATTTGGGAAGTAAAATCCCGTATTGGCACAAAGACCTTTTCCAATGTATTGATAAATGCAATCAATACACCCAAAGTTACCGTACCTTGAATGACTTGCCCGGAACCATACCAAATCATCAGTGCAACGGTGATTGAGGTAACACCGGAAATAAAGGCAAACAAAATGGCGTCATATTTATTGACCTTCTTTTGAGCTTTTAAAAACTCATCAGTAAATCCCTTATATTTAATTTCAACTTCTTCTTCGGCACGATAAAGCTGAACGGTTTTCACTCCTAGTAAGACTTCCTGTAAAAAACCAATACCACGTGCCAACGTCGAGCGTGTGACCTGATACAACGCCCGAAGACGATTACGAACATAGACAGTTAAGTACATCACCGGTGGCATAACAACCAAGACGATCAGTGTCAGCTGCCAGTCAATAAATAACATCATCACCAGTAACGCGATGGTATTGAGCGTGTCTTTCACCAATCCAACAATGGACTGAATAAACGTCTCACCAATAGTTTCCAAGTCACTCGTTAAACGAGAAAGTGTTACCCCTGTCGGTGTGTTATCAAAATAACTACGTGGCAACTTAAGTACGCGATCAACAAGCACCGAACGCATATCGGTAATTGTGTACTGACCGGTCTTGCGCAAGTTGTATGAATAGGTTGTATCAACAACATAGTTTGCAATAAGCACAATGAGCAGGAAGAAAATATATAGCAACAGTCCATCGGTATTCCCCTGCGACAGGTGAACATCAATGACCTGAATAATTAGCCAAGGGAACAATAGACTGGTGATCACAGTCAATGGAAGCATGCTAATACCAAGTATTGCGGAGCTTTTGTATTTTTTGGCAAACTTGAAAAAGTGCTTTAAATATTTAACATCAATGCCGTTTAACATGCTGCCGCCTCCGTTTCATTCTGTTGCAGTTGCCACGTTTCAAAATAATAAGGGCAAGTTTGTAATAGAGTGGCGTGATTACCTTTGGCAATAACCTTCCCTTCATTGAGCACGATAATTTCATCCATATATTCAAGTGCATTGACACGATGAGATACCACAAGCACAGACTGGTTATCCAATCGATCAAATAAACCTTCAAGAATTTTACGTTCGGTTTCGTAATCTACGGCCGACAGTACATTGTCCATAATGATCACATCACAAGGTTCAAGCAAAGCACGAGCAATACTCAAGCGTTGCTTCTGGCCACCAGATAGCATAATCCCCTTCTCACCAACCAATGTCTGATCACCATTTTCAAACCGGTAAACATCACTCGCCAATTGACTCAGTTCCAGTACTTCATCAACCTGAGCTTTAGCAATATCGGCATCTCGACTACCAAAACGAATATTCTCCTCTACGGTTGCAGAGAATAAATACGGATCTTGAGTCACTGTTTTTATATAACGGCGTAAATCCGTACGAGAGAACGTTGTCACGTCTGTATCGCCAATAAAAACAGTGCCCTCTGACACATCCAGATGGTGGTTCAGACAGTTCACTAGCGTCGTTTTACCAGCACCAATACTCCCCAATACACCGACTTTTTTACCAGGCGGAATATCAAAGCTGATGTTATCTAAAATTAAAGCTTCCTCACCCTGATAGCTGAAACTCAAGTTTCGAACTGAGAGGGTTTTGGCTTTTAACTTATCAACGCCTGATTGAGAAAGTAGTACTTCATCTTTTTTTGGCGTTTCAGCATTCAAAATGGTCTGTACACTTTCAATGCCAACCATACCGCGCTGATAAATGGTCGCTATTCGGCCTAATTGCATTAGCGGCATCGCAAGCAACACTGAATAGGTAAGAAAAGCTGTAATTTCACCAAGCGTGAGCTGCTGATTCATCAGCATATAACCGCCAAGACCAAGGATCATAATCTTCATCAAATCATTGGCATAATCCAATACCGGCATAAAATATACCTGTATGCGTGTGATCTGGATTCGGCAACGAAGTAATTGCTGATTAAGCTTTTCAATTTCGCCTTTCACCCAAGGCGACATTTGCTGGCTTTTAATCAAATCAATACCCGTTAAATAACTCATCAATTGAGCTGAGAGATTTTGCAAGCGATGCATATGCTCCATATGAAGCTTTTTCATCCGCTTAAAGCCAATCCGAAAAATCACGAAAGCAATTGCGATAGGAATAACCGAGTAAAGTGTCAGCTCTGGTGAGATGCGCCACATCCATAAAGGTGTTAACGAAAGCGCAAGCAAAGCATTAAAAAACTGCAGAAAACCGACACCAAAAAATAGACGGACACCATTCAGGTCATTATTAATAATTGAAATGAGTTTTCCCGACGCAAACTTTTCATGAAAACTGTTTGGCAAACGATTCAGCTTTTTCAGAAGAATGTTTTTTAATGCAGCCTCAGTGATTCGACCTGGGTTAAGCGCATAAATACGAGAAAAAATTCGAACCACCGTCATAGATACAGCCATCACCACAACAATGCCAACATACGTTTTAAGCTGTTGATGCTCGGCTGAAGATGCACTGTCAATCAGGTCTATCGACAGTTGAATATAGCGGGGAATTTCGACTTGAAGCCAGTTAACGAGAAATATGAAAACAATCGCAAGCATATATGATTTGCGATTCATACGCAGAAAATGCGCGATAAACTGTTTTTTAGTCATGTGACTCTTTCTTTCGAGGAGGTTCAATGCCGTAATGTTCAATGCAAGCTTTGACAATACAGTGGCGAGGGTCATCGATATCTTCTAATGCATCCAACAACCATTCAGGTAAACGTACCGGACGCGTTTTCTCACCGGGCTTGCGACCACAGCCCGGCCTTGAGCCGCCTCTGTTACCGCAACGGCGTTTTTCAGTGCTATCTTTCAAGGTAAGTCCAGATCCGATGTGAGTTTGATAAGTGTACACTTATCAAAGTAAAAAAGCATCTGATCTATAGAGTGAAGAGGTATGCAGGATCAGTTCGCTGGGTGATCACAGGGTTGTTAGCTAGAAGGAAACTCGTTTTTGGACATTTCCGTGTTACGATTTCTGGTGAATGTCGTACTCTCAGATAAATTTTGCTCGGGCATAAATAAAGGGCTGACCCCGAGCATTGTTAGCATTTATTTTATCGATGGCATTAGCAGTTAATTTTAAGGTGAAAAGTTGATATCACATTATATCAACTTTTGACCATTTGAAGACCATCTATATCTAACATACTGATCAAACTCAGGTTCATCTGCATGTTCTAAAACTATAATCTGTGGTTTAAATCCAATTTTTGGATCTCTTTCAAGTTCATTTAAGAACCGCTCAAAAACCTTGAATATATYTATTACTTGTTTAATATTCTCATCAACTTCATCTTCACCCAATATCTCTTGTTTATTATTAGAGGAAAATCTTCTTGTTACTTTTGGAAAGTATACCTGACTAGGTTGATCTAGTAATAATATTGCTGGTATTACAGAGTTTGAGCTTGAGGTTAGTTTTAAAATTGACAAGAAAACCGCTAGATGACAAGCTAACCAATTCGCACCACTACCCATTTCTGATAGTAGTATTTCTTGTTTTTTAAAGTAATAAGCGAATGTGAAATCTTCTGTTTTGAATTTCATTTCACCATTTCTTAAATCATCTTCAAAATCTAAGTCTTTTTTAAGCTCATTCATTGTCTCATTGATAAGAGCATTAGCCTCGGAAAATTTATGTTCAAGACCATAGCCTCGAATCAGTCCGATACAGGTTTCCAATTCCTCTTTCATAGTTGAAAGATCGTGATTAGTTTTTTCTAACTTTTGCCCTTCAATAAAGAACTCTAAGGTGTTCTCTATTCTTCCTCGAATATTGTTTAGTGAGTCCCTTATATCTAGATTATTTTTAACTCTAAATAATTTTCTTAATTGCCTAATTTCATTCTCTATATTAGCTACGACCTGTTTTTGCTTGTCTCGCTTTAAAAGTAATGAGTTAAGAGACTTGGAGCTGTCCTGTTTGTAACTACCAATTCGGGAGAGTTCATCAAGAAGTAACGCTCTAGAGCGATTAACCTCTTCCACTTTAGAAACAACACTGGTTACTGGTGTGCTACATAACGGGCAACTAACACTATTTTTAGATGCAGACTCATCTTGCGATACCTCTGCAAGGCGTGCCATCGAGTTGGAGTAATCTATTGACTCCTCCTCGTTTGCCTTAATAAGACTTATTAATTGATTACATTCATATAAATACGTTAGCTCTTTATCTTTTGCTTTCTCTAAGGCATTTAGCTGCTTATTGAAATCAACATTTTGTTCTACATTCAATGGTACAGAAGGCAGGTTTCTCGCTAAATATTTCAGCTTTTCCAGTGATGCATCTTCATCCAAAAATTTAAGATTTAAAACCCTATAGTACTGCCTAATTGGTAAAAGTAATTTTTCTCTTTTTTCTTGAATATCTAGCAGAGCTTTCTTTTCTTCTGTCTCTATCTTTTTTATTTGCTTTTCTAAATCTTCAGATCTTTTCTTCAATCTGTAGTATCTGCTATCAACCCAACCCATAAATATAGGAAACTGATCAATTACCGTTCTACTTTTAATGAAGTTGTCAAACCTATAAAACAAACTATGTTTATTAGCTATTAAATTTTGATGCTGAAAGAATAGTGAAGTAGCATTCCGAATTGAGACTTTCCCTTTCTTAAGTTTATAATCGTCATCATCATTCAATGATGTATCTTCAACCGATAATCCTAAGTGCTCTTCGAAGTCCTTTTGAACCTCTAGTCTAGTTCTAGTTTTTTTTGACTTAAAATAGTTAGAGTTAATTTCATCATCAACATTGAAATCAGCCGAATATTCAACAGAAAAATAACACTTTGTTGGTTGATTATTTGAGCGTCCAATGATTATCTTTTTACTGTTGTGTTCAAATACACAACAGAATATATCTGTGAAATCAGTAACTTTTCCCACAGGGATTGTAGAGCGCTTTGAAAACAAACAAAAATCTACAATCTCTATTAAAGCACTTTTACCTGTTTTAGAGTCACCTGTTATTATGTTTAACCCTCGATCAAGGCCAAGACGTTTCAAATCACCATTATGACCAATGAGAATTATATTTTTTAAAAAAGCCTTCATATATTTGTGACCCTGGATTTAAGAAGAACATTAACATATCCTTCTTTTGCAAAAATAATACCTAAGTTATAAGATGCCTTTAGAAACTCTTTTTTATAGTCATTTGTTATTGATGTTTTTTCTAAATTATTTCCATTCAAAATGAAAGAATCAATTATAGTTTCACAAATTGAACTGAGATAGATTACCCCATAATTTGTCACAGACTTTGAGTATTGAACTTTATCATTTATAAAAAACAATCGTTCTTTAATTTCATCATCTTTTAGAAATGCAGTTTGAAATGTACTACTAGCATTAGACCTACTCAGTTTCCCCCTTAAAACATCATCCATAACAAAAGGAACAACAAGATAAATCAACTCAAACTTTGCGCCTCGTTCATCAATTCGCCTAGCTCCTTCAATAAATGAGTATAGTATTTCAGCAACAAAAGAGGGAGAATACTTCAAATCTCTAATAACCTGAGGATTCATTAGTCAACATCCTCTTTACTATATTTCCAAGTATAAGAGGTGTTATCAATAGCTTCGTGTACTTTACCTCTCATGAAGTAAGGTTTCGTACCACTTACCTCAGGCACTTCTAACACCGAACTATTATGAAATTCAAAATATGCTTCACGAGCTGCCTTGTTAGATTTAGATGTACCTAAATCTTCATAATCTATTTCATAGGCATATTGTCTTTTATACCCTGTAGCTTTCTCTACTGCATCTACTAAATAGTTATCAATAATTTCGGGCATAATGTCTGGTTTAAGATCTACAAGGCTCTCTTCACTGTTTTTAGCTTTGAAGTAATCATTGAGGGCAACACCTCTATCCCTGCCTTTCAAACCAATATCTCTATACTCTAATAAAAACAAGTAACCGTCAGCATGCTGCTGCTCCGTGTCATACTCAGTGCGGTCTACAGGAAAAGGAATGCTATCTCCACTCCAACTGTTAACTTGAAACTGAAAAGCATCATCAAAATCATTGATATTAACCTTCCAATGTCGGCGGTCTACGATTGCATTTTTATTAACGTATGAGTATATCCAATGGAAAATGCTTTCTCTGTATTGCTCTAACACGCACTTCAATTTGCGAGCTTCCAATAAGCTCTTCCATTTCTCTTCTACATGTTCCCGAGATTGGTCAATTGTAAATCTAGACAATATTCTCAATAGCTCAGCATCCGATGCATCTTCAAAAATTTTGTCATAGAGAGGCTTAATCGAAGATGATGGTACGTGAGACTTTATGATGTTGAGTTTTTCATGGGCACTTCGTGTGTTCCAAGCATGAAATATTGAGCTATCGGAAACAAAAGATGTCGTGTGTAATACAATTTGCTCAAACATAGATGAGTCTTCAACCACCAAGTTCTTCAAAGTATTCCAGAAATCTTTTGAGTTACTAGCTAAGTTATGTTCTTCTAGATGGTGTTTTACCTCTGTGAACGTCTTACCATCATAGACATCCCCAAAGCACTCTATCCAGATAGTCTCATTCGGTTTTGCATCAAAGCACTTCTCAATGGCGATTAAGACTTGGTAAACATAGCCTAAATACTTTGGTGTAGCGTTGTTGGCAAAACCTTCTGTCATCCTGTCGATTACTCCTAGATTTACTCTACCTTAACTTCGCGCACTGGGAACAACTCGCGATCTCGTTATGTTCTTAAAACTGATTTCACCACCATACCAGGTCGAAGCAAATAAAATCACCATAGTTACCATACGGTTAGAAAGGATTTATTTTGTACAAATACTCCATGAATGCAAGTAAAACCTGTTAAATATTGAGCGGTGTAGTTATGAGACTTTGTAAAAAGGGCTACGCCTGTACGATTTTTACACAGCCGAAGGGAAGCTATTAAAAATCACGGGGTCAGGTCTTGCCTTTTGACTCTTATTACTTTTTGTATATCAAAGTTGAATGAGCATCATTGTGTGATTTGGAGGCGTAACTCATTTTGGGGCAAAAGCGAGCCAGGTTCTACTCACACTGAGCTGCAAACTTATCATTGCACAGAATGATTGTGTGGCTAAAAGATAATGAAGGTAGATACTTTATTGCGGTGGACACTCATATACAACGAGTCTGCAACAGGACTGGATATGCAAAGGGCAAGAMGGTTGAAGATACTGAACAAAGCATTATCAGATTAACTTCAAGGGCCCATTCCTAACCTACTTATCCAACAGCTTGAACTCCAATCGACAGTTCGCGGATGTTGCTCTGCATTTTTCTGTTGTTGAGCAAGCGGCTCTACTCATAGATCCTCTAATATTAGGAGAAGGGGATATTTCTAATGTTGGAGGTCATGTAACGGTATGGCTAGAGAGATACCGGTTCCGATAAATCGAGCCAGCCGCTTGCTGAAGATCGGCCGTCTGCTCGGAGGGGTTGCCGTGCAGGTGCTCAGGGATGGCGCATCGGCCTTGACTGATAGCAAACCACTCAAAGCAAACGATTTACTGCTGACACCGGCCAATGCCATGCTGCTGGCGRACAGGTTGTCTGAGATGCGCGGCGCAGCGATGAAGGTCGGCCAACTGCTCTCGATGGAGGCGGGTGAGTATCTTCCTCCGATSCTGACCGAGATTCTGGCGACCCTGCGTGAGAACGCGCATCCCATGCCGCAGGGTCAGGTGGCGCAGGTGCTGGAAGGCGCCTGGGGTAAGAAGTGGGAAGATGATTTTAAGCAGTTTTCATTCACACCTCTTGCTGCTGCTTCCATCGGACAGGTGCACGAAGCCACCACCAAGGATGGTCGGCATCTGGCGATCAAGGTGCAGTACCCCGGAATTCGAAAAAGTATCGATAGTGACGTCGACAATGTTGCGGCACTGTTCAATCTATTGCGCCTGATTCCAAGGGACTACGACATCACGACACTGCTTAAAGAAGCCAAACAGCAACTCCACCAAGAAGCCGATTACTGCGCCGAGGCGGATAGTATCGCCGAATACAGGCGTTTTATTGGCGAGGATTCCGATTTCGATCTTCCGGCTGTGGACAGATCACGAACCACTTCTRATGTGCTCACAATGTCTTTCGTCACCGGGGCTCCTATCGAAACTCTGGTGAATACACCGATCGATGTGAGGAACCGTGTTGCGACGCGACTGCTGTCTTTGSTGCTGAGGGAGGTGTTTGAGTGGGGCCTGGTACAGACCGACGCTCAATTTGGCAATTACCGGTACCAGGCAGAGCAGGACCGTATAGGGCTCCTTGACTTCGGTGCCACCCGACACTATTCCGATGATTTGGTTGACGCTTTCCGCCGTTTGATGAAGGCGGCTACAAAAGGCGATGTTTCTGCCATTGAGAACACTGCTGTAGAGTTGGGTTATCTGCGGAAAGGTGAGTCCATACCGTATCGTCGGGGGTTATACGAGATGATCTGTGCGGTTGCCGAGCCGGTTCGATACCAGGGGGGATTTGATTTCGGCACCTCCGACCTGTCMCGGMGGGTCGTGGAATTAGCCGTCTCCCTACGGCTGAATCAGCGTTATATGCACCTGCCGCCTACTGATATGCTGTTTCTACACCGAAAGATCGGAGGGACTTATCTACTTTGCGCCCGTCTACGGGCACAGGTCAACGTAAACCGTTTGGTCGCGCCTTACATCCAGTAAGCTTTGCATCACTTATACAACAATAGATGTAACTTCAATGGGGATCCGTTGAGAACCAGAAGGTMACCGACCGTTCAGCTCTTGTTAGAAGGGCCAAAAGTCGAGCATGCGCTTGAGATTGTTGCAGGCTTTCATCCCGGCACCATGTTCGCAAAGTCGCTAAAAAAATACCCGTCAGGACAACTTCTTCGATCTGTCTGCGCCGGCCGCCTGCATGCAGTCCGGCCGCTTCACGCCAAAATTGAACCAGACGTGACAAATCAAARATCATGGGTACCCAATGGTGAACGTGAGGTAGATGAAGTTTGGCCCCCAACATCTGAGTAGTTACCCGGTGACGGGGGGCGAGAGCCTCAAACCAGCGCCAAATAATATACTCCAGCCTCTCTTTGACCGGCAACACCTCAATGCCCTCAAGATCCGCAGYCAGCATGRCTTCAAGCGCACGTGAAAACCAAGCATTAGCGATAGCATTGGTATCCGCGTAGTAGTGACGTATATGGTTAACGGAGGTGCCGAAGTATTTCGCCAGTTCCACAAAGCTAAGGTTGGACCAGTCATCCCGCTCAGCCGCCATCTCCAGCGCAGCATCGAGTATGCGATCAAATTCCAAAGCTTTAGGAATCTGCCCTYCATTTCGCGAACCTGTAGCCATTACACCGCCCTAAGTAAGAGAAGTTGATGTTGATGRTCTTGTAAGCTTTCTCCTAGCTTTTAAGCATCGTTTGTAAGTATAGGTCAGCTCAGAGGTTCCTATTAATCGTTATTTATTTGAACTAATWGTATTATTTCCAGATTTTCAATTTAAGAAAAAAAACTGTGAAGGGGGGGGTGAGTTTTTGAGACTGACAATAGCCGATAGAGCTGAACATAAGCTTTTCTATCGGAAAGCAAATGCAGTAAATCGCAAATGACTCAGAGGCTAAAAAGCTTTGGGGCAGAGATGATTTACGAAACATCTTGTTTCGCAATTTAGCCAACAACCTGTTGACCAAATTATTCTTATGAAGGTTTACTGCTATTTAAACACGTTTTGGGGCAAAAGTGCGTTAGGTCAAACGATCAGCTTCGGTGGCGAGGTGCGACTTAATCTGCTCTCCCATTACGACTTCAATAAACTCAACCTGCTAGCTCACAGCTAAACATATTATCAATTAGCTGTTCAACAGCCGAAGTATTACCAGTAGTACGAAGATAAGTTCGTAAGCCCATAATTTGAATTTGGACGTATTTAGCGAGTTGATGCGGATCTTTCGACTTGTCTAACTCACCTTTTTCAATGGCTTCTTGAAGGACATTAGCAAACGCATTTTCAATATTGGCGAGAAGGTGTTTCGCCTCTGTGAGTAGATCCTCCTGCTCCTCGGTTAGCTCCGCGATGGTTTTCACCAGCATGCACATACCATTTGGAGCTGTTTGCTGGCTATCAAGTACCGCTTTTTTTATGAATATTTTCAGGGCGTCGAGTGGTGAGTCGGTGTCAGCTCGGCATGCGTTAAGGAGATCTTGGCTAATGCTTGCGTAATGTTTAATCGCTTCTTTGAATAAGTTTTCCTTGCTACCAAAAGAAGCATAAATACTACCGGGACGCATATCGATGACATCCTGTAGATTTCTCATGGAAGTGCCGTGAAAGCCTTTTTCCCAATACAGGTTAGTGGCTTTCTTAATGACGTCATCGCGGTTGAATTTCGCAGTTTTTGCCATGATGTAGTATTCCTCTCCAGCAGCTATGAACGGCCGTTCAATTGTAACCTGAGCGGCTTTTGAGTTCTAGCTGATACAAGTAGGCAGGGCTAATGAGGCTATTGCTCTGAGGCAAGCTCGGTAAGCACTTGCTTGAGTACTTGTTTATAAGTTTCAACGGTTTGTGCCCCAGCAAGAGCGCTTTCTCGATTAATAACAACCGTTGGTACGGCTGAAATACCCAGTTGTTGCCAATAGGCTTCTTGATTGCGTACTTCTTCACCAAATGCATGGTCTTCAAGTCTTCTAACGGCTTCATTGATATCTAGACCAACCGTTTGAAGCTCTTGAAGTAACGTGTCTCTCTTAGAAATATCTTTATGCTCACTGAAGTATGCATTAAAGAGACGTAATTTAAGTTCGGTTTGATTGCCTGATTCTTTGGCGAACTCTAGCAAAACATGTGAATCCAGTGTGTTAACCATTCTCATATCGTCAAAGAAGTCGAATGTGAATCCGTGCTCTGCCCCTGCTTGAGTGATCCTAGTTCTTGCTTGCGCACTTTCTTTGGCACTAGAACCGTATTTTTTCATAATATGTTCACGGAGGTTTTCACCCTTTGATGGCATATCCGGATTAAGCTCAAATGGCTGCCATTCAATTTCGACTCTATCTTGAAGGCCAAGCTCAGAGATAGCGGCTTCTAAATGTTTATAGCCGACTGCACACCATGGGCAAACCACGTCGGAAATAATGTCGAGTTTAATTTTTTCAGTCATGATGTTTTCTCTTTGTAATGGTTTGATTAGGGCTTTTCCCATTGACTTGAGATAACTATAGAATTGATTGAACGACCGTTCAATCGTTTTTTGAGCAAGTGTTTAAAGATGAATTCCAGAAATGTTATTTAATTAAGTGATAGCGATTAAGGAATATAAAATTAGACTTGGCGAAAATATTTCCCCGGCGTTGCACCAAACTGTTTTTTGAACACAGAGACGAAGGCTGATACGGAATCGTAGCCGCACTCTAATGATACTTTTGTTACAGGGTCACCATGCTCGAGTTGGCTCAAGGCTTCTAATAATCTTAGTCGTTGTCGCCATTGTTGAAAGTTAAGCCCAGTTTCTTGTTTGAACAAGCGGCTGATACTTCTACCAGATAAACCCACTTGTTCACCGAGTTGCTCAATATCGGTTTGCTGAGCAATATCGGCTTGTAGCCTTTGTGCGATAGTGAGCAGGCGCTTGTCGCTTGGCATGACGAGTTGTGTGGTGGCCGTTGGCAGCAAAGAGATCTGATCGATCAGTACTTGGACTAAACGACTATCTGTGCCATTAAGAGTGTAATGACTATCAAACTGGCAAAATTGTAAGACCAGCTCTCTTACCAATGGCGATATGCTACATACCCTTGGCTGGTGCCAGCTCGCTTCATTGAGAAGATCTGATGAAATATATAAGCTACGCATTTGTGCTGCGCCATTGGAAATAACCCGGTGGTTTACGCCTTCTGGTATCCAAATAGCATATTGTGGTGGCGCTACATAGTGACCATCTTGAGTGTGCACAACCAATATACCCTCAACAGCATAGGACCATTGGCCCCAATGGTGGGTATGCCATTGAGTGTGGCTGCCAGAGTCATCCCAGTTTTCAACACGAGCATAGACCGGACGCGGCAACGTTTTGAACGTGGGTATAGGGCGTTCTTGTCTGGTATGCGACATATTATGACTTATTTGCGATAGCAGGAAGTGATGTTTAGCGTAACCTATTGTGTAATGGATGCCAACATGACGTCAGGGACATGTTGACACAATATGATCACAAGTAGGTGCAAAGTGCTAGGTAAGATAGTTCAGTATTTTAAGAAAGAATGGTTTTTAAGCGGTATGTTAATGGCAATCGTACTGGCTGTTATTATGCCCACTGTTGGGCAAACAAACGGTCTATTACACCTTGATAAAGTAACCGCGCTAGGTATTGCGTTAGTATTCTTTTTGCATGGGGTAGGGCTATCGCCTCAAGCGATTAAGCAAGGGGTGAAAAACTGGAAATTACACCTATTTGTTCAGAGTGCCACGTTTATTGCTTACCCTCTGCTATGGCTTATCTTTGGCTCAGCATTTCATGCCATGATGCCTGCCGCACTGGCATTTGGCTTCTGTTACCTTTTTGTTTTGCCAAGTACTATCTCCTCTTCAGTAGCAATGACCAGTGTCGCCAAGGGTAATATTCCGGGTGCGATCTTTAATGCTTCATTATCGAGTTTGCTGGGTGTCGTGATCACGCCGCTTCTTATCCAAGTTTTCATGGGTATGGAAGGCGTGCAAATGGACATTCTGGCAACGGTAAAATCTATCGCAACCATGCTGTTGCTGCCAATGGTACTGGGTCAACTAGCACGTTCAGCCCTAATGAAGACACTGGAGAGACATAAAGCCATCATCAATAAAATCGATAAGTGGGTCATTTTGATGATTGTGTTCAACGCATTCAGTGATTCAGTGGTTGATGGAATATGGCAAGATTTCGCGCTTTCGACATTGTTACTGACGTTAGCACTTACTACCGTGATTTTGCTGGTAGTCGTACATAGTATGCAGTGGTTTGCTCGTCGTGCTGGCTTTAGCCGTGAAGACGAAATTGCTGCAGTGTTTTGTGGTACCAAGAAAACACTGGCAGCGGGTGTACCCATGGCAAAAGTAATATTTGGTGCCAACCCAATGATAGGCATGATATTGCTGCCTATTATGTTCTACCATCAAATTCAGATTTTTTACTGTGCTATTTTAGCGAATCGCTATGCGAAAGAGGAAAGAGAGTAATACGGTTATGGTCGCTGCTTAAAAGGTAAGCATTGAGAGGTTTGCACTAAAATGCCTTTAAATATAAAATACTGTTTTTTATTTTCAAGGTAATAGTACACCAGCAACAAATCATCGGTGTGGTATTGGTAAGTTTATGAATATTTTGAAAAACCTTTTTATGATTGCCTTTAACGTGGTTATTACTGTGTTGATCCTCGCTGGGATGGTGATGGCCACGATTTCACTAGAGAATCAGTTTTACCCTGTCGATGAATATTTCCATTATGTAAGCTCTTTTTTGATGCAGGCGGTGATCATCATTCAAATTTTCAGAGTTGGTTTTAAGTATATTTATCGACCAATTAAAGAAAGTAAGCAGCATCGTTGATTGTTTGAAAAGGTTATATTGATAGAGCCCGCTGTAAAGCGGGCTTTTGTCGTTTGATTTGTATACTTTATTGCGAGTCAGGGTGGTGAGCTTGCATAGCCACGGTGCTATTGGGTTGAGTTGACCGATTAGCGATGACACGAAACCCGACGGTGGCATAAAATAAAATAAATGCGTAGCACCCAAACCCAAGCCAGAAGGTATCGGCAATGAATAGACGATCTGCGAGTAAGGCTTGAACAAAGGGCAGAATTGCTCCGCCACACCCTGCCATCACCAAGATACCCGTTGCTTTCGCCATGTTATCCCCAAGGTTTTTAACCGCGAGTGAGAAGATCACCGGATACATGATGGAATGGCAAAGTCCGAGTGATACCAGTAAGAGCCCGCCGCTTCTACTTGGGAGTAGAATAGCTGTTAAGGCAAAACAAGCCGCAAGTACTGTGTTCAAGATTAATATTTTGCGGGCATTAATTTTAAGAAATAAGACAGTGCCGATCAGGCGGCCGATCATTGCCCCTGCCCAATAAATTGCGATGTAGCGACTGGCTTCAGCAAAGGTCATCCCCCCCGCATTACTCAAGTAACTAATGAGAAAAGTACCAGTACTTACTTCTGCACCGGTATAACAGAATATTGCAATTACCCCGAGCCAGAAATGGCGCTGCTTTATCGCCATAACGCGATTTGGCTTTGACGGGTCATTCGAGTGCCTCGTCGCTGGCCTAGCAGGATAGGCAATAGGTATTTTTCTTAGTGCGAAACTAATGATAGTAATGAGTACCGTCAAGCTGATGAAGGGGATCAGGACGTTGTTGGCTTGCTCAGCTGTCGTTTGTTCATAGCTACGGAATAAAAAACCGGCTGCAAGCATGGGGGCAAGTGTGACGCCAAGCGCGTTAACGGTTGAACTAAATGTGAGGCGTTGTGAAGCGCCAGCTTCAGGACCAAGCTCAGCAATTATCGGGTTCGTAACGACTTGTAAGGCGGTAACGGCTACGGCAACTACAGAAATAGCCACTAATGTTGCTGTGTAAGAGGCATACGCACCTGCTGGTAGCATAAGTAAACAACTAAGAGCGGAGCATATTAACGAGAGCTGTAAACTTGATTTAAAGCCGATGCGACCTATAAGCGCTGCGGTAGGAAGGCTAGCTAAAATGGGGGTCGAAGAGAAGATGACCTGTACCCAAATAGACTGGGTATAGCTAAGTGAATAAACGTCTTTTAAATAGGGCACAAGCAGGTTGGTTGTTGCTGTCAGCATTCCCCATATTAAAGGAACAAGACTGATTAACCACAAGCTATGCGTGTGGTTTAGTGTTGGTTTTATTTTCATGGATGTAGAGCCGAGAATGAAATGAACAGCAATTCATGGCGACCAAGCAATATGCTTATTACCGGCACCATGAATATCTAGGTTTACTGATGAACTTTAGCCTTTAAACTTTAGCCCTTAAGTAAGTCGGTTAATGCGGGGGTGCAGGCTTGAATAGTATAACCACCCGGTACTTCATTGAGGATAACGTCAGCACTTGCTTCTTGAAGGATCACAACACCAGCCATAATGTCCCATGCGTTAAGAAAATCTTCACGATAGCCATCGAAACGACCAGCAGCAACATGCGCTAAACCGAGGGCCGCTGAACCATGGCGGCGATGTTCGATGCCATGATCTAGCAATCGTTTCATGGTCGTGAGGTAAGTATCGAGAGGCATCTTGGCGGAATACCCCAGATTGACCAAACCGACCATGTCATTGCTTCCTTGGTTGACTTTGAGAGGCTGCTCATTAAGCCATGCCCCTTCGCCGTGTAGTGCAGAAAACAGCTCGTCATGGCAAGGGTCGTAAATTGCACCAATGACAGGTACCCCATCAACTAAGTAGGCGATAGAAACACACCACATTGGCTGTTTGCGAAGAAAATTGGTTGTGCCGTCGATCGGGTCAACGACCCAGGTACCGGTAGTGCTATCGTTATCGTTTTCTTCGCCGTTATGTTGACCACTACCTTCTCCGCTCTCTTCACCTAAGAATCCATCTTGAGGGAACGTTTGTGTGAGTTGCTGACGAATAAATATTTCTGTTTCTTTATCGGCTTCACTCACAAAATCTTGTTGGCCTTTAACATCAATAGTCAGGCCATTTTCAATAAGTTTTCTTTGGTAGTAGTAGGCTAGCTGGCCTGCTTCTTTCGCAAGTTGGCAAACGAAGGTATAGCGCTGTTGTAGTTCGTTGTTCATTGTTATTCCATTACAGTGAGTCACGGCGGATCAAAGAGACATCCAGATGATAGGTACGGGCTTCTTGTTCTGGGTTTTGAATTCGGCTGATAAGCAGTTCAACCGAGAGGGCCGCCATTTTATCTGTTGCTTGTTTGATCGTGGTTAATTGGTAGCTCTTCCATTTAGCTTGCAACATGTCATCAAACCCTGCGATTGGCAGGTTGGCGAGAATATCTTGGCCTTGGGTTTCTCTGATTCCATCAATGACGCCCAATGCGAGATAATCATTAGTGCAGAAAATACCATCTGGTTGAGTGGTTAATTGAGACAGCTTATCAGCGGCCTCTAGCCCACCTTGATAACAGTGGGTATGTGGATAAACGACGTCTGTCGTTAGCCCTATTTGCTGGGCGTATTGGCAAAAAAGTTGTTCACGCTTTCGGATACTGTAGGAGTTAGCTTCCGAGCTGACGACGACAATATGCTGGCATTGCTTCTCGCGAAAGGCATCAATAATTAACTTAATGCCTTTGATGTTGTCGCAAAATACGCGATCGACAAAAGGGTGTTCATCTTGCTTATTGATGAGTACGACTGGAACCTGATGCTCAGCACAGTTTTGATAGATAGCCGCAGGTGGCGTATCTGAGGTAATAATCACGCCAGATACGTTGTAATGCAGAAGCATATCAATGACCTGCGAGCTGTCTCGCCCTTTTGCCGTCGGGATCAGCAGAGGGCGATAGTTATTGGCCAAAATTGCTTCGCTTAAATCATTAACCTGTTGGCTACGGAATGGATTATCCATATCCGCCACCACTAAACCCACCAAGTCAGAGCGCTGGCGGTTTAGACTGCGTGCAAGGTGATTAACGCGATAGCCAAGCGTTTTCGCAGCAATAAGTACTTTCTCTTTTGTCGCTTCTGAGACATAGCCGTTATTAGAGAATGTCCGAGAGACCGCAGCTCGGGAAACCCCAGCTGCTTTGGCGACGTCAACAGACGTGACTTGTTTTACCTTGGAGTTACTCAAGTGCTACTCCTGTGCCAGCCATAGTTTGTAGGCTTTGATAAAGGCAAAAGGATGATCGATATTAACCATATCCGGTTGTAACTTGATAAGCTCAATCCACGAGTTAAGATCGCTACCCGGATAGCGAAGCATCACTTTGATCCCTTGGTCTCGACACTGGCTAAACTCATCTAAGTTATCAATTAGGTAGTCATACTCAATAATAGCGGGCTTACCTGCTTCGACGAGCAATTCTAATGAAGCAAAATCTTGACGGCGTTTCATGAGTTTTGCGTCGGGGTAGCGAGTACGTATTTCGTCGAGATATTCGCTGTTAAAGCTCCAAAAAAAACAACGTTCGATGGCATCGTGCTGAATGACTTCTTGCATAACGTGGTCGACATTTGCTTCTTTTAGCTCAACATACAGTTGACCATCAAAGTTAGCGGATAGCACCAGGTAATCAGCAAAAAGCTTAACGTGTTCTTGCTTAAAACTTTTATCGAACCAGCTTCCCGCATCGCTCCCCATTAGCTGGTGGCTGTCTAATTCGCGGATTAAGCCCTGCAAGCTGGTCGTACGATCAGCGGTTAAATCGTGGATCACCATCAATTTACCATCGGCACTGGTATTGAGATCCAGCTCAATGACTTTGGCACCCATACGATAACCAATAACTGCACTTGCTTGAGTATTTTCTGGTGCGACATCATTGGCACCACGGTGTAATACCAATTCGATGGGGTTACTCGGATCTGGGCGATGGCCTGTAATTAACTCAGGGAGATCGGAACAGATGCCTACCACCGGCATCTTGATCAGTTTTTCAATTTCGCTTGGTCGTTCTTCATGCCAAATAATGACGGGTAAGTTCAGGCTTTTTGCCTTGTCCATCAGTGCTGGGGTTAAGAGCTTATGTGGTGTATCTGAAGCACGCTCCCAGCAGAGGTGAATCATATCGGCTTTTGCTTTTTCTGCTTGTTCGAATGGGCAATCACCCACACGAACAAGTACCGAAAGTGGGTAAGGGCAGCCATACTCATCCAGCTCGGCGACCCACTCAGGAGTAAAACTGCCAATACTGATGTTCTCATACGGTTGTGTATCAAGAATACGTAATACTTCCAGACCAGCCCCTTCACCTTTCAATTCAATATAAAGGCCACAATCGGTGTCGATTGCCAGTGCAAGTACCTGTTCGAACGTTGGTACCAGCTCGCCATTGAACAAAGCATGCTGTTGCAGGGCTTTGTAGGTCATTTTAGAGATATCAACATCAATACCTGCGGTGTGCATGAGATTATCATCGTGACTTACAACACAGGTGCCATCAGCGGTTAAGCGAACATCAATTTCCCACATTTCAGCGTTGAGTTTTGCGGCATAGGCAAATGCTTCAAGTGTGTTTTCTAACTTATGGCCACTTGCACCACGGTGGGCAATGCAAAGAGGAAACTGATTAGCTCGATTAACTAGCTTTTTTAAACGTTGCTGGCGCAGCATGTAGGCGGTCTCCCTGTTGGTCGAAAATTAGAATGTGTTTAGCTTTTATAGCCCAATGAACAGTATCGCCAAGGCTTAGGTCATCACGTACAGGTTGGATTGTGCGGATGATGTTGCCATCGGGTAGTTTTAGGTCATAGAGGTTTTCACGGCCTTGGTTCTCAATGAAGCACACAGTCGCGGTATTTTCTTCGTTGCTGTTTTCTTGGCTACATAGAATGACGTGCTCTGGGCGTAAGCCAACTTTAACGGTTTGATTATCGCTGTGTCCTTCAACGAGCGGCAGGGTGATCCCATCTTCTCCGTTGATAAAACGGTTGTTGCAAATCTCACCAGAAATGAATGAAATGGGTGGATTGCCCAAAAAGCCGGCAACGAATTCATTTACTGGGTTGGAATACATCTCGGTCGGGGCATCAACCTGTACAATCTTGCCACCGTTCATAATGGCAATACGATCACACATGCTCATTGCTTCCACTTGGTCGTGGGTAACCAGGACGGCGGTAATGCCCGTTTCTTGTTGAATACGACGGATCTCAGATCGCATCTCAAGGCGTAACTTGGCATCAAGGTTGGCCAGTGGCTCATCCAGTAGCAATACATCCGGTTCACGTACAATGGCACGAGCTAAAGAAACACGTTGCTGTTGGCCGCCAGACAGTTCGGCTGGTTTGCGGTGCAATAAGTTGTCAATTCGAACCAGCTTGGCTATGTCGGTGACTTTGCGTTTAATTTCAGCTTTGCTTTCTTTGCGGATCATCAGCGGAAATGCGATGTTTTCTTCAACAGTCATGTGCGGGTATAGCGCATATGACTGGAAGATCACGCCGACATTGCGTTCTTGCGGTGGTAGCTTCGTGACATCTTTGCCAGCAAAAACAATACTACCGCTGTCAATCTTGTGGATGCCGCTAATGGCAAACAACGTGGTCGACTTGCCGCAGCCAGAGGGACCAAGTAGGGCGATCATTTCACCAGAACCAATTTCTAAGTTCAGGTTGTCAATAACGGTGGTATCCCCAAACGTTTTTGTGAAGTTGTTAATTTGAATACCCATTAGCCTTTATTGCCTCCGCTGTACATGTTCATTAGCTGTTTTTGGAAAATTGCGAAAAGAATGATCACGGGCAGTACATAGAACAGCCCGACAGATTTAAACATTGCCATATCAAAGTTGTTGTCATCGGCGATTAAGCCAGCCAAGTAGACCGATAGAACTTGTGCATCGTTACCCGGTGCTAATACCTGTGGCAGAATGAACTCACTCCAACTTGCGAGGAATGAAAAGATGCCCAGTGCAGTTAACGCCGAACCAACTTGAGGCAGAACGATTTTACGCCACACGGTAAAACGGCTTGCACCGTCTTGCATGGCAGCCATTTCTATCTCCCATGGCACAGAGTCGTAGAAACCTTTTAAAATCCAAATACCAAATGGCAGCTCAAGTGACGCTTTTACCAAAATAACGCCGATCAAAGTGTCGTATAGGCCGACGTATTGCAGGATCAAAAATATCGCAATTAACAGGGTGACCGTTGGGAATGAGTGCAACACCATCACGCCGCCAAGGAAAAAGCTGCGCATTGGAATATTCAACCGCGATAGTGCGTAAGCGGCAGTCGATGCGATACATAGCGTCAGCAAGGTTGAGACCACCGAGAACACAAAGGTATTGAATGTTACGCCCCAAATATTTGGTTTACCGGGTAAGTCTTCCCACAAGAACCGCCAATGCTCTAAGGTGAATTCGTAGGGCAATAGCGCCCCCGGTGCGGTATTAGAGAAAGTATCGATGATGAGATACAGATACATCAGCAACAAAGGGGCACTCAGTACACCTAATGCGATGATAGATTTACGGCTGGTACGGATATCTGACATAAATCCTCCTAAATCTCGATACGTGGCTTGGCAACCATCTTTTTGAAGCCAAACATTTTGAGGTAAACGATAGACATCACTATACCGATGGCGACTAATACCATGGCAAGGGCTGCGCCATAACCGTATTGTAAGTTGCCGGCATAATTACTTAATGCTGTGCGGAAGGCACGCAGCGCCCAAACTTCGGTCGAGCCACCAGGACCGCCGCCTGTTGCAAGCAGGATGTAATCAAATGAAGCCAGTAGTGATAGCGTTTGGTAACAGGTCATAAATAGGATTGGCCAGCGTAACTGGGGCAAAATAATGTAGCGGATCTGCTGCCAGCGATTAGCGCCGTCGACTTCACTTGCCCAGAAATGGCTTTTCGGAATCGCGTTAATCGCAGAAGACAGTACTAACATGCCCATTGATGCACCGACGAAGCCATTAATTAAGACAACGAAAGTCCACGCATGGGTTGGAGTGTCGAGCATCCAGTTTTTCGACGCGACCCCGAACATACCAAGCAGGTTTGAAATAAAGCCAGTGTCCCATGCCAACCATTTCCATAGCAGTACATATAGTACTGGCGGGGTGATACGTGGCAGCAACCAAACTGCTCGGTAAAAACCTGCAATATTTTTTGGCATGTAGTGAGTGGCGATTGCTAGTACTAACGCAAAGCCAATATTAAACAAAGTCAACGTGGTGAATACATAGACAATGGTGTTGCTCAAGGCTGTTTTGGTATCAGGCAGCGAAGTCATACGCTGGTAGTTTTCTTTAGTCCAAACCCAACCCGTGTATGATGCCTTTAGCAGCGCTTCGGCTTCAGTATCTGTTAACGTTATCCCTGCTGCGTTAACGGCAGTAAGCATGTCGGTTTTGGTATCGTATCGTGTTGTACCGACCGAACGCTGAAATTGGTTGGCCATGCCATTCAACTCACGAGTACTACGCGGACTATGGCGTAGTTTACGCATCTCACGTGTTAGCTCACGGCGGTTATCGAATGACTGCCCAAGTAGGTTTGTTTGCATCTGTGCGATAAAGCGTGCATCGGTATCATCTTCTGCAAGCGTATCAAGGCCAGCTTGATCAACGGTAAAGCGGGTTTCCTTAAGCTCGTTAGCAAGCTCATTCATGCCGTAATCGGCACTCAGATTGCGAAGAGCTGAAGGCGTTACTTGGTATGTTCCGCTGCTGATCCCTGTTGCCGTACTCATATTGGTAAATGAGAATACAGCTGTCATAACAACGGGTAGCAGAAAGAATAAGACAACAAAGACCAGAGCGGGTGCCATCATCACTGGCCCTAGTGTTTTTGAACGATTCATGGTGTTCTCTCTATTACCCTCCGGCAAATCTGCCGGAGGGAATTACGGTTTGGATTATTGAATAATCACACCGTTGCCAAGGGTACCGCGAAGCTCTTGTTCCGCGTCGGCGACAGCTTGTTTAGCTGTTTTCTGGCCTGTCCAGCTAGCTTCCAAGCCTTTCCAATAGATGTTCCAAAATGAACCAAAATCAGCGTTGTTTGGCATTGAGCTTGCGTGAGGAAGTAGACGCTCCGTTGCTTCCATTGCCCAGCGGTCGTTGCTGTACAAACCGATATTCATTTGTTCTGGGCTTATGCCTAAGTGAGATGACTTAATGGCATGAAGCGTATTAATTCGAGGCTCCGAAGCAATTTTAATTAGCTTGGCTGCGACTTCCATTTTGTCTTCGTTGTCTTGCTGAGTAACAAGGTAAACAACTGGGTGAGTTAGGGTATTTGCATTGTCTTTGTCTTCAGCACTACCTGATGGGATCAGGCTGAACTGTACATTGCCAAAGAAATCGTCGAGACCTTCAGCTTCGGTGTAGCGAGAGTAGTGCCAAGTGCCGCCATGCCAGAAGGCTGCTTTACCGTCTGCGACTTCTGCATACCATTGATCCCAAGGTGTACCAATGTGGTTACGACGAGTAACGCCCATTTCCACGGCATCGATAAAGAATTGGTAGGTTTTTTCCATGGCGGTTTTATCGAAAATTAGGCGACCAGAGTCTGCATCTTGTAGCTTGCCACCAAAGCTGGTGTAAAACTGCCAGAAATCAGGGCCATTGGTCACACGAGGGTAGAAGCCGTAACCTTTTGCGACTAGGCCTTTGTCTTGCGCTTTTTTTGCATCATCTAGCATGTCATATAAGGTGTAATCACCTGATTCGATGCGATCTGGCATGGATTCTATTGCTGCGTCATCGTAGCCAATGCCTGTTAGGTACTCTTTCCACGCAAAGAATGGACGGGCTTCAGAATCTTGAGGAATGCCATAAACCATACCGTTGAAAGAAGACATTTCGACAAGGTTTGGATACAAATTATTAAGTGGCCATGCATCCATGTCGACATAATCTTCAACAGGTGAAATCAATCCCGATTGCGCCCAAGGTGCGATATCGACGTGGCCTGTTACTACAATGTCGGGCGCAGAGCCAGACTCTGATGCAAGGGTAACTGCCTGCTTGAAACTATCCCAATCAGAGTAGTTACGTTTGTTAACGGTGATTGTTAGCTCTTCACCTACGGCATCGGCTTCTTGCATCAAAATGTTAGCAGCCATCTCGATTGCATCTGTACGGTAATGGTCATTTGGACCTGCGCCACCAGCAACAACAGAAATTTCGTAGTTTGCTGCGCTAGCTAAGCCAGCATAAGCAAGAGAAAGGCACACTAGGCTGTGCTTCAATGCACGATGTGGTATTCCAGAATTTATCACTGCGTGTCTCCAAGACATAAAGGCAAATTACAACAGAGAGGTAATGTGAACACGTGTACACATTCGATGTTGCACATTATTAGCTTGGAAAGTGACAGTTAGATGATGTGAAGTTGACAGGTGTGTGACAAAAAAGTGAACAAAAAGAGCGGAAATATGCAGCTGGTGAATAAATAATAAGGGAGGGGGCTCCTGTTATATAAATGGAAATATATAGCTAAAGATGGACAATCTTGACTCTTCCATACCCTTATCGTTAAAATCATCGCCATCATATCTATAGGATTTAACGCGCCAATGAAGTACTAACTTCCTGACATCCATTTTATTAGCAATAAACATTTGGACACTAGGGGTTAGTGGGCGTTACTTCGTCATTTCTATCTTGCAGAAAATCAGAGAAATACCGTATCTGAACAATATTCGTTCGTGCGCGGTGTTTGCATCTAAGTAACGGCTTAGCCAATCTATCGTCGATAGAAAGGTACAACCCCTTTTACTTGTTTTCGTAAAAGGAGGTATTTTTATGCCTGCAATATATACACATAAACTGTCATTCCAACTTGATACGGGTGAATGGCTGTTTCGAGATCTCGATCTGAGCTTAAACTGCCGCATTACAGGGTTAGTTGGGCGAAACGGGGCCGGAAAGTCGGTTTTATTTTCTTTGTTACTTGGGGATATTCATCCCAGCCAAGGTTCTGTGTCGTCCCAAGGTAAGATCGCTGCTTATTCACAATTACCTTCTGTCTTGTTAGATAGCAATCAGCGTATCGCAGACTTTCTCGGCATCAACGATAAGATCCTGGCTCTGCGCGCCATAGAGCTGGGTAGCTGTGAACAAGCGCACTTTGATGTGGTTGGAGAAGATTGGGAAATAGAAACCCGTACACTCGACACACTTAAAGCGCTTAGGATCGAGTCGAACCTTAATACTTATTGTCATACTTTGAGCGGGGGACAACTGGCACTTTTGCAGTTACACCAATTGTTCGAATCCGATGCAGACATTCTATTACTCGATGAACCGTCGAATCATTTAGATGCTGGTGGTCGGCAATGGTTAATTGAACAATTTCAGCAGTTTGAAGGAAAAATACTACTGATTAGTCATGACCGTACTTTACTTAGGCATGTCGATGGTATTTATCAGCTAACAAGTTTAGGACTGCGTTTTTTCAGTGGAAACTATGATGCGTATTTCGAGCAATCATCTATCCAAGCAGATGCATTGGATAAGCAGATTCTCCACTATAAATCAGAACAAAAGCGACTTGAACGTCAAGCTCAGGCGAATAAAGAAAAGGCGCAGCAAAGAGAAGCGCACGGAAATCGAATAAGACGATCTGGCAGCCAACCCAAGATATTAATGGATGCTATGAAGGAAAAGGCGGGGCAGAGCCTAGCTGCGGCTGCGATAAATCAGATGAACTACTTGGAGCGTAATCAAGAGAAATTACAGGTGTTGAAGCAACAACAGGAAACGTTAAAGCCCCAAGCCATGTATTTACAGCAATCAAGCTGCGTAAAGAAGCGTACCTTGCTAAAGGTTGAAGACTGTCGGTTGAAGTATGGTTCGGGTAAAGCGCTATCGTTCTCGCTCTCTCAAGCCGAACGAGGCTATCTGTCTGGGGGTAATGGCTGTGGTAAATCAACGTTGTTAAAAGCGATCCAAGGGGCTGGCTCTAATTACACAGGAGTCATAAAACTGCACACTGACACCGTGTATTTGGATCAACATTTTGGATTATTGGAGCTTAACGAAACAATGCTGGTTAGCTTAATGAATAATTGTGAGGGGCTGGCAGAAAGTGACGCTCGGACACTATTGGCAGGCATTGGATTTAGGCGCGACTCTGTATATCGAAAGGTGGCTCATTTAAGTGGGGGAGAGAAAATGAAACTTTCAATGCTAATGGTTAGCCACATGGCGAATTCACCTTTGCTACTGCTTGATGAGCCAGACAACCATTTAGATATTGAGTCTAAACAAATTTTGGCTACAGCGCTGAAGGACTATAAAGGGGCCTTTATTTTAGTCAGCCATGATCAAGATTTCATTGCAGAAGTGGGTGTTAATAAATCGATTATTATGAGCAAATAAGCGGCTTTTGAACGAAAAGAGCTTAAGGCGAATTAGTCTTAAGCTCTATGCCTGTAATGAGAAGTTTTATTGAAGGTGAGTGTTACTGACAGAGGCTTTTAAGTTTGTCAAAGTAATCTGGGAAAGTCTTCGAGGTGCACTTCGGATCATTGATCGTTACAGCAGTACCACTAAGTGCAATGAGCGAAAAACACATGGCAATTCGATGATCATCATAGGTGTCAATTTCAGCGTGCTGTAGATCATTAATGGATTCAACGATTATGTAGTCGTGCCCTTCTTCTACATTCGCACCGACTTTCCTTAATTCTGCCGTGACAGCTGCCAAACGATCTGTTTCTTTAACTCGCCAGTTATATATGTTGCGGATAGTTGTTGGACCTTTGGCAAATAAAGCGATGATGGCGAGACTCATTGCTGCATCTGGTATATGGTTACAATCGATATCGATACCCACGAGATCATTGCGACGACATTTAATGTAGTCGTCTCCCCATTCAATCACAGCGCCCATTTTTTCAAGCGCATCGGCAAATTGAATATCTCCTTGGATACTGTGCTTGCCAATACCCGTCACTTGCACTTCACCGCCTTTTACCGCAGCAGCGGCTAAAAAGTAGGAGGCAGATGAAGCGTCACCTTCCACTAAAACATTACCGGGAGAAATATATTTTTGACCACTTTTTATTATGAATTGCTGGTAGTTACGGTTTTCAACCTCAACACCAAATCGCTTCATCAATTGAATCGTAATATCGATATAAGGTTTGGAAACTAAGTCACCAAGGATCTCAATGGTGGTATCGTTTTTTGCTAACGGTAAAGCCATCAGTATTGCTGTGAGAAACTGACTCGAAATAGAACCATCGATAGAAACGTTGCCCCCGACCAAACCTGTTCCACTGATTTTAAGAGGCGGATAATTTTCGTTTTCTAGGTACTCAATGTTTGCGCCCGCTTGATCTAAAGCATCAACTAGATGGCCGATAGGCCGCTCTTTCATTCGAGGATCACCCGTAAGAATGTATTCGCCTTCGCCAAGGCATAATATTGCGGCCAGCGTTCGCATTGATGTGCCAGAATTACCCAAAAGCACCTCTAATGAAGTAGAGCAATTAAATGGTTTTCCTAGGCCTTGAACAGTACATTCCGTTTTGTCGTGAGAGAGTTGATACTCGACACCAAATTGAGTAAGGGCCGTAAGCATATGCTTAGTATCATCACTGTCTAATAAATTAGTTAATTTTGTTGTTCCTTCGGCAAGTGCAGCAAGGACTAATGCCCGATTTGAAATGCTTTTGGAGCCAGGGAGGTTAACGATTCCAGATATCTTTTCGATAGGGTGCAGTGTTAAATGTTCCATCAATTCAGCTTATTCCTTACATTAGCACTGATCTGTGACGATAAAAGTGCTATTAAATCCGTTGTAATAGTAGGGTATTTGATTAAGAACGTATTTCTGTGACATTTTGTTGATATTTTTGTTAATCAAAACTGTGACGATTACCCATGCTGTTGGTGAGCCACCAAGCTAAACTCATTTTTATCGCTAGCTGTATCGGTGTATTCAATAATGAGATTGATGCTTCTATACACAACACAACGAGTTATTCTTGAATTTTGGATCTCAACTCTGTTCCAGCATCACGGATTAAGTTTACTGGCGAGAGAATAACGCCTTTCACTGCCCCTTGAGTTGCTTGTTGGGTAAGTTGTTCGCTTTTTTCTACAATCTCGTCAGTCTTCGCCAGAATGATTGGCACGTCTTGGCGTAAGTATTCTGACTCGATAATGACAGCGGGAATAGTGGTCTCCCGATAACCTTTACTTTCGACTAATACCGCAGGGAGTATCTCTTTGCGGTAGCTTTCAAGCTCAGCCAACGTATTAGGCAGAGCGGTTGTATTAACGGTTTCCACCGTTTGAATAACCGAAGGGATAGTTTCGCTGCGTATGGCTTTTACTTCATCTAAAAATCGTGGGATTTTTTGATCGACTGAAGCAACAGTTTGATTAACATCGTTAATGGTTGTTTTGATGTCGTCAGCCAGTATTAAAGCTTGGGGTGTTAGCGCTTCAAAGGTTTTTGCCAGTAACAGCCACTGTTCAATTTCGAGTTTATCCGCCGTGGTGTTGATATCTGCCATCATTTGCGGATAGGTGTCGACAACTTTATTAATAGTATTGGTGAACGTGTAAATGGTGTAACCCAGGTAAAAAATAGCAATGGCCAATACGAGTTGTATTGCGGTGCCTAGTCGATTCTGCATAGCTACATCCATGTGTGTTTTAGAAACTAACTTTCTAAAAATTATATGATTTAATTCCTAAGTTTGCTTTAGTTTAGTGCGGCTTGCACTGTAATTACCCATCTCAAGCAAATTTCATCTTTCAAATATCCCCAATTTAACGGCATGCTCGTTTGGCACAGTCTGTGCATTAGCCATATTTAATGACAAAATAAACATTATAGGTAAGGCTATTATGCGCAAAATTATTACAGCAACCACAATTGCTTCTATTCTCGCTTTTTCGACTTCAACGTGGGCTGACTCATTGCCTAAGGTCGCAATTCTAGGCACTGGTGGTACGATTGCTGGTGCAGCGGCGAAATCCACCGATGTTACAGGCTATAAAGCTGGTGAGATTGCTGTTTCTACTTTAATTGAGGCCGTGCCGGATATTGTCGATGTTGCTGAAGTCGATGGTGTTCAAGTCGCGAATACGTCGAGCTCGAATATTACAGGTGAGATCCTGATTAATATGGCGAATAAAGCCAATGAGTTACTTGCGGGGGATACGAAGGGTATCGTGATCACGCATGGTACTGACACCACTGAAGAGACGGCTTTTTTCATGGATTTGGTTAATCAGACGGATAAGCCAATTGTAGTGGTTGGGGCGATGCGCCCGGCAACAGCGATCAGTGCTGATGGCCCAATGAACTTGTTAAATGCTGTTAAGTTAGCGGCAAGTGATGAGGCTGTAGGGCGAGGTACGATGATTTTGCTTAATGATGCCATTGGTGCCGCTTATTACACATCGAAGACAAGCTCCATTTCTCTCGATACCTTCAAGGCTCACGATCAAGGTTACTTAGGCACCTTTGCTGGTAGTCAGCCGAGGTTCTATTATGAGCCAGCAAAAGCGATGGGTAAGCCGAATTTTGATGTGTCAGAATTAGAATCTTTGCCAAGAGTCGATATTGTTTATAGTTACCAAGACATGCAGGCAGATCAGTTAGATTTGCTCATTAAAGCTGGCGCACAGGGTATCGTTGTTGCTGGTAGCGGTAATGGTTCAACGCCGACGGCTGTTAGGGAGAAAATTCAGTCTCTCAAGGAAGAAGGTTATCCAATTGTGTTGTCTAGTCGAACTGGTGCGGGGCTTGTAACACCTAAAGAGCACGCTATTGCTGCTGGGGTACTTAACCCACAGAAGGCACGTATCATGTTAATGCTAGCCTTGACTCAAACCGATGAGCTGAGCCAGATTGAAGGTTTCTTTAGCAGCTAAAAAACATGCCTAAGCAATATTCATCGCTCCTGTTTACTTCTGGTAAGCAGGGGCGGTTCTTATTTTGGCTCTTCTTTCGAGTACAAATGGGCCGTATTTTGATCCCATAAATAAAAATATTGCAGTAAACACGGTATCCCGCAGCAACATCGGTTAGATTTTCCTAGCAATCATTAACTGATTATTACCTAACACTGAGCTGCTGATGTTTACATGCACGTTGATACTGTAGCCACCTTGGATAGAAGGTATTAACCAAGGTAGCAAGAATGATTAGACTAATACCGAGCACATTATTCAATGCCATTTTTTCATCAAAGAACAGTACCTGCCAAATAATCGCGAAAAATAGATTGGTGAAAATTAAAGGTGCGAGTTCTGAACTTGATAATGCAAGTTTATAGGCTTTGGCTCTAAACATTTGGGTGCCAACGGTACTTAACGCGAGCAACGCGAGCATAGCTGCAATTAATAGTGTTGAGGCTTCTGGGAGTTGTACGTTGTCGTACAGTACCTGTCCGTTTGATTTAAACACCGCCAGCGTGGCAGCAGGAGTCAAAATAAGCGCGGCAAGTAAAAAGCACCAACCATTCACCGCTGCCGCTGGCAAGGTTGATTTAGCCCCTTTAAACAAGGTGACCTGCGATAAGGCATTGAACATACCAGCGGCTAAACCAATTAATAACTCTGGGCGAATATCAATGCCTGCTGGGCTACCTGCTTGTAATAGCACCCCCGTGAAAGTGAGCCCCAGATTAAAAATAGTTATTGCTTGAATCGGGGTTTTATATAACAGTTTTTCTAATACAGGTATAAATAACGGACCAGTACTAAATAGCACCACACTTTCAACTAATGTGAGTGAGTTTAAAGCTGTGATGAAGCATAACTGGCTACCAACAACACACAGTGCTCGAATGATAATAGGGCGGCGGTTGGTGCTATCCGGTATAGCCCAACCAGAGAGCTTTAGTAGCCCCAACATGATAAGAGCCGGAAAAATAAAGCGTAATGCCCCCAGCACTTCAGTGCTAAAGCTACCACTCAAAAACTTCATGATCAGCCCGTTAAAAGACAGTGTAAAGGTTGAGATAAGCATGAAAGCAACGGGGCGAAGGTCGGTGGGCATTATATTTCCTTAAGTACGAAAACGATTGGTCTAGAGAGTGAAAACTGGATAAGCATCGGGTTTTTGATAATAAAATTGTAAGTGGCTTGCGATGGTTAAAAAAGCGAATAATATTAACTAAAACTGTTAGAAAAACTTACTAATGAGAAAGCTCGTACCGCTTAAATCTATCTATGCCTTTGTTGCCGTTGCCGAGACAGGAAGTATGACGGAGGCGGCAGAGCATCTGAATGTCAGCCACTCCGCGGTGAGCCAGGCGATTAAAGCGTTAGAGAGTCAGCTGAACATTAGGTTGTTTCGTCGAGTAGGACGACGAGTCGAGCTAAATCAAGATGGGCGTCGTTACTATAGCAAGGTGGCACCAGCGCTGACGCAAATAGTTGAAGCCAGTGAATCGCTAGCCAATAAAGGGCAAGGAAACCGGTTAACCCTAAACATGGTTAACTCACTTGCTTTGCATTGGTGGATCCCTAGAGTGTCAGATTTTCAGCATCATGCCCCCAATATTGATATTCGAATTTCTAACATTATTCATGTCTTCGACTTGGAGCATGAAGGGGTCGATATCGCACTGATTCACGGTCAGTCGGATGACTGGCAGGACTACCATTGTGAAAAATTAGGTGACGATGAGTTGATCATGGTGTGTAGCCCGCATTTAATTGAAGGGAATGAGGATATTTCCCCTGCAGAGCTATTAGCACAGTTTCCGGCTATTTTTACCACTAATCCAAGGCGTAAAAATGACTGGCAAGTTTGGTGTGATGCCAATACTTTAGTGGTGCCGAGCCAGCAGCGTAACTTAAGCTTTACCGCGTCGGTACAAGCGGTACAGGCAACCATTCGTCGTTTAGGGGTGCTGATCACCCACAAGCAATTTGTGCGTGACGATATTAAGCATGGCATGTTAGTACAGGTTGGCGAACCAGTATTGAACCCGCACCATAGCTTTTATTTTGTCTGCCAGCCTGAAAAACTGAAATTGGAATCGGTATTGACGCTGCGAAATTGGTTAAAGGCTCAATTTATCCAACTGCTATCTTAATCGTTGGGTTAATCGGATATCAGGCGTTGAATATCATTCGTTAACTTTCTAATGCTCGGATCATTTCAAATCGGCGAAGCCCCTGTATAACTCTTTCTTCTGCTAATACCGTTAGGTTACGAATGATCGCGTTACTGATGACTAAAGGGGGACTGACAGATTTAGTTCCTTTAGTTTCCCCACGGTAAATACGCAGCAGCAATAAGTCTTGGGGAACAGTCAGTGAACTGAGATCGCTAATGCCGATGACCTGTAACTGCAAGTTTCTGGCTATCTTGATCAGTTTCTCGGTCATTTCACTCATCGTGTTATTGAAAAATAAAATGAGGACATCTTCGGGTTGAGATGTTGTCAGGCATTCAGCAAGTTTAGAACGGCCTAATGAAACCGTTGCAGTATCAATACCGGAGCGGTTCAGTCGACGTGAAAAATGATTGGCGACGCCTTCAGTATTGTCCTGACCATTTATAAAGACTTTATTCGCCGACAAGATTAGCTGGCAGGCTTCATCTAGCAACGGTTGCGATATTGCACTGGTTATTAGTTTTAGGTGTTCAATCTCTTGGTTGATGGTGGATTGTAGTACCGAACCTTCCATCTGTGACAGGGTGTGTTGATGACGATCACTCGCATCGACAGATTGATTAGCAAACTTAATTAAATACTGTTTGAGCTCAGGATGACCTCGAAACCCTAATTTTTGTGCAAGCCTGACTAGGGTTGATGGATGGACATAAGTTGCTTCGGCAATTTGTTTTCCACTGTGCCCAGCGTGGTCTGTATTTGCTAGATAATAGTCGATGACTTTAACTTCTGATTTGGTGAGCTTACCTTCTACGCCCACAATAAGTTGTTGAATGGCATTGCGAAATTTTACTTGGTAATTGATTTGTTTATTGTTCATTTCATTCACGATGAATAGTACATTTACGCTGAATATAACCAGTTTAAATGACGGTTAAATGTCAAAATTGCAAAATTCATCCAATTGCAACTTTGATTGCAAAATATTAATTTCGCCAATAAACATATATTTATCTTTCTTCTGCAATCGTTGCAAAGCTCTTTTCAACGAACATACGAATTACTGAAACAGAAATGTCATTTTATTTGCTTAGCATACTTCGCAGTTTTTCAGATAACCACGGAATGAATCATGAAACTGCGCCTTTCAGCATTGGCATTGTCGTTTGTAGCGGCAGGTGCGATAGCTAACCCTGTACACGTTGAGCTTTGGCATAACCAATCTGGTGATGCCGAAGTTGTATTGGAAAATATCATTAACGATTTTAATTCTTTGCATGACAGCATAGAAGTTAAAGCGACTTATAACGGTAGTTACTCAGATATTATTACTAAGCTTCAAGCATCTATTCCTGCTCGCCGTAATCCTGAAATGGCAGTGCTTGAGGTGACACAATACGGTGTTTTTGCCGAGGCTGGTGTGCTGAATGATCTTAATGGTTATTACGACGAGAACACAGCGTTCACTGAAGAGCTTCAGCCATTTGCGTTAGAGATAGGTAATTATAAAGACGGTAATTACGTGATGCCGTTTAATTCTTCGACACCACTAATGTATGTGAATAAGTCGTTGTTAGAAAAAGCGGGTTATGAATCTGTTCCAGTGATGACATCGTTTGATGAAATTTTGGATGTTGCTAAGACAGTACAGAGCGAACTGGGAGCGGACAACGTTTATGGCATAAATACACCAAGCCAGTTCACTCGTTTTGGCTTGGTAATGCAAAACGGTGGTGATTGGGTTGATGCCACAACAAACCAATCAGGCTTAGCAGATGAAGCTACGATTGAAGCCTTCCAGTGGATGGGGGATTTGTACCACAAGCACCGAGTGGCTTCCGCTGAAAGTGTTACTGACGAGAAGATGGTGAAACAACACTTCAGTTCAGGCCGTGTTGCAATTCATTTTGACACCACTGGTAACCTTGGTGACTACAAGCGCTTGCTCGGTGATGATTTGGTTGTATTACCGATGCCTTGTACGGTTGAATGCCGTGTGCCAATCGGCGGTGCTGGTGTCGGCATGATGGCGAATATTAGCGATGATAAAAAAGCGGCCTCTTGGCAATTTATGGAATATTTAGCACAAGTAAATACGAGTGCGACTTGGTTTCAGCATACGGGTTATATGCCTGTAAATAAGCACGCGTTAGAAACAGACTCGTCTAAAAAACTGCTTGAAGAAAACCCTGATTTTGGTGCAGCAATGGAGCAGTTACCAGTGGCTCAAGGGCGAGCTCGTCCACCTGCAATGGCGTGGATCCGAGCGCAAGAGCAAGGTATTTGGGAATCAATTGCGCTAGGCCAGCAAAGTGCAGATAAAGCCCTGAAAGCGTTTAACCGCCGAGTTGAATCTCGCCTTTAATTATTGAATTGGCGGAAGCAATTCCGCCTATAAAGCAAAACTATGAAAAGAATAGCACCTTATTTATTTGTACTACCTTGCTTATTGCTTATAGGTATATTTACGTATTGGCCGATAGTTTCGTCCTTTATTTATAGTTTTCATAGCTGGAATTTTCTAAGTAATGACATGCCCTATGTCGGGCTGGATAATTACAAAGAATTGCTGTCTGGTGATGAATTTCGAAATTCACTCTATATTACTTTGATATTCGTAGTGATATCCGTCCCTGTCAGGTTAGGACTCGCTCTTTTATTAGCTAACTTTTTAGTTAATGAAACCAAGCTTGTCCGCTTTCTACGTGGCGCATATTTCCTGCCGTCAGTGACATCGACTGTGGCTATTTCTGTTATCTGGAGCTGGATATTCGCGACTGATTTTGGGCTGATTAACAATATATTATCAGTGTTTGGTGCTGAGAAGGTTACTTGGTTGCAGTCACCAATGTTAGCCCTTTGGGTTGTTATTATAGTCAATACCTGGAAACAGCTTGGCTATGACATGGTCATTTATGTTGCTGGTCTGCAAGCGATCCCCAATGAACTATATGAAGCATCTCAGGTTGATGGCGGTAAAAAGTGGCATGTATTTAGACGCGTGACTTTCCCACTTGTGATGCCAACGACGTACTTCTTGTTGATTATATCTGTTGTGGAGTCATTCCAGATTTTTACCATCGTAAATGTCATGACAAATGGCGGCCCTGCATTTGCCACTGATATGTTGGTTAACTTGTTGTATCGCACTGGCTTTGTGCTGTTTGATATAGGGCAAGGTTCAGCCTTAGCTGTGATTTTATTCATTATGTTGTTGATATTAGCCATTGTGAAATCGAAGTTGATTGGTAAGAAGGTGCATTATGAAGGCAGTTAAAGCAATCCAACTAGCGCCAAAGAAAACGCGTTGGTCACTATCGATGGTTATCCTAACCGCGATGGGCTTAATGTTTTTGTTCCCGATAGGCTATGGTGTCTTCCTGTCATTTATACCGTTTGATTCATACGCTTCTGGACAGCTTGGGTTCTCATTAGAGAATTACGTTTACGCTTTTACTGAGATGAACTTTCCGCTTTATTTGCTCAATACAGCTATCGTTTCAATAGCGGTTACAGTTTTAAGCCTAACCGTCTCTATTTGTGCTGCGTATGCGTTTAGCAGAATCGAGTTTAAAGGGCGTGAGGTATTATTTTGGCTGGTGGTTGCCACGTTAATGGTACCCGGGCATATCAGTTTGATCCCGAACTACCTCAATATGGCGAAAGTTGGGCTGTTGGATAGCTATTGGACATTGATATTGCCATCTATTGCGAGTGGTTTTGTTACGTTCTTCTTGCGCCAGTATTTCAAGGGTATTCCCAAGGCAATGGATGAAGCCGCATGGATCGATGGTGCTAACCACTTGCAAGTACTATGGAAAGTGATTGTACCAATGGCACGCCCTGCTATTGCAGCGATGGCGTTGTTTACCTTTCTTGGTGAATGGAATTCATATATCTGGCCTTTAATTGCTACAGATAGTGAAGAAGTGCGCACACTTCAGATTGCATTATCACGGCTTTATGCCAGTGCAGCCGATGATGGCATGGTGAACTGGCCGCTAGTTATGGCGGGAGCGACGCTGACCATGTTACCTACATTGCTGTGCTTTAAGTTAGTCGAAAAACACTTGGTCCGTGGTATTGCCATGGGCGCGTTAAAGTAAGAGATGAATATGATGAAATCACAAATCGCTTCACACCGTGGTGGCACACTGGTTTGGGGAGAAAACTGCCGTCGTGCATTTGAAAATACGCTGCGATTACCTGTTGAATTAGTTGAGTTTGATGTACATCCAACGAAAGATGGAGTGGTGGTTGTCCACCATGACGCAACACTGGATCGTACAACGGACATGACAGGCCCCGTTAATGATAAAACATGGCAGGAATTAGCAAAGGGAAGCGTGAACTATTCTGGCGGTCAACGAATCATGACGCTAGAAGAGCTATGTGAGTTATACCGTAGCAGCGACATTATCATGCGACTAGAAATAAAAGCCGATGTAAATAAAGTACCTTACGCTGGGCTTGTCGATAGCGTACTGCAGATCTTGCAGCGAACAGGCATGATATCGAAGACTATTATTTCGTCATTTAATTGTGAAGTACTTGCAGAGCTAGCTGAAAAAGCCCCAACAATGTTCACTATATGGCTGATGGCAAAGAACTCATCACGGCTATTGGGCACTGACATAATGATCGATCTAGCTCAATCTTTGTGTGTGAATGAGGTTTCGGTTCATGTTACTCAGCTTGATAAGCAAACTAAGCGAGCCGTGGAAGCAAGTGAATTAAAGTATGGATGCTATGGCGCGCATACTGCTGAATTGATTCAAACTGCGCTTGATTATGGTGTTCATGCCTTCACGACAGATCGTCCCGATATGGCGATAAAACTCCGAGAAGCCTTTATGTTGGAGAAAAAATCATGACTGCAATTGCATTACAGCACGTAGATAAGACTTACCAAGAAGGCAATCAGGTTGTCTTTGATGTAAATATGAAGATAGAAAGCGGCGAGTTTATAGTGATCGTAGGGCCTTCCGGTTGTGGTAAGTCGACATTGCTGCGCATGATAGCTGGGCTGGAAGAGATCACTGGCGGAGACTTGATCATTAACGATCAACGCATGAATGATGTGTTACCACAAAACCGTGATCTAGCTTTTGTCTTTCAAAATTATGCCCTATATCCACACCTGAGTGTCAGGGATAACATTGCGTTTAGCCTAGAGCTGCGTGGTGTTGATAAGCGTACTCGCCATCAACGCGCAGAAGAAGTTGCAAAAACGCTAAGGCTACAAGAGTACTTGGATAAGAAACCGGGGCAACTTTCAGGTGGCCAGCGACAACGTGTCGCAATGGGGCGGGCTATTGCACGTGATGCGGGTATTTATTTGATGGATGAACCACTTTCAAATTTAGATGCTGAGCTTCGAAACTCTATGCGTGCACAGATTAAACAACTGCACCGTAATCTTGGTAATACCACTGTTTATGTTACCCATGATCAGATCGAAGCTCTGACATTGGCAGATAAGATTGCGGTGATGAAAGGTGGCGTATTACAGCAATTTGCTAGCCCTGAAGAAATTTATGATAACCCTGCTAATGTGTTTGTTGCCTCGTTTATTGGTGCGCCACCAACAAATATAATGCCATTGCTGGTTGAAGGGGATCAGGCTGCGCTGATGGAGAGTATTTCAATAGGCATTGCTTCTGATAACGGTCTATCTGGTGGAGTGTACAAATTGGGTATTCGTCCCGATAAAATGACGATTTTGGAAGCCAGTCAATCCAAAGATGTGCGTTGGCAGACCTCGGTTGATCTTGTGGAAACGACAGGCAGTGACCGTATTATTCATTGCTCTACGAATGGCTATAAATTCTTACTTTGTGTTGATCGTCAATACCGTATCCAAGAAGGTGAAACGATTGACGTTGGTTTCAACATTGCTGATGCATTATTGTTTGATGGTAAGACAGAAGAAAGAATATACACGAACTTAAAGCAGCTTGAACAAGCGGCATAACAGCTCATTCTGCGATTAGTATTTTAAAAGTAGGCTGCCTTGGTAGCCTGCTTTTTTATTTGTTGTGAGTTTTCACTATAGGAATTAATCATCTAGCTAATGCTCTTTCTCCATTGTCTCGGGTATGGATCTATGAATGTGTAGTGCGCCGCATTTATCGTATTTGTTTTTTTAGATTTATTTTAAAAGCAGATACCTGTTTGTACTATTTCTTTCTCGAGGTTATTACAAGGAAAGTAGTATGAATAAGAAATTATTATTAAGCCTAATGTCAGCAATGGTAATGACGGGTTGTGCATCAGTACCGACGGTTTCTGATTCACAGTCAACAAAGGCGAAAGAATTCAACATGCCTTCAGAGGGGAAGGCGGGTATCTATGTCTATCGAATCGACAGTGTTTTTGGCGCAGCGTTAAAGAAAGATATTTATATTGAAGATGAGTGTATTGGTGAAACGGCACCGGGCGTATTTTTCTATCATGAAGTTGAAGGTGGGAAAAACCAGACAGTATCAACTGAGTCAGAGTTTTCAGCTAATGAAGTAAGCTTATTAGCAGAAAGTGGACAACTGTATTTTATTGAACAGTACATGAAAATGGGGGCATTTGTTGGCGGTGCAGGCTTAAATAAAGTGGAGTCTGACGTTGGCAAATCTGAGGTTATAAAGCTCTCGATGGCAGAAAAAGGCACCTGTAGTAACCAAGGCTAACCGTTTGAAGTGAATAGGAATACGAAGCTGCCGAACGATGTAGGTGTATCTTCATCTATACTGCTCCATAGGTGCAGCCTCGTATTTCATTATTCAACTAAGTAAGTTTTAATTGTTTCTTCCACTTAACTTTTACCGGCATAACTATTATCCCTTATCCCTTATCCCTGTTACCTTCACGCTAATCTTTCTAGTTCTCGAGTGTCAGTTTTACCTTGTGATTCTCTTATCTTATTGATGTTTTTATATCGGAATGAGCATACGTGTTGAAAAGCCATTAAAAATGGAAAACTATAAGAATATCGTGTGTTTTCTTTAATTAACAACTGCTTATAATCTTTGTTAATTGTACTGGAAGGGGTGATCTTGATGGTTAACCGTGATTAAATGCATAAGGTTACAACCTGGCTTCTATAAGCAAAGGCATAAGCACAAGGAATCGAGATGATGAGCAAAAAAGTGGTCGTGGTTACTGGGGGCAGTCGAGGGATAGGTGCTGCGACAGCGAAATCTTTAGCTGCAAACGGGTATGCCGTTTGTGTTAATTACCGTGTAAGGGAAGCTGATGCGCAAGCGGTTGTTGCTGATATTATTGCTGCTGGTGGACAGGCTATAGCTTGCGCTGCTGATGTTGCTAGTGAAGAGGACGTTATCCGTCTTTTTGAACAAACTGAGCAGCAGCTCGGTAGGGTGACTCATTTAGTTAATAACGCGGGAATGCTACTGACCCAAACACCTTTGGTTGATATTAGCCTAGAACGTTTCAACACCATTTTGACCACGAATGTGACCAGCTGTTTTCTCTGTTGCCGTGAGGCCATTAAGCGTATGCCTGATGGCGGAGCGATTGTGAATGTATCTTCGGCTGCTGCTAGAACTGGGGCGCCAAACGAATACATTGATTACGCAGCCTCAAAAGGGGCAATGGACAGCCTAACCAAAGGACTTTCCATAGAGCTTGCTCCTAAAGGGATCCGAGTTAATAGTGTTCGACCTGGTTTTATACATACCGAAATGCATGCAGATGGTGGAGAACCCAATAGAGTTGAACGGTTAAGCCCGCAAATTCCGTTACAGCGTGGTGGGACATCAGAGGAAGTAGCGAATGCTATTGTATGGCTACTATCTGATGAAGCCAGCTATGTAACGGGTTCATTCATTGATTTAGCGGGAGGGAAATAGAGGCGCTGAAATTAATCGTCAGATAAACATAGGTTTATTGCGGACTATAGGTACTTCCATTTATAGCGGTATATCATAGCGTTGTGATTTTGGACTCATTAATCGCTCTAGCAAGTGATTATCATCGCCAAATATTAGTAAATACGGTTAGAACGTACAGCGGCTTAGCAGCTTAACAACTAAATAGAGGGATGACAGGGAATGGAGTATGGGGTTGTTATCGCCCATGTGGTGGTGATCTGGGTTTTGGCTGTGATGACGCCAGGTGCGAATGTCTTGTTAACGATCAATACCGCGTTGAACCATGACAGAAGTTTGGCAAGGTATTCAGCTTTAGGTGTGAGTTTAGCTATTTTGCTATGGGCCTTTTTCGGAGCCTCTGGCTTGATGGTGATATTAACCCTCTATCCGCAGTTGTTTACTGTGATGAAAATCGTTGGTGGTTGTTACCTTGTATATCTCGGATTGAGTCAACTCTACCGCACTCGAAAGCAACGTAATCTATTAGAGGCTGGAGAGCCATTTGTTTATCAGCAATCACCGACTAAATTGAAGTTAACCTGCACGGCATTTCTGACGAGCATATTAAACCCGAAGACTGGTTTTTTCATTGTCAGCTTGTTCAGTGTATCTGTACCAAGGGATATCAGCGTGGCCATGATGCTCAATATTATGATAATAATGGCTTCTATCACCCTTATCTGGCACTTGTTCTTGGCATATTCCTTTTCACACCCATTGGCAAAGCAGGTCTATAAGAAAATCTCATCAGTTGTTGATTACATTACTGGCGGTTTATTCACCTTGCTTGGCGCAAAAATTATGCTCTCGTAATCAGTAGATGAAGCTCGCATGATTACCATCTGCACTGAATGTGACGAGCTCAACTCTTTTCAACATAAAAAGCCAATAATCAGAGATCTTTGCTGGATAAAATACATAATAAAACCGTTAATTTTTTTAGGTGTATTAGGTAGAAGAATGGCGTTGTCTGAAAAAGAAAAAATGATCTCGGGGCTAATGTATCAAGCGTGGGATGATGTACTGGTAAAAGAACGGCAGAAAGCTAAGAAACTATGTTTCACGCTTAATCAGACTTGCCCAACTGAGAAAGAGACTCGTCAGGGGGTGATTAATGAGTTATTTGGTCATGAGAGTGATGCATGGGTTGAGTCACCATTTTATTGCGATTACGGCTATAACATTCAAACAGGTAAAGGTTTTTACGCTAACCATGGTTGTACGATTTTAGACTGTGCGCCGATAATCATTGGTGACAACTGTCTATTAGCCCCTGGTGTAGTGATTGCAACGGCTGGTCACCCTCTCGATCCTGTTGAACGAGCTGCGGGTGAAGAGTTTGCGAAAGCAATTACTATTGGCAATGATGTTTGGATTGGTGCTAATGCGACAATCTGCCCTGGGGTAACGATTGGTGATAATGTGGTAATTGGTGCTGGAAGCGTTGTGGTAAAAGATTTACCGCCGAATACCGTATGTGCTGGCTCTCCAGCGAAGCCGATTCGTACACTGAAGGTTGGTGAGAGTAAAGCTGAGTTAGCTTAAGCTCAGATCTTATCTTTATAAACGCCAGTGCTTTTTGCGCTGGCGTTTTTTTGCTTGTCGATTAAATTAAATGCCGTTTGCATCTGAAATATGGCAGGCAATAAATCCAACACTAACAGCGATTGTGGGTGTGCAAATAACAAAGCAAGCAACTCGCAAAACTAGATCTTGCACTTTCATTATTGCTAATCCTTTTGCATTAAAATGATCTTTTCCAGTATTGTAATGATTGAAACAAAATAGTCGCCTATTTTGACACTATTTTACATTTTAAATGACAGCTGCTCGCCTCAATGTGTAACGTGTTTCTTATTGGTATGAATAAAACCTGATTTATGGAGAAAAAAATTCCACATGACTTGTATATTAGAAGAATACTGAGTAAACATTTCCCCAGTTAAGTAGGTAATATTGCTGCTATCTGAAGCGATATACAGGGAACTACAATGACGAAAACGATTAATACGGCTAATGCGCCAGCAGCGGTTGGCCCTTACGTTCAAGCTAAACTTATTGGTAATATGTTAATTACTTCTGGTCAACTACCGCTGAACCCTAAAACAGGCACAATGCCTGAAACGGTTGAAGAGCAAGCGAAACAATCTCTCGCGAATGTTGACGCTATTGTAGCGGAAGCTGGTATGACAAAAGTAAATATTGTTAAAGCAACGGTATTCGTTAAAGATCTGAATGATTTTACGGCAGTGAATGAGGTTTACGCAGATTTTTTTGGTGACAACTGTCCTGCACGTAGTTGTGTGGAAGTTGCACGATTACCGCTTGATGCTAAAGTCGAAATTGAAGTTATCGCGGTTAAGTAATTAAGCGTAGACACCATGAAATAGGGAGCTTTGGCTCCCTATTTTGGTCATAAATTAAATATTTAGTGACTTTATATCCAAACTGAAAAACGGTTGTTTCTATTAAAGGATTTATATCTAAAGTGGCGATGTCTTTCAAATTTAAAACAAGTGCGAGCGTTTAATTACCTTGCCTACAACTGAGCTTTAATTACTAAACTTTTGTATAAATTACATACAAGCAAATAAAGGTTTAGGTTGTTTTCTTATGTCATATTTTTGTTATTTTCATCTTTTGAACAGTATTTTTTTATTGAACTAGTAGATAATCCTTTCATTCGTTGAGGCTACCTAGTTATAGCCATCACTCAATTCTCTACTTTAAGTTCTATATATGATCCAACAAATTATTAAAATAACAGCAGTGTTTTCACTAATTGCAATGTCATCGATAGCGAATGCACACCACTATGATTATTACACGGGTCCAAGGTTTGGTATTGGTGTATCTAGTACAGACTTCGGTAGTATTGATACCGATTCAGGTATTAAGTTCGAAGGAGGATATGACTTTAACCGTATTGTGGGTATGACGCTTTCTTATGAGCAGTCTGATTACGATTCTCGTGATGAAGCACTTGATTTCGAAACTTTTAAACTGGGTGCCGATTTAGGTTATGCATTTCAACTGACTCATAGTATTTCAATGAAACCTTATGTATCCGTAGGCTTTCATCACTCAAAAGAAGACTATTATTGGTGCTCGAAAAAGCACTGCTATCAAAGTAGCTACAGTGATACAAATACTTACTATGGCATTGGCTTACGTTTAGTTGCAGGTCCATTATATTTTGATGTTTCTAATGAAGTATTAAATTATGACATTGGCCATAAAAATTATAAGCCGGAACAAGTGGCATTGACTGTTGGTTTAAAGCTTTAATTAGTTGTATTCTTTTCGCGATTAAAATCGCGACTGCGTAATGAGTTACTCTGTTGGTGCTTTATATAGTAGGGTGTCGGGGTAAAATGCATACCAAGCAAACCAATAGAGTAATGTGGATGAGACCTGTTTACCTTCTTTATCTGTCACCCAAGCGGATTGACTCTTTTTGTCAAAATGAACTGTGATCTCTTTCCCTTCAAATGAATAGGTGAACTGCGCTTTCCCGTATTTATAGAGTTCAGAGAATGGAAATGCAATAACACGATCTTTGCCTTTAAAACCCATGACTGTTTCTTTAGTCGAGTAGGTACTCGGTGCCTTATTGGCAACGGGGAAAAATAATTGTGGGGAACGTTGATAATCGGCATATGGGTTTTGCTGATAGTTACGTCTGAATCCTGTATCGGTTGATAGCACCAATGTTTCTGGATGCATAGCTTGCCAACGCTGCCATTGAGTAAGTGTTAAAGGAATTTGTGTGAGGCGTTGGCCTGCTGAAGCGCCTGTAATCGCTTGTCCTCTTATTTGCGACCAAAGCGATTGGGTTTGGTGGTCGTAAAGTAATACATCTGAATTATAAAGTAGGCCGGAAACACCAAACGTTAGATTTCGACTACTCAATGTCGCATTGAACGCCATGCCTGAGCCGCATAATGGGCAATAGCTGATTACAAAATGGTGACCATTTACTTTATCGTTAACCACTTCATGCCAATCCATGATTTTAATCGGATAGGCTCTGTGTTGACCATTGAGCGAGAGTCCTAAGATTGGGTCGTGTGACTTCAGGTAAGTTGCTTGGCTCGCTGAAATAAACGTGGGGTTAAGAATCGCTGGAATTCCATCTTTGCCTGGGCCGCCAGGTAAGATTTCAGTAGTCGGTATGATGGATCTATCTAAGGAAAAGCCGTTAAGCGATGCAGCATGCATGCCTAACGGCAGAGTGAAGATAAGTCCGTATAAAATTAGAATGAGCCGCTTCATTTACCCCTCCATCGCGCTATTAATACAGACCGAACAATAGAAGGGAACTTTCAAAGCCAAGTGAAAAAGTTCTCGCGATATGTAATCGAGGTTATTTTCCTGACTGCTCTATTGCCGATGAAAACTTTTGGCGATATTGCTCTGGGGTGCAGTGCGCATGTCTCTTGAATAGGGTAATAAATGGTGAAGCTTGGTGATAACCCAGCGTAAGAGCAATTTCTTTTACAGATAAGCCCTTACGGAGTAAATGCAATGAGTAAACAAACTTACGGCGTTGGCGCCATTCAGTAAAGCTCATACCGAGCTTATCCTGACAATGGCGGGCGAGTGTTCGTTCTGTTGTGTGTAACTCTTCCGCCCACTCTTTGAGGCTTTTTTCTGTCGTGGGGTTAAGTTCAAGATCTTTTAGAATAGGTTTCAATAGCTTGTCGTTGGTGTTCGGCAAAAACTGTTCGTGTTCTTTGGCTTTGTAAACCTGGTCTAATAGGACTTTAACCAAGCGTTGATCTTCCTCGGTTTCAGGGACGGTGATCCGACGTTGTTTAAGATCGGTAACAATCGCTTCCATAATCGGGGTCACCTCAAGTAAACATGGATAGCTCGGCAGAGGCGCTGCAAGCGGTTTAATGATATTCATCGAGCAATAATTCATGCTACGACGCATGTAACTTTCATGCTCAATCCCCGCAGGCACCCATACCGCATATTGTGAAGGGGATAGAAAACGCTTCTTCTCAGCGCGTAGCTCTAAAATACCGCCATTGATAAGCTGCAGCTGTCCCCAGGGATGAACGTGGCTTGGTGTTGTCGTGTTTGGTAGGAAAACCTCATGACCGAAAAAAATCTCACCGGGTGGATTATCGTTATCAAAAAGAGGCTGATAGATTTTCGTCATGATGGGCACTTGTTAATTGTTGAATGTGTCAGGTTACGATAATTCAGAAGTTGTATAAAGCTGTGATTTAAAAGCCCCATCGATAGGACCTTGGTAAAGAGGGGGCTGTGGGGGATGGTTAAGCGCATTGCCAACTACACTTAGCATTGCAACGGTTACTAATTTTACGAAGGTGAACTTATGGCGGCTCATATTCAAGCGTTTTATCATACTTCGACATCGACAATTAGTTATGTGGTTTTCGATCAGGAAGGTGGTCACTGCATTGTTATTGATAGCGCCCTAGATTTTGATTTCAGCTCCGGTGAAGTTAGTGCTGAATTTGCCGATCAACTAGTTGATTTTATCGAGGTTAATGACCTGACAATCGTTTGGATTTTAGAAACCCATGCCCATGCTGATCACTTATCAGCAGCAAGCTATTTGAAAAAATGTCTGGGTGGAAAAATTGGTGTTGGGCAAGGTATTGATCAAGTTCAAGAATACTTTAAGGCCAGTCTTGATCTTGGGGATGATTTATTTAGTGCTGGGCATGATGGCTTTGATCATCGCTTCGTTGATAATGAGGTGTTTTCATTCGGTCACTTAGCCGGAAAGGTACTTTCAACCCCTGGTCACACGAGTGATAGTGTTACTTACCTTATTGAGGGTAATGCTTTTGTTGGTGATACCATATTTATGCCAGACTTTGGCTCAGCAAGGTGTGATTTTCCAGGAGGTAATGCAGAGCAGCTATATGACAGCATTTCGCTGTTATATCAATTACCGAATGAGACTATTTTGTGGATGTGCCATGACTATCAACCTGGTGGTCGGGAGCTTAGGTACCAAGTCACAGTGTCTGAGAGTAAAAAACAGAATGTACATATTCCTAGCACAATGGCGAAAGACGAGTTTGTTGTATTTCGTACCCAACGTGATGCCCAGCTAAATGTACCTAAATTGCTTTATCCCTCTGTTCAAGTAAATATTCGAGCAGGGCAATTACCGAATGGTTACTTTAAAATCCCTTCAGTAAATTCATTAAAAAGATGAGATTAACTTGACCTGATATGATGTGGCATTTATTTATTTTTTTATAGAGGGGTAAATAAGTGCTTTTGTGTATTTATATCTAGGCAATATTAAAAATTGATTTAATAGAATAAGTTCCATATTAAATGTCAGTTTCATGTCAGTATTAATCTGGCATATTGAAATGGATAAAATAAAAGCTGTAAAGTTGCTCCAGACTTGGAGATTATCATGACCTTTTATAAATCATTATCGGTATTAGCAACAGCAGTGTTGCTTTCTGCCTGTGGTGGCAGTAGCTCAGACGAGAATACACCGCAAACGGCTAAAGTTTCATTCAGTGTTTCAGATGCACCAGTAGATTCAGCTTCTGAAGTCGTTGTTGCCTTCGATAAAATTGAATTAAAGCATGAAAATGGTAAATCTTATATCATTGATGTCGACACTGACGATCAAGGTAATGATTATCAACAGATTGATTTGTTAGACTATCAAGGTACTGATGCTGCACTCATTATTACCGAGGAAGAGATTCCGGTTGGTAGTTACAAAGAAATGATCATCCACACCAAATCAGGCAACATGAACTGGGTTGAAGATAATGGAACCCATAATCTAAAAATCCCAAGTAATAAATTAAAACTTGGCGGTTTTGAAGTAGACACTGAAACAGTACAAAGCTTTACCATCGAATTTGATTTACGTAAATCATTAGTTCTTCGTGGAAATGGTAATAACAATAATGGTTACAACCTTAAACCTCATGGTATTACGATCATAGATAACAGTGCAGCCGCTTCTTTGTGGGGAAATGTCGATCCAGCTTTATTCTCTGCTGGCATTGATTGTGATGCTAACAGCGGTAACTTTGTTTATTTATATGAAGATCATGGGCATGATGGTGAGCCGTTAATTGATAATGTTGATATTCATGACCCTGATTACGATCAAGATACGGTTTTACCCGAAAATGCCGTTTTCCCTTATGCATCAGTTTCAGTAGACGATAATGGCGATTATGCATTTGGTTATATTCCAGCAGGTAATTATACCGTTGCATTTACTTGTAATGCAGTTTTGGATAACCCTATTCAATATGATGGCGAAATTCAAATTGCGAACCCAGAAAACCAGCGCTTTGAAATTATCTTAGATAAGATGCAAGAGAAAATCTTCAATTTTAAAGAGATCATCTAGCACCTTTAAATGTTCTTGTAAAAACAAAGCCCAGCGAATGCTGGGCTTTGTTGTATTTGTACTATTGATTACTCTTGTCTTACTTCATCACTGTTTTAATCGCAGCTTCAGCACAAATGACATCAAGGTGGCCGCCTGGTGCGCCACCGACACCAATCGCGCCTACAATCTGACCTTTATACTCAACCGGTAGGCCGCCAGCCAGGAATAGCAGGTTGTCGTCCATATCACGTAGTGGATCCATCAACGGTTTTTCGGCGACTAGCTTCATAAGGTTGGCCGTTGGTTGCTTCATGCTCACGGCGGTAAAGGCTTTCTGGCGTGAGCTCTCTAGGGTGTGTGGGCTAGCATTATCGTAACGAAGCTGGGCTTGAACTCGGCCAGAAACATCGACTACCGTTGCAGACACGTTATAGCCATCTTTGGCGCATTGACCTACAGCTGCATTGGCTAACTCGAAGGCTGTCGCCGATGATAGCTGGGTAATTGTCGAGATTTTGTCGTCTGCCAATACAGAGCTTGAAGCGGCTAGTAGTGTTGCGGCAAGTACAATATTCAATTTCATGATCTTTCCTTAATCGGTTTCAATAATTAGGTTGTTGTATTGATTCTTTGAATTAGATTCGTTGTTGCGATGAGATAACAATATCCGCCGAGAATTACTGCAACCTTGTCGAAACATTACATGTTTGTAATGAAGTGAAATGTTGTCATCATGTAGTATCGTAAAAAGGAATGGTGGTAAGCAGGATGCAAGATGAATATTTTAGTGATCGAAGATGACAGCCATATCAGCAATTTTTTGAAGCAAGGCTTTGAAGAAATGGGGTTTAATGTTAGCTGTATTGCCGATGGTAAGCAGGGTTATATGCTGGCGACACAAGATGAGTTTGATTTAGTCATCTTGGATTTGATGCTACCGACTTGGGATGGTATGGATGTATTGCGTCGCTTGCGAGGTGAAGGTTATCAAGTTCCTATTATTATTTTGAGTGCTCGACACTTGGTTGAAGAGAAAGTCCAAGGCTTGCAGTCGGGAGCCGATGATTATCTCGTGAAGCCGTTTGCTTTTGCTGAACTTGCTGCTCGCTGCCAAACTTTGCTTCGTCGTCAAATGCCGACCAATAGCCAGAGCCAATTAGTTTATAACGATCTTACCCTTGATCTCCTTACCCGAAAGCTTTTCCGCCAAGGAAAAGAAATTCTGCTTAAGCAACGAGAGTTCGATTTGCTCCAATTATTAATGCAGCAACCTGAGCGGGTGTTTTCGAAAACTATTATTTTAGAAAAGATATGGGGTTACCAGTTCAATCCGCAAACCAATGTGGTCGACGTTTTAGTCTGCCGTTTGAGGGCACAGGTTGACAAAGGCTTCGCACAACCTTTGATCCACACCATACGTGGGGTAGGTTATGTCCTTAAGTATGAGAGCTGAACAATCAACCCGTTTAGCCCAGCGGTGGTTATTTGGCCGTTTTGTGGCAACCGTAACCCTATGCTTTGTTGTTATTTTGCTCGGGATAGGTCTGATGCAGGTTTACTCTCTGGATGGTGTTGATAAAAAACTACTCACTTCAATGGGGGAAGAATATCAACGGATTTTGAAATATGAGTCGGATGAAAAACTAATACATGTACTCGAAGGTAACCCTGAACGGCTAATCGAAAATGCTATTACCGCTGTAGCCCTCAGCCAAAATAAAGAAGCTACCCCGCAGTATATTGCGGGTGCTAAACAACAAAATATCGACATTGCCCTCGATTATTACCAGCTTGATGCACGCAGCTGGTATCAGTTACTGATTGAGCCCCATTATTTGACCTTGCAGTTAAATGGACAGCAACAAGATTTTTGGCTGATTTTAAATGTTCACCCGCGTCTACATCTGCTGTTTATGCAGTGGTTGATTATGGTGGGTGCATTGGCACTGCTATGCGCGATGATCTCATTGATCGTCTGGCGCTTGTTGGCATCGACATTGTCACCGATACATAAGTTAGCGAAAACATTGGATCAAGCAAGTGAATGGGCGGTCGCTTCACCGGAAATAGGGGTGACTAAAGCAGAAGATAGGCTGTCAGTATTGAACCATAGCCTTGAACTGGTGCACGGTCGCCTGCAGGCGACTATATCAAGTATGGATAATACGTTAGATGCTATTGCCCACGACTTAAGAACACCGCTTTCCCGAATTATATTAAGCACAGAGAAAACATTAACAGGCACGACCCCACCATCAAATGAACAGTTAACTAGCGCCTTATCTGATTGTGCCGAGTCAGCCCAGCAAGCGAGTGATATGCTCAATACATTGATGAAAATTAATGATGAAGCAGCAAGTAAATCTTCGATTGTTTATCAGAACGTTAATTTATCTCAATTGATAGCTGAGGTTGCTTCTTGGTATGAAGAGTTAGCAGAAGACCGGTCAATGAGTTTGGATCTGTCTGGGCTTAAGCCCTGTCAGGTTGAAACGGAACCTAACCGATTGATGCAAATTATTGTTAACCTTATCGACAATAGTTTTAAGTATACGCCTGAAGGCGGGATGATTCGTTTAGCCTGCGGGGATCAAGGTACCGAGGTATTTTTGAGTGTCGGCGATAATGGTGTCGGTATTGCGCCAGAACATCATGAATTGATTTTTAAGCGCTTGTACCGAGTTGATCAGAGCCGAACAAAGTCGGGCTACGGCTTGGGACTTGCGATGGTAAAAGTGATGGTAGAGTCGCTTAAAGCGAGGATTAAAGTCGATTCAGTGCTTGGTGAAGGGGCGACGTTTATGCTCCACCTTCCTAACAAGAAACGCGATAAAAAAGCAGGGCCTTAACGGCCCTTATAATTGAGAATGAGTCAGGGGTTAAACACCCCACACTTCTATTTCTTGGAAGTTATTCCAGCCCACCCAGCGGCCGCCTGCGGGATCATTATTGCCATTACAGGTTAAGCGAACATATTTTACGTTTGCTGCTGTCATTGGGAAGCTAATCAAGCCAGTTGTTGTTCCTGGTGTGACGATACTCGAAAGGGTACTAAAATTGGTTCCATCGCTACTTACTGCGATATCAATAAAGTACTGACGCATATCGCCTTTGGCTTGCGACCACTTGAGCTCACTAAGAGTGGCAGGAGTTTCGAGTTCAAGGGTATAGGTTATACCCTCTCCATGTGCTGTCCACTTAGTCACACTGTCGCCATCGACTGCCATTTCAGGCGTGTGATCAACCCGTGTTTCAGATGCAGCTACTGCAGCAATGGCTAACTTGGCTGGCACTGCTGGTGGTGTAGAGGCCTCGCCTAAAAATCCAAGGTAGCGGCTGCTAAATGGGTTTTCATTGGCTGGGTTTAAGCTCGGGAAAATATAGTCAACACTGGTGTCAGAAAGACCAAACCATTTACACAGTGTTGCGGCTAACTGTTCTGATGATGTTGATGGGATGAATTTATTGCCATTGGCATCTATACCATCACGGATAAACTCAGGGTAGGTACCGTAAGTTTTCCCGCCGTTGACTGCACCACCTAGAATTAGTTGATTACTGCCCCAGCCATGATCTGTTCCGCGGTTACTGTTATTTTCAATGGTTCTACCGAAGTCTGACATTGTAAAAGTCGTCACTTTGTCGTGTAAACCCTCGTTATCCAGTGAACGGTAAAAAGCGCTTAAAACAGTATCAATTTGTGCGAGTAGATCGTCATGTTTACCACGTTGGTTGCCGTGGTTATCAAAACCGCCGAGAGTAATGAAAAAGATCTGACGTTGGTGGTTGAGTTCTTGGCTGGCTTGCATCATCCGCTTCACCATACGGCATTGATTGCCGAGGTAACCAGCCGGAATTGACTCATCAGCTGGGTAGGAATTCATGACGGCATCGAGTTCACCTTGAAAATCAATAACACCTTGCAGACGAGACAAATATGCACGGGAGAACTCAGAGCCGTAAGGGGCCTCTACCATTTTTGTCACATTGTTATTAAGGGTGCCTGAATGGCCTAAAGCATCCATTGCCCTAACACCATCACTGCTAATACGAAGATCTTGGTTGTTTTGCCCTCCTAACAATGAATTGCCAGACATCGATAGGCTTTCAGAAACAGTCGCAGCTTCATTGGCTAACAAGTCCATCATCATGCCAGCCCAGCCATATGAATGGTATTCGGTGTTATTCCATGCCACTTGCCATGCTTCTTGCTGTCTGTTGTGTGCACCAAGGTTTGGCGGTTTTTTTACCGAGCTTAAATTAGCGGAATTCGTGGGTTCTAATAATGTCCCCACATTGACGACGGCAGTTGCAGCTCCGTCAGCCATCATCTGGGCTATATTAGGCATGCTGCCATTGATGGATAAAGGCTGTCCTGATTCAGTGTTAGGTATATTGAGCATTTCAGCGTTGGTGAGGTGAATGTCAGGGCGAGCTGCACTGTAGTTGTCGTAGTTTGCGCCTGACGTAGGGACAATCATATTAAATGAATCGCTACCACCATAAAGGAACAGGCAAACAATCGCTTTATAGTCACCGCTCTCTGCTGCAAAAGCGTTATGGGGTAAGGTAAGTGATAAAGGCAGGGCTGTTGATACCGATGCGATAGCTGAGCCTTTTAGAAATTGTCGACGGGATATACTCATATTTATCACTCCTGAACCATGAAACTAGGGGAAGCTAACGCGAAGAACACCATTTTAGGAACTGCCCAATATTTTCGGTCATGGATGTCGTAAATATTGCTGATACGTTCCTCTAGTTCAGGCGCCATAGTGCCGTGTAAGAATCGGTCTTGGATAAGGCTCATTAATGCCGCTTTGTCTTCGTTATTCGCGGCACCTTCCATATCAACAGGGGCAACATACATTTCTTGTTTATTGTTAGTTTTGTTCCTGTCTTGCCCATAATCTAAGACGGTACGATAGATTACGTTGCTAACTTTTATAATTTGTGTCCAGTCAATCAGTTCAAGTTCAGGGGCAGTTAACCCTGCATCCATCAACTCACCCTGAGGGCTATGGTCTGGTGAATAAAAGTTAAAGACAGAGGGTGAACCCAAAGGATACTGCCCAAAGGTTTCTTGATAGTTCATTGGGTTATAGATAATGTCGCCATTTTTTCCTGGATAAGCATCCATAGCACGATAGAAGTAGGTCATTGCCAATATAGGCTCTCTTACCTTCGCCACATGAAGATCATTCTCTTTTAATACTTCATCATCGGTTAAAATGGCTTTTATGACCTCACCGAGATCACCCGAGGTATTGCGGAATACAGATGCCACACGCGCAACATATTCAGGTCTTGGGTTTGATGTGACAAAGCGTTTTATGAGTAATGTACTAATAAAAGGCGCTGTATTGGAGTGGTTCACTAACATATCTAATGCTTGGTCTAGCTCGGCTTCTGCTCCAACCCCAGCGGGGAAATAATTTCCAAGGATATTTTTTTCATCCATATCATGGGAATCATCGTAAGCAACCATTGGCTCAGACATGCTGCTGCCACTCATAAACCACCCTGTGAATACGCGTGCCATACCTTCAATATCTTGGTCATCATAGGTCGGGATAGGTAGCCCGTCTGAATCAAGCTTTTTAGTGCCATCCAAGTTAAGCTCTTCAAGCCCTATAGTAAAAAGCTGCATCACTTCGCGGGCGTAATTTTGATCAGGGTTAACCCCTGTCTGACTTTTTGGCAGGTTACCTACCATCGTTAGGAAGTGGCCCATAATGGGGGATCGCGTTACATGATAGAGTAGCGTTTTGTAATCGCTGAATGCGTATTGAGTGAGAAGATCATAGTAATTCGCCATTTCTGCAGGGTAGGGCGCTAACTGAGCATCACGATCGCCGACAACCACAATTTGGCTGAGTGCAAAAGCCATCCTTTGACGTAGCTGATCTTCACGCCATAGCGCAATATCAAACCAAGCACACACACGCATTTCTTGCGTTAGGGTTGATGTTCCTCGTTGTTGTGCTTGATAATTGAGTTGCTCGGTGTGATTAGCAAATGGAGCACTTAATTGTGCATCAATCCAACTTGCTCGGTTATCGAGTGCCATAAAGGCTTCTACTTCACCTTTTTTTATTCCCATTGTTGCCATATCCAAAAATCTGGATGACTGGCGATAAGTTAATCCTTCCATAGAGCAACCTCGTGTTTGATAAAATCATACTCAGCTTGGTTCATATTCGATGGGAGGGTAAATTAATACATTAACTATTTTTGATACTTATGATTCCCTGTTGGAATATAATGAAAATGAATTGAAAATGGTTTAATTGGTTGATTGGAATGATCTTATTATAAAATTAAGCTGAAAATTTTATTTGTTGTGGTGTTTGGTGGCTTATTACGTCATATTTCGCATGGTTTTTAGTCTATTACTTGTTTGAATTTCATACTTTCTGGCTATGCTTGTTGATGCATGTCCCATGCGTTTTTTTGCTTGTTGCTGGTTTTGTAGTGATTTTGGGTTCAGAGAAGTTGGCTTTGAATAAATGAAATGGCGGAATTCAATAACGTATACAGAGCGATAATTTCATCATTTTATACCACTAAAATTTCAAATGTTTGGTATTACGGGCTAGATCTCTTCAAAAATGTATGGGAAATTTGCGTAGTAAATAACCTGTATTGATACTGTTATCAATCATAGATAAATGTTGTAGAAAAGGAATCCGCTATCGTGGACAAGTTATTGCTCGTTATTGATTTTTTAATGACGCATAAAGTTATTTTGAGTGCATTGATTGTTGCTGTGGTGTTGATGGTTAGGCGATTAGTGATCTCGAGTATTCGTGGAGATGTTGCTTTCTTAACTGAGAACCAGCGAAAGTGGATGTCCCGAACTAAGAACGGCACTTTTACTTTCATTGTGCTGACGCTGTTTATTTTATGGCAGTCTGAAATTAGCGAGTTTGCTCTATCACTCACCGCACTTGCTGTGGCGATAGTTGTTGCTTCCAAGGAAATCATTCTTTGCTTCACTGGTTCGATTCAGCGTGCCAGTTCACGGTCGTTTCGCATCGGTGACTGGATAGAAGTCGGGTCATTGTGCGGTGAGGTTATTGAACACAATATGATGGCGACAGTGATTCAAGAGATCGACTTACATCATGGACAGTATCATTTCACTGGTAAAACGGCGACGTTGCCAAATAGTATGTTCTTTACCTACCCGGTAAAGAACCTTAATTTTATGAAGCGTTATGTTTACCATAATTTCTCTATCACAGTGAAAGAGTTCGTCAATCTATACCTAATAGTGCCTGAAATTGTTGAACAAATTGAAGGACACTGTGAAGAATTTATTGATGTAGCACGCCGCTATAACGGTGTCATAGAAAAGCATGCTGGTGTCGACTTACCTGGTTCTGAACCTCATGTGACAGTGACGACGACGGCAACGGGTGAGCAGGTCGTTCATATCATGCTGTTTTGCCCAACAGAGTTAGCGTCACACCTTGAGCAACTTATTCGTCAGGATTTTATGCAGACTTACCACGAGGTGTTTGCGAAAAATACATTAATGGATAACCAATCTACAACGGTTCATTCCGTATCTTAAAAACAAAGTGCAGAGGTAGATTTTTATTTCTGCATTCTTATTCTGGTTAATGCCACGGTATAAAGGTCATCGGCGCGTTTCATGTCTTCTTTACTGGGACGAGTATCGTGAATAATCACCCAATGACAAGATGTGATAACACACTTTACCTCTGCTGGTTTTAAAAATGATGGTGTTGCTAAAGCGGTGAGTTCTAAAATCAAGAAACATAGTTTGTAGTGATAAGGCACCATATGAAATGCACGGTACGCATCTTTAATTGCGTCTTTTGCTTTGTTATTTTCACGCATGCAGAAAGCGCGTTCAACTAACTCACCGCCTGTTTTTAAGCGAGTGTTAACTTCGGTATGGCAGGCTTCAAGTAATTTTATTTGGCTCTGTATTAATACGTCATCATCCGATGCGGCACACAGTTTTTTTGCTATCTGCATAGTGTGCTCATACTGCATCGGCATGCCGCAAAAGCCATAGATTCTGGCGACGTTTAACACTGTATAAAAGTCGTTACTTGGCCTCTCGTCTAAGTTGATTTTACTTACAATCGTAAAACAATCTTCAATTTCGCCATGAATACAAGCCAGAATGGCCAGACTAATCATTGTGCTTATCTCGCGCTCATAATTCGCTTGTTCTAGTTCTTTATGACTGTGTTGATCATGAAGGCTATGACTTGCTTCATTTAAGAGTTCTTCTGCCACCTTTCTTTCGTCAGCATAAATACTAGCCAGCATAAGAGAGACAGAAGTATTAACATTTACACCGTAGCTAAATCGACTGGTACCAATAACCTTATTGGTAAATCGTTGGTAGCAGATAGCGGCTTCTTTATGGCATTGTAATGTGGCATATAGATTGGCAATAATCAGCTCCCTTAGTGGGTTAGCTGAGTTGACCTGATGTAGAAGCTCGAATTGTGCTAATGCCTCAGGAATTCGATTCGTGGTCATCATGCAACTGGCTAAGTATTTTCTGGCGAGTGGCTGTTTTGGGTGCTTAGCTAAAATATTTTGGAAAGTTGCTTCCGCACTTTTTAATTCACCGAGTCCTTGTAATGCTTGGCCAAGACCAATTTGAGGCCATATATGCTCATAGTTTTTACAGGCTTCGGCATAAAATAGTTTAGCTTCGTTGTGTCGATTAGCACGTAATAAGCAGTCGCCATGTATTCTGTCGATATAGGCTCTATATTGTGGGTATAAGGCGTGGAATTGAATGCAATGTTCAATGGCGATGTCATACTCTTTATTATCAACCGCCAATAACAAAGAATACAAAGCAGACTTTCGTTTTAGGACAGACTTAATGCGTTCAATGAAGACAGCAGTAGAAAAGGGCTTAATTAGATAATCATCGGGTTCTAATTCGATAAAGTGGGTAACGACCTGCCGTGTATTGTCACCTGTTACGCAAATAAACACCCCATCATTTGCAAGTAGCTTTCGTTGCTTCACTTCATCAAAAATAAGCCCACCATCAATATGATGCCCCATATTATAATCGCAAAGAACGATGTCATATTTATGCTGCGTTAAAAGGCGAATGGCTTTTAAACTATCCATCGTACTATCGATTTTTTCATTAGAAACACCAGATGTATTTAAAATCGAACGCATAATCGATATTGCAGTACTCGAGTCATCGATCAACAAAAATTTTTTATCTGATATCATAAAGAAAACTCCGCAACGAGATGTAATTTATAAAACTCAATGCGACATATGTTGCATATCGGTATTGTAATGGTAGTAAAAAATCTGAAATTGAGATAAGGATTTTTGGTTATCTTGATTATGTTTTATATGTTCCAGTAAACTTTGTGTTTGCCATGGACGAAGAAGAGTCGATATCGATGATAAGCAAGTTATTTAAAAGGCTAATTCCGACGCTTGTAGTGCTCGTTATTGGTGGCTGTGCAAGCTATAGCATCACAGAACAAGAGATGACCCAATACTTACAAGATACCGTTAATTTGGATCAATCCGTGGGTGTTGAGAATGTCATGTATGCGCAAGTTGCGGTTGAAGATCTTAAAGTGAGGATTGGTCGAGCAGATGTTGAGCGTGTTTCTATTTTTGCCAATACAAATGCACAAGTACAGCTGCTCAGTATGAAAAATATGGGATTGGAACTGGATATTGAATTTAGTGCTATCCCTAAATATGACAAAGAAAGTGGGGAGGTATTTCTAAATTCACTCCGCTTAGAGCACTTTGGTGAAAGTAGTAGCCAACAGCTGCCCCCTGAAATAAAAAAGCTTTTAAAACCAGCGGTTTCAATGATTGGTTATGCGCTGTCCAAGCAACCCGTCTATAAACTTGATAGTACTAAAGTTCAGGAAGCACTGATCAGATCAGCTGAACCCAATTTAGTCATCAAGAATAATAAGTTAGTGATTGAGCTGTTTGATTAAAGAGTACTTCTTAAGTTACAGAGCCGATAAAGTCGGCTCGTCCCTATATTACTCTTACTAACGACACGCTATTGACTTAGGCAAAGCCCTACTATCAAGCCTCGCTAAATGCTATCCTGCACGCCCTGTTTTTTGTGTTAAGTCCGGAAGTAAGATGAATTTTAATCGTATTGTCTGTTTTGATCTCGAAATGTGCTGTTGGAATGATGGCCGGGAATCAAGAACAGGAGAGATCATTGAAATCGGAGTAGCCGAACTCGATCTAGCAAGCGGTGAAATTGTTCGACGAGCTCAACACTTTGTTAAACCTGAACATGACGAAGTGTCGCCGTTTTGTACGGAGCTAACGGGTATTAAACCGGAAGTAATAGAAAAAAATGGCAAGCCGCTTGGCATTATTTTAAAGTCGATTGAACAAAAGTTTGGTGGTCGACATAAGATTTATGCTGCTTGGGGACGTGATGACCTCATTTTGCATAATGAGTGTAAAGAGAAAGATGTAAAAGTACCATTTAACGAGTTTCTTAATATCGCGACGTTATTTCGCCTGCAGCGACATGTTTATAAGAAGCGCTGTGGTCAGCGTGCTGCGATGGAAATGGCTGGAATAGAGTGGGAAGGACGCCAGCACTCTGGCTATGATGATGCTTATAACCTTGCACGTTTAACCAAAACCCTATTTCCAGCAGATTCGTAACACTCTATTGTTTCAGAGTAACCCTGCTAGATAATGACTGTGAGTAAGGTGACCTTGCTCCCTTATATCATATAAAAGTCAGTATTTATGACCTCAACACCTTAACATTTGATTTATAAACATAATTATTAGCTTTTTGTTTGACAAATTATGGCTATTTAATAAACTGGTTTCATATTAATTATAAGTACAATTGGTTGGTTATGAATTTTACAAACTGTCGTATTCCTATTAAGCAAAGGGATACGGCAAAGCTATTTCCTTGTGGTGATAAATTGAACGAGCACCGCGCTCATCAAGAAATTATACAGTGGTGGAATGTTCCATATATAGATGAACTCAGCTACGAGGAAACGGGTGCTATTGGTGTATTCGTACTTGATGGTGCTACGTGGGATTGCCCTCGTAAAATTTCAGAGCATGATACGTTTGAAGAAGCGGTGACTGCAGCTAATTTCTATATTAAACATTCTCCTTTATTCAGACGCTACCATGAAGCATATATGCCAACGGCAAAAGTTGATCATTTGTTGGATATGAGCTCATTAATTCACGGGAAAATGGAACGCCCAACAGAAAAAGAGTTGTTTGATTATATGTTTCATTGGCTTCCGCCTGCTGAAGACGCTCTTGTTAAATCTGCTTAATGATGTGTTAGCACTCCTTTTTAATCATCATTACTTTAGCGCTAGAAGTATATTTAGCGCTAAATTTTAGCTCACATTTCCATTTCCTAAATATGCAAAGCCACTTCCTGAAATTAGACCTATCAATTAAGCCCTGATTCAGTTGGAATCGTTAGTCATCTCAAAGATATAAAAATACGGCTACGACGATTATTCAGCGGACCATCAAGGAGAAAGATATGTCCACAGAAGCGCTTTCCTACCAGAAATCGACGCTATTGCAGCGTTTTTCGGCAGTATGCACATCGATAGTACAACGGTACCTGCCAGATCCCTTTCTATTTGCTGCGTTATTGACGTTTGCAGTATTTCTAATTGCAATGCCCGTTACTCAGCAAAGTCCTATGCAAATGGTGGATGCATTTTCTGGCGGGTTCTGGAAGCTATTAACTTTCGCAATGCAGATGGCGTTGGTCGTGGTTACGGGCCATGCAATGGCGTCAGCACCAGTCTTTCGTCGTGGCCTGTCGTACCTTGCAATGACCGCCAAAACGCCGGGCCATGCTATTTTGATCGTTACCTTTGTGTCGGCAATTGCCTGCTGGATAAACTGGGGTTTTGGTTTGGTTGTTGGTGCCATTTTTGCGCGAGAATTAGCGGCAAAAGTAAAAGGGGTTGATTATCGTCTGTTGATTGCTTCGGCATATACGGGTTTTTTATTTTGGCATGCAGGGCTGTCGGGATCAGTACCTCTAGCACTCGCCAGTGGCAGTAATCTTGAGGCAGTAACGGCAGGGGCGATTACGGCACCCATCGCAACGAGCGAAACACTTTTTTCTAGTATGAACCTTATTATATTGCTCGTTATGTTAGTCGTTATTCCACTTTTAAACCGAGCGATGCACCCTGCGGGCGATCAAGTTATTACTATTTCACCTGATTTATTGGCAGATGAGCCAGAAGAAGAGAAAGATTCTAAAGATCTTACGCCTGCTGAAAGGCTTGAGCAGAGCCCGTGGGTGAATCGCCTGCTAGCATTGCTTGGGTTTACCTATATTGTTAGTTATTTTTCAGCTAATGGTTTTGCTTTAAACCTTAATATCGTTAATTTCATCTTCTTATTTACTGCTATTTTACTGCATGGCACACCTAAGCGCTTATTAAAGGCAGTGGCAGAGGGAACCAAAAATACTGCAGGAATATTACTGCAGTTCCCATTCTATGCCGGAATAATGGGGATGATGGTTGCGAAAGGCCCTGACGGCGTGTCATTAGCGGGAGCAATGTCAGATATGTTCGTTAGTATTTCTAATGAGCATACTTTCCCACTATTTACTTTTATTAGTGCTGGTATTGTGAATTTCTTCGTGCCTTCAGGGGGCGGCCAATGGGCAGTACAAGCGCCAATAATGATGCCAGCAGGGGCCGAGCTTGGTGTTCCTGCTGCGAAAACCGCAATGGCGATTGCTTGGGGGGATGCATGGACAAACATGATCCAGCCTTTCTGGGCATTACCCGCTCTGAGTATTGCAGGACTAAATGCTAAAGACATTATGGGGTTCTGCGTTGTGTCTCTATTCGCTTCTGGCACGATCATTGGGCTTGGTTTGCTTATCTTTTAAAATAAACTAGTCTGTATGACAAATCATAAAGCGCCAGGTTTTCTGGCGCTTTATGATTAAGCTAACCTTACATTCATGGTGATTTCAGCTCGAAAAACAATGTTTCCATCTTTATCTAGTATTTCAACAGGCACTAATTTATCGCCTTCTGTTGCCCAATCAATATTGTCACCCAAAGCTTGAGCGGTTAAATCAGTTTTGGCTTTTTTTAAATACTCAACGGTCATGCCGACAGGTATCCAACGGCTTTTTATCGGGACAGAAACATCAGTCATCATTCCGCCCGCAAGTTCTGCCATGTTACACATAGCAATGGCATGAACGGTATTGAGGTGGTTGGTGACTCTACGACGTTTTTTAATGGTGACTTCAGCATAGCCGGGTTTAAGTTCAGTTACTTTTGGTTTAATCGAACCAAAGTAAGGGGCCAAGCGGCATACGACAAAAGAAAAAATACCGTTGCCAAAAGGAAGGCGGGTAAGCTGCTTATATATTTTGAGGTTCTTTCGCATCGAAATATCCTTTTCAATTTGTTGGTGGTGACCATTTATAAACTTATAGTCTGGTCTGACCACAGTGCAAGTTAAAAATAGAATATTCAATCCATTTAATCATCAAATTAGCTTATTAATCAGTGCATATTTTTAGCAGATGTTGAATAAAAGCAATATCCTCTTTATCTGCGAAACTAAATTCTAGCAAGTGTTGTGCGGACGATTTCCTTTGAGGTAGATCACTCTTTCTTATTGGGAATGAATGAGATTAATAGTTCGCAGTATGATTTTTTATTGTTATAAATCAATGTTATGTGGCTTATTTGTATTGATTCTTATCATGTGGGCGAGCTGATTTTAGCTGGTGAGTAAAATAAATGTCTGACAATAAAGTCAGGATGTCTTTTTAGAGATATTTATTTTAAAACTGACCTGCCAGAATATGCAGTAGATGAATAATTCATCATCATATCCAAAAGAAAAGGCACGCCATGTTTTACTTATTTCCTTTATTGACCGTTTGTATTTGGGCAGGGAATGCCATTGTCAATAAGCTGTCTTACAGCGTTATTGACCCAGGAGCGATATCATTTTACCGCTGGTTTTTTGCCATGGTTGTGCTTACACCATTTGTATTACCTTCAGTTTGGCGCAATCGTGAAAAAATCAAGCCTCACCTTTCAAAGCTTGCATTTCTTGCTTTGCTCGGAATGGTGCTTAACCAATCGCTGGGTTATTTTGCCGCAATCACCACAACAGCTACGAATATGGCATTGATCATGTCACTAGTACCGTTATTAAGCATGTTTTTAAGTGCTTATCTGTTAGGAAAACGAATGCTAGCAGTCGCTGTGGTTGGTGCCGTTATTTCATTGTGTGGTCTGGTATTAATGTTGAGCCATGGTGATATTTCAAACTTGGTATCTAAGGGGATCACTCAAGGCGATGGCTTGTTATTAATTGCCGCTTTTGTCTACGCATTGTATTGTGTATTACTTAAGCGCTGGAAAATGCCTATCAACAATTGGCAATCTGTATATATTCAGGGGCTCTTTGCGGTTACGATGTTATTACCGATGCTATTAAGTAGTGATCGTATGGCCATTACCAGTGAGTCGTGGCCTTTGATTGCCTATGCTGCTATCCCTGCTTCTGTCATTGCACCTTGGTGTTGGCTAAAAGGAATTGAGATCTTAGGGGCAGACAGAACGGCAATGTTCATGAACCTAATGCCTGTAATAACAGCCATTATTGCTAGTGTGATTTTAAATGAGCAGCTAGCGATATATCATTATATAGGCGGTGGCATGGTACTGGCTGGTGTGTATTTAGCACAGCGTAAACCTAAGCTGGAAGTCGATAGAGCGGTGACAGCCTAGTACTTATTTGTATAGCGGTATTATATTACTTAACATTAAACGGCAGTAACGTAATAGTTACTGCCGTTTTTGTATTAATAAAAAATGAATCGCCGCGCATATCAAGGAGAGAGACTATGCAAGAAATTACCAGAGTGAATCATATTGGTATTCGGGTGAGCAGCTTAGAGAAAGCTAAGCATTTTTACCGAAAGCTGGGTTTTGACTTTATTACGGGCCCTTCAGGACCAGAGCCTGTCGCGATTCTATTGCACCCATCTGGTATTAATATCAACTTGATACTCAACGCCAGCGACCGATCTAGTAATAATATTTTGATGGATGACCCAATCAAATACACGGGTTATACCCATGTTGCACTAGAAGTCACCAATATGGCCTCAGTACTTGAGCAATTAACACTTCTCGAATTGACCCCAAGCGGCGGACCAACTAAGCATCCTACAGGTATTTCTGTTTTTTTCCGCGATGATGATAATAACGTTATTGAGCTGATTGAATATGCCGGATTAGATGGGTTGAAAACCAATACTGTCGACAATTTAGACTAAGGTCTAACACAATTTGTTAACAATTTATTTGGTATTTGCATATTCAATGTCTATATTAGCTATTAAGTTATCAAATTGTTGACAATGTAGATGATTGAGAAAAACGTAATGCTTAAAAGTGTCGACAATCTTTCTGATGTGAAAGAGTCGACAAAAACGGAGAACTTGACTGAGTTACTGGTGGACTTGATTGTCAGTGGAGAGTGTCCTGCCGGAAGTAAAATCTCAGAGCCTGAATTAGCTAAGCGTTTCGGTGTGAGTCGCGGCCCTTTGCGTGAAGCCTTAATGAAAATGGAGTCATTTGGTTTAGTTGAACGCTCACCGCATGTTGGAGCACGGGTGGTAGCCTTAACGCACGAAAAACTGATTGAGATTTATGCTGTGCGAGAGGCATTGGAAGGAATGGCCGCAAGACTCGCTTGCATTCATATTAATGAAGATGAACTCGCAGGGTTGGAAGCATTATTAACGACCCACCAACAACATATTGATGACGTCGATGGCGCCTCGTATTTTCACCAGCAAGGGGACTTCGATTTTCATTACCGTATTATTAAAGCCAGTCGAAACAGTAAGCTTATTAGCTTATTGTGCGATGAGCTTTATCATTTACTTCGCATGTACCGCTACCAGTCACAGCGCTCTCACTCTCGTCCAGAGCAAGCAATTAAAGAGCATTTTCATTTACTTTCTGCACTTAAAGAGCGAGATGGTGAATTAGCCGAGATGTTAATGCGGCGACATATCATGCGTAGCCGGCAGTTAATAGAACAGCAACTACATACCGATAAGGAGATCGTGTCATGAGCCCAGGTAAACGCTTTCGCCAAGCCGTTGCAAACAATCGTCCATTGCAAATTGTAGGAACAGTGAACCCTTATTGTGCAATGATGGCTGAACAAGTGGGCCACCAGGCTGTTTACCTATCAGGTGGAGGTATTGCCAATGCATCCTATGGGTTGCCTGATTTGGGGATCACGACACTCAATGACGTTTTGGAAGATGTCCGAAGGATCACTGCGGCAACAAAACTTCCGTTACTGGTCGATATCGATACCGGGTTTGGTGGCGCGTTTAATATTGCGCGTACCATTAAAGAAGTGGAGCGGGCAGGGGCCGCGGCCATTCATATGGAAGATCAAGTCGCGCAAAAACGCTGTGGTCATAGACCTAATAAAGCCATCGTTAGCCAAAATGAAATGGTTGATCGGATAAAAGCGGCGGTAGATGCCAGAGACAACCACGATTTTGTGATTATGGCACGTACCGATGCGCTAGCCGTTGAGGGTATGGACGCTGCGATTGAGCGAGCAATAGCCTGTGTAGATGCCGGTGCTGACATGATTTTTCCAGAAGCCATTAATACGCTAGATCAATATAAACAATTTTCTGCTGCGGTCGATGTGCCTATTCTTGCCAACATTACGGAGTTTGGACAAACTCCATTGTTTAGTTGTGACGAATTATCTGAGTGTGGTGTTGATATGGTGTTGTATCCGCTATCGGCATTTAGGGCGATGAATCAAGCCGCTCTCAATGTCTACCAGCACTTATTGAGTGATGGTCACCAGCGTAATGTGGTCGATACAATGCAAACCCGTGAACAGCTTTACCACTATCTTAGCTACCATGAATACGAACAGAAATTAGATGCGCTGTTTAAGCCTAAAAGCTAATTAGACTCGCAGTGTAAGCTTCATTAAATAATAAAAAATTAAATTCTAACGGTTGTTAGAAGGGCCTTCTGCAACCTAGAAAATGCAAAGAATAAAAATTAAACAACATTCCATAACGTGATAATAAGGAGTCTGCTATGACTGCGATAGCCGTAGCTGATGTGAAGAAGGATGAGTTAGATAATAGCAATGCAGTAACTGGAGCTGGCCTACGAGGTCAAAGCGCTGGTACAACCGCCTTGTGCACCGTTGGTAAAACAGGGACTGGATTAACATACCGTGGTTACGATATTACGGATTTAGCCAATAACGCTGAATTTGAAGAAGTCGCACATTTATTATTGCGCGGAAAATTACCGACTCAAGTTGAATTAAATGAATATAAACAAACATTAATAAAATCACGCGGTTTACCTGCTGCATTATGCCAAGTGCTAGAAGCCATTCCAGCAGATGCCCACCCAATGGATGTTATGCGCACGGGGTGCTCGATGTTGGGGAACCTTGATCAGGAAATGGACTTTTCCGAGCAAGGTGAGAAAACAGATACGCTACTAGCGATGCTACCGGCCATCGTTTGTTATTGGTATCGCTATAGCCACCACGGTGTCCGCATTGATACTGCAACAACTACCCAAGACAGTATTGGTGGTTATTTCTTGGAAATGCTCACTGATAAAGCACCTTCTGATCTGCATAAGCAAGTTATGCATTGTTCTCTAGTTTTGTATGCGGAGCATGAATTCAATGCTTCAACATTTACAGCCCGTGTTTGTGCATCGACATTATCTGATTTGCACTCGTGTATTACAGCTGCAATTGGAAGCTTACGAGGGCCATTGCATGGTGGTGCTAATGAAGCGGCAATGGCGATGATTGAGCAATGGAAGACGCCCGATGAAGCCGACGATGGCATTATGCAAATGCTGGATATAAAGGAAAAAATCATGGGGTTTGGTCATGCCATTTATCGTGAGTCCGATCCACGAAATGCATTAATTAAAGCGTGGTCGAAAAAGTTGTCTGCAGATGTTGGTGATACCCATCTTTATGAGGTGTCAGAACGCGTTGAGCAAGTGATGAAACGCGAAAAAGGACTATTTTGTAACGCTGACTTTTTTCATGCCTCTGCTTATCACTTTATGGGGATCCCGACGAAATTATTCACCCCCATTTTTGTCATGAGCCGAGTAACAGGTTGGGCTGCACATGTTTATGAGCAACGCGAAAATAACCGAATTATTCGTCCGAGTGCAGACTATCAAGGGCCTGAGCATCAAGACTGGATACCTATTGAACAGCGACGTTAGTGATTTAGAAGGTTAGCTACAGTCTGAGCCTGCATTAAGTGATTAATAATATTAAGGATGAATAGATTATGAGTATGAATGTTGATATTAACGAACGCCCACAACCAGATAAGTTACTGGTTCAAATTGCCGAGTATGTTACCAACACTGAAATACAATCAGCAGAAGCCTACAATACCGCCAGAAATTGCCTAATGGATACATTAGGGTGTGGTTTATTGGCCCTGCGCTTTCCCGAGTGTACAAAACATTTAGGTCCAATTATTCCGGGTACAACGGTGCAGAATGGCGCACGAGTTCCGGGAACATCCCATGAGCTTGATCCTGTTATGGCTGCATTTAATATCGGCACTGTTATTCGTTGGTTAGACTTTAATGATACTTGGCTTGCGGCAGAGTGGGGGCATCCATCAGATAACCTTGGCGGTATTCTTGCTACGGCAGATTATTTAAGCCGTGTTGCTATCTCACAGGGTAAAGCCCCATTAATCATGCGTGATGTGTTAACCGCAATGATCAAAGCGCATGAGATCCAAGGGGTATTGGCATTAGAGAATAGTTACAATCGCGTTGGTCTTGACCATGTATTGCTCGTACGCGTCGCTTCAACAGCTGTAGTGACTAAAATGCTAGGGGGAAATCGAGAGCAAATCATCGATGCTGTCTCTCAAGCTTGGGTTGATGGCTGTGCGTTACGTACCTATCGCCATGCTCCTAATGCAGGGTCGCGCAAATCGTGGGCGGCTGGTGATGCAACTTCACGTGCAGTGCGCCTTGCAATGATCACCATGAAAGGTGAAATGGGATTACCATCAGTATTAACGGCCCCGCAATGGGGGTTCTACGATGTGCTGTTTAACGGTGAACCTTTCCAAGTTAACCAAGTATTCAATAGCTATGTCATGGAGAATGTACTGTTTAAGATATCTTTTCCTGCAGAATTTCATGCGCAAACGGCGGTGGAATGTGCAGTGACGTTACACGAACAAGTGAAAGATAGAATTGATGAGATAGAGCGGATAGAGGTTACAACCCATGAATCGGCCATTCGTATTATTTCGAAGGTAGGTAACTTAGCAAACCCAGCCGATCGTGACCATTGCCTTCAATACATGATTGCCGTTCCACTGCTTCATGGTGATTTGATAGCAGAACACTATGAGGATGATTTCCATAATGATGACCCTCGTATTGATGCCCTACGAAATAAAATGGAAATCATCGAAGACAAGCGATATAGCCAAGAGTACCTAGAGTCAGACAAGCGATCGATAGCCAATGCGATTCAGATTCATTTCACCGATGGATCATCGACTGAAAAAGTGGCAGCGGAATACCCAATAGGACACCGCCGCCGCCGTGAAGAAGGTATTCCTGTGCTTGAGCAGAAGTTTATGCGTAATTTACAGACCCGCTTTCCTGTTGGTATTAGCCAGCGAATTTATGATTTGTGTAGTGATCAAGACAAACTTGAATCTACCCCTGTGAACGAGTTTATGGCGTTATTCGTGATTAACTAAACCATATTGAAAAAGCTTTAGGTTAGTCAATGTGATCTTGATCATACTTTGTTTCTGGTCTATCAATGATAACAGTGCATTGCAAAAGGAGGCGCCATGCAAGCTAATATTATCGTAATGATCATTACCCTAGGGATCTTGGCTGTTGATAAGCTGTCATGGTTTGATGATGGTATCGAAGAGTATGTAAATGCCCCGCGCAACGAACCATCCATTACTTTATCTGAAAGCCCCAGCCCAAATGGAAAAGGGGGGGAGGCCGAAAATGTGATGACTGCAAATCAGCAAAAGTTGGCCAAATATTATGAGCAAAGCATGCAACCAGAAATAAAGAGCGTTGTATTGGGCAACCTGATTGTTCCTGCAAATTATTAAGTGGTTTATTTCTGGGCCTTGAAAAGTGCCAACTTATCTAAGGAGAGCTTGGCATTAATTCTTTTTGTAGTTTTTCAAGAAAGAAAGTCTTACTTTACTCATCACGGTTTGACTGTGCTTTTTAACTTTTTGTCTTACCAATTTGGTATCCGTACTCATTGTAATCTACCTATGCAATCCATGCTGCAATGCTTTTCTGCATCACTTTGTATTCATCAATATCTTATAAAGCAAACACCGGTGTGATGTTGCTCCCACATAACGGTATGAATATACATGATTCAATCAGTATTTTGAATGACAATATGCTTACGATTGTATTACTGATTTACATATATGAGCAACGTCAAAAAAGTGAATGATTTTGTTGAATATTTGTTTGTGAATTGTTTGTAATTCACTGTTTTACAAGTTGTTTTTTGTAATAAATAGTCATATTTTATTTGTATTTAGCATATTGTCTAAACTGTCACGTAGATCTATGAGAGGTTGCTGGCTAATGTCGATAATACTTCTTGCAGGTCTGTCGAGCTCAACGATGAGTGTCAGTACAATTGAAAAAGCCAACGCAAACGGGATAGCGGCGACTAATGCTCGTCCTTTATTTTGTGCACCAACCTGTAGACCATTAAGCCCAACAGTCAGGAAAGTGAGTAAGCCGAGTGTCAACCAGATACTCAAGGGAATACGGCCACGAATGCCTTTATTGGCACGTTCTGTATGGAGATCAAATACTTCATTTAGTGAGTTGATATAAAGCAGCAATTGCTGGGGCGATGTTGATGAATGAGCAGCCATGGCTTCGTGCCAAAGCTTTAGCTGTAGTTCTTCACTTTGTTTAATGATTGAATTTACAAGCTTCTTTGTTTGCTTAGGATCTTCAACAACCCTTATGGTGACATACTCTCTTAATAGCTCGCGGCTTCGTGAGCGGTAAGGTTCATCGAGCAAGGATGTTCTGAGGATTGTAGTGCCGACGGCATTGGCTTCTTGGAGTACCAGCTCTTTTCTTTCTGCAGATTTAGCCGCCGCCATACTAAATGTAATCGCTAGGATAAATGCTAATAAACTCGCCAATCCCGTCGCCATCGGGCTTATCGAGTGGCTAATTTGTTTCGAAGGAAAACCAAGGGCTAACCGGTACCCAAACTCAAACATCAACGCAATGACAACAAAGATCAGGGCGAGAATTGTGTAGATAGAGAGAGAATCTAAAAAGGACTCTTGATACATACAACGACCTTGATTATTGGTTATGGTTATTCGGTTGCTGATAACAGTATAGCGGCTTGGGTATTCGGTGTTTTCTTCGTGTAAAAGGCAACGCAACATTGCCGTATGATTTATAGTGAAAGGGGTGTTCAGAGTGATTTTGGATTCAGACCATGAATTATAAACATGTGATGCTAGCAGTGAACTTTAATCAAGATGCAGAGCCGCTAGTGATGAAAGCTGCGCAGCAAGCTAGAGCAAACCATGCCTTGTTCAGCGTTATTCATATCGATCCTGACTTTTCAAAAATTTATGAAGGCGTTCGCGAATTTAATCCCGAAAGGTTTGATGAAAATGTACACAGCCATTCGGTTTTGGCAATGACGAAATTGTTAAAAGGGGCGAATTACCCCATTTATAAACATGTATTTTATGCAGGGTATGTCGAAGATCAAATTATAAAAGCAATAGAAGAATATGATGTTGATTTATTAGTCATTGGGCATCATAAATCAACCCTTTTTCAACAGTTGACTATGTCACCCAGCGAGCCTCTGCTGAGAAAAATGCCGTGCGATATCTTATTCATGAGGCTGGAGCGTTAAAGCTGATTGCTCAACTCGGTTAGCGTACTTACTGTATCCCAGCGATAAACAAATTCGTCAACCGTGCTGCCCTCAGGAGCTTGCCATTGTTGAGCTTTAGCCTTGTCAGCCCCAAGGTGATGATAGAAAGCCTGTGCACTGGTGTTTTCTGCAAGCACCTCAAGGTATAGCCCATCTAAATTGGTTTCGTTGGCGGTTTGCTTTACTGCATATTGCAGTAGCGAGCGGCCAATACCTTGTCCTTTGAACTGTGGGTTTACATGAAGGTTTTCAATTAATGTCCCCCAGCTATCGTCTTCATCAATGTAGCAGCAGATAAACCCACATAGCACATCGTTTTGGACTGCAATAAATACCCGCTGATTTGCCTGTGGTTCCGAGAAACGTTTTTGCCAAAGCTGTGTTCTTTCTGAAAACACACTATGTTCCAGGTAATCTGCTTTGAGTAAACCTTTATAAATGGTTTGCCAGCTGGTGGCATGAAGTTGAGCTATTTTTTCTGCATGACTCTTGTCGGCTGGGATGATCTCCACATACGCTCCTTACTTATTATTTACTGGATAAATTTACCCCCCAATATATCGCAAATAAATGGAATGTTGATTGGTTAACTATCAACATTTCATTTTATTTTCTGTGATTCACATAATGAATACCAATGAAACATTGGTCATAAGTTTTGTTTTGTGAGCAGTGTTAACCAAATGTTTAAATTGGTAGATCTTGATCTGATTTTTAGATTGTTTTGGTTAACCAAATTCGAGTGAGGACTATGATAAAGCTGTTGTTTAAACTAAATATAATATTAAAGGCACACTATGAGCAGCAGACTCTTTACCCTAGCACCAATAGCAGTAGCACTCCTTTTAGCGGGATGTAATTCGTCATCAAGTTCAAATGATGACTTAACACAACCGGTTGTCCAATCTCGAGTTCATGATCTTTTAGACGTTGATGGTTACCAATTCCGCGATGCTAATGGAGATGGCGAACTTAATCCTTATGAAGACTGGCGTTTAACCTCTGAAGAGCGTGCTGCTGACTTGGTTGGCCGTATGACGCTAGAAGAAAAAGTCGGCATGATGCTGATTGATACGTTGAATGCGGAAGCTTATGGCTATATTGGTAGTGAACACCAAGACTTGGTTAACCGCCAGAAGATGAACCGCTTTATTTTCCGAAATAATATACTGACCCAAGAAGAAATTGATGCGCTTACAGATGAAGAGCGACAAGATGGTGGAGCTGGTGGCCCAATGGGGGCGAACTATGTAATAAGCCCGATGGAAGCGGCTCAGTATATGAATACCATGCAGGAGATGACCGAACGTACACGCTTGGGTATTCCTGCGCTATTTAAATCAAATGCTCGTAATCATATCGATCCTAATGCCAAAGCGGGCATTAATGTAGACTCTGGTGCTTTCTCGGCGTGGCCAAAAGAGGGCGGACTAGCCGCAACAGGTGATATGGATCTTATTGCTGAGTTTGGTGAAGTGATGCAGGCCGAATGGAATGCTATCGGCTTGCGCGGAATGTACGGTTATATGGCTGACTTGGCAACCGAGCCACGTTGGTACCGCGTGCATGAGACTTTTAGCTCAGATGCGGATTTAACGTCCGATATTATTAAAACTCTTGTCGAGAACCTACAAGGTGATGAGGTTGATTCTGAGAGTATAGTACTGACGATGAAACACTTCCCTGGCGGAGGGCCACAATTCCTAGGTGCTGACCCTCATTATTTCGCAGGTCAACATCAAAGCTATCCGGCAGATAAGTTTGATTATCACCTTAAGCCTTTCATTACCGCTATCGATGCTGGGGTAGCGGCAATTATGCCTTACTATGGTATTGTCGGTGGTGGAGATTGGTCTATTGATAGTCCTGATAATGAGACGGATTTAGATGTAGGTAATGGTCAACCTTTGGGTGATCTTCTAGATGAGCGTGATCACTATACTGTGCGTGTAGCAAATAATGATTACTCGACGGATGTCGGTCAACCTGCTGGTAATGTTGGCGTAGCCTTCTCTAAAGGTATTTTGGATGACCTTCTACGAAAAGAACTTGGCTTTAGTGGCGTAATCAACTCTGATACGGGGATCATTAATGATCCTAATAACCCGCATACAGATTATGAAATGATGCATAATAATCGTGCATGGGGTCTACAAGATAAGAATAAAACAGAGCAATTTGTTATCGCGATTGAAGCGGGAACGGATGTGTTCTCAGGCTTTAATCGAAACGATGAAATTCGTACTGTCGTTGAGCAGGGTTTAGTTACCGAAGCGCGCATTGACGAATCGGTTAAACGTCTACTGAAAGTGCAATTTGACTTAGGTTTGTTTGAAAATGCCTATGTTGATGCCGATAAAGCGAACTCTATTGTTGGCAACGCTGACTTCCAAGAAAAAGCGCAGTTAGCACAACGTAAAGCTGTGGTTTTGCTTGATAATCAAGATACAGCGCTGCCATTACCAACCACATCTAGCCTGTTTACCATGGGAATGGACGGCGAAATTGCTGAAGAATACGGTTATGAGGTCACTATCGGTGATGATGAAGAAGGCAATAAGGTAGCAGATGCATCTGATAGCGATCGTGCATTAATTCGTGTACGTGTTGATAATATTCCAGCGGTGATCGGTAGCGACCCTTCAACAAATCGTGCTTTAGTATTTGGTGGCTCTGATTTCGATGAACTGTCAGTTCTCGATTTCACTGGTATGGCAGGGTCTAATTCTTGGGTAATCACCCCGTCACTTGACGATATCCAAGAAGTGATGGATGAAGTTGGTGAAGAGAATACCGTACTTTCTATTTACTTCCGTCAGCCATATGTCCTTGATGAAAAAAGTAAACTGAAAGACGCTGGTGCGATTATCGCAACGTTTGGTTCTGATGACCGAGCAGTGATGGATGTTGTGAGTGGTGAGTTTAATCCAACCGGTAAACTGCCATTTGCATTGGCAAAAAGTGCCCAGGCGATTATTGACCAAGACTCAGATGATCCAGCATACAAAGTAGGCGACACGCTATACCCATTTGGTTGGGGCCTAAGCTACAAGTAATATATAAATAAACGATAAGAAATAAATGCATAAAAAGGCTAGGTATTATTACCTAGCCTTTTTTATTAAAATCAGGATCAAGATCAATAATTCAAATACAACTGGTCAACCAATTGTTGGTTGTTGTGTATAATAAGGTGATTTATACTTATATTTGATGAAATTACAATGATAAAAGGCAATTTAAATAATATTGATAACTATCGTAATATCGATGAGGTAATCATCAATATTTTACGAATAGTTAAACGACGTTTGAACGAGAATTCAGGTATTGGCCACTATACAATCACGGAAGATAAAGCATTTTTCTTCGTTGTTGATGATCATACTCAGTTATTGTCAGAAAGATGTTGTGAAATACATCGTCAATACATTGATGTTCAAATAATCTTAGAAGGTCAAGAGTGCTTTGGTTATAGTGAGCATCCTTTTCAATCCATTAAAGAAGATTTTCTTTTAGAAAAGGATGTTGCATTCAGCGAAGATATTATTGATGAAAAATTTATTATATTGCAATCAGGTGATTTTGTAATTTTTGATACCCTTCAGCCACATCGTCCTCTTGTTGCTGTCAGTGAACCTACTGCTGTGAAAAAAGTCGTTGTAAAAATTGATAAGTCTTTAGTCAATAAAATATGTGTTAAATAAGGATTAATATGAACGCTTATATGAATACATTAGAGTGGAATGATAGTGAGATCCCTCATCGCTTATGGGTTGAAAAACAAAGTGATACACAAACCCGCCTTTGCATGAAAGTAATCAAAGATGTTGAGCCTGAATTACTTTACCTTGATTTACCTGTTCGTCAGGAAAATGTATTAGGCGCATGGCAGGGTAAGGCGTTTCCCGTGTCAGATGAATTTAACGATGGCGTGCTCTATTCACAAGTAAGAAGCCTTTTTAACTTAAATGAAGGTTGTGTAGTCTGGATGGTTAATCATATTCAACTACCAGATGGTAAAAAAATGTCTGCAGATAAATTGGCTTTAATTCCTAATATGACCCAAGTGACAGGATCATTAGTTACAAAGTAATGTTAAACAAACAATATGCCTATACTTTTTCTTCTTATTCAATGTCATTAATTATATTTCGTATTTTATCTTTTACCTCTAATATCGTTGATAACTCAATAGTAAGG
>NZ_JAKJSJ010000011.1:0-232757 GCF_050336715.1 Photobacterium makurazakiensis
ATCCCAGATAAATTTCATAAGAATAAAAAATACAATGTTTTATAAATGACTGTTTGGACTGGTGTTTTATTAGAATGACTAGCTGCATTAAGATCAAATTAACCTCACCCAACGTTAAATATTAAGTATCATCTGTAAAAATAGTTATTGAAACCCTGTAATCAAATCACTATAGTTCGACACCGAACCAAAGGTTCGAAATCAAACCATTATGTTTTTATTAGGTCGTACTAACAATGAAAAAGACACTGCTTTTTGCTATTACTGCAACCGTTTTCTCATCAGCAACTTTCGCGGGAACTATTGCGGAAATCTCTCAAGCAACTGACAACGAAACGTCACTGAAGCTTGGTCACGCGCTAGATAACGGTATTTCTTTCGGTATCGAAGGCGTATACAGCAACAATGGCGTTACTGACATTCTTGGCACTAAAAAAGGTGCAGGCTACAAAGAAACAACCCTCGGGGCTGCATGGAAAGTTGCTATCACGGATAATGCATGGGTACAGCCACAAATCGCTTATACCATTCCAAGTAACACCAGCTTCAAAATTAGTGATGATTTTCGTCCATCACCTAGCGAGGAAATTTCCCTCGACAAGTATTCTGTTTCAGGTGAAAAAGGCAATACGCTGAAAGTTGGCTTAAAAGCAGGCTACGACTTTGATAACGGTGTATATGTAGCAGGACGTTATCGTTACGACATGCGCGATGACAACTTAAGCTTAAATGGGCTTGATTCAGCCAAAAACACCATGAATATTGATATTGATGGGGCAAACTCTGTTCACAGAACAGACTTGACCTTTGGCTATACCATGGATGTTGTTGACCTTTCGGTTAACTGGATTCACAAAGAAGCAGAAGATAGCTTTAAGGGCTCTTTCTCTGAGAAAAACAGCAAAGGGAAAGTCGTAGAAAAAGGATCCAATAAAATTGGTAAGACGAAAGCGAGGCAAGACGAGTTCGAAATGAAAGCCGTACTGCTTACAGCTGGCGATGTGAAACCATACATCCAGTACACAGTTAAGTCAGACGTTAAGCTAGATAACGCAAAAATAACCCAAGATAACGTGTTCAAGCTAGGTGTTGCATACGCTTTCTAAACTCCAACTCTGTCAAAGCCCAGCCTATGGTTGGGCTTTTTACTAAAGGCGAATTAGACATATTGGCGCCTAACTCCGTTAACAACCAGAATATCTATAGGTACGAGACGTGAAAAACCGAAACGGATTCACTCTTATCGAAGTCGTCATTGCCATCGTTCTACTCGGCGTATTATCTGCTCTAGCAACTTCCCTATTCATTGGTCCCTCTTTTAACGGATGTTAACCCTACTCTTGCTCCTTTGACTGGCTTAACCATAACCAAAGCACTTCGGAAGTTGAATGAAAAAAATGATCACCATATTAACCGCTTTACTCACTATCGCTATTTTCTTACCCAACCTCAGTCAGGCTGGGCGCCCCACACCTGAAGAAGGTGTTAAGTACTTCAACCTGAAACATCAAGTGCCAAACGCTCCCGATATCGCGAAAGTTTTTGCGCTTTCCTGCCCTGCCTGCGCGAAAATAAATAGGCTTACAGGTGATATAGAAACGTTAGCAGGAATCAAAATCTATAAGATCCATGCTGTATTTAATGAAAACACGAAAAATGATGCAAAATTCTACTACACAGCAGTCAGTCAGACGGGTAACCAACCGTCTGAAAAGTTCATGGAGGCCGCGTTCGCTCTCTACCATTCAGAAATACTCAGCGAGGCTTCTCCAGTCGATGACGAGAGCAAAGGCACCATTTTAAAAAACGCCAAGTTAAATACTTATAAAGACCTAACAGAGGTACAAAAAATAGATGTCGATATCCAGCTACTCCAAGCCGAAAGATTTACACAAGAGGCAAATGTCTACTCTATTCCCTCATTTGTTGTTAAAGGGAAGTACTTAGTAAATCTTAAAGCACACACCAGCATTGAAGATTTAGCCATCACGATAAAGTACCTAAACGGAATGATTTGATGGGAGCCTATCGGCTAGAGGTCTTGATACCAATCGTTATGAATTCTGGCCCATAGCTATTGGGCCAAAGCTGCTGCAGACAAAAAAAGTGGGGAATTCTACTACTTTTTTTTTACTAACAACTTGATAGAATAGCGCGGTGAATTTAGACGAATCTACATACTTATCCGTGCTTATTCACATGCTAGACACTAACCCGAACCCTGCTGGGCTAAAGGCTAAAAATGGACAATTCCTTTTTGCCAATAAGGCTTACAGACAATTGGTGAATGCACCACAGGATATCGAGGGGCTATATGATTGTGATCTACCATGTGACACCGCCCAATTTGCATCTGTCTTTGCCCAGCAAGATAGGCATGCAATTAAAGATAACAAGACAGTAACTACCATTGATATTCATAGGTATTCTCATGGTTATGATGCGTTTACCTTTCAAAAACGACCTATTGTTATCAATGGCTCTCCTTGGGGGATCATGTTTAATGCCGCCAACCTAAGAGAATTAGTTAGCCTCACCTCTTTTACAGAGATCATGACTTTCAACAAAGGGGCAGACTCATTTTCAACCATGCAGCGAAAAGAGATGCAGCTTACACCGTCTCAAGAAATTGTACTGTTTTGGCTCTTGCGGGGGCGCCAAACTAAGCAAATTGCTCAGTTGATCCATCGCACGCCTAAAGCCGTTGAAAAGCAAATTGCTAACCTTATCATTCGCTTTACACCATACGGTGTGATAAATCGAGCTTCATTAATTGATTATGCTCGTTGTAATGGTTGGCTGTCTGTCATTCCAGAGCAACTCTTACGACAACCAACCTCTGTCATTGTTAACTAGTCTCAGTGTGACGGAGACGTTTCCTTCGGACCAAAAGGCTCTGCATAGCAGAGCCTTTTGTGTTTATTAGCGACAGTGTTATAGCGGGGTCTAATTTATTTGAGCAACCGTACTAATAAGGTGCCCGGCTCACGCATTGGATCTTGGTTCACACTCAATACATAACCATTCGTAGGCGCATGATAGCGCTGAATTTCATCACCAAAACTATCATATTGAATCGCAACCAGCTGGCCAATTTCAACAACCTTCCCAATCGACACCTGTGGTAACGCAAACCCCCCAAGAGTTGCACGAATAGTAAAGACTTCCTTCCCCTCAAAGCATTCAAACTCTGGTAATTGAATATCGGCATCAATCAAGCCTTCAGCACTTAAAATATTCATAACGCCATTTAAAGAGCGTTCAATCATGTCAGGCTGAAGTACCTTACCCGCACCAACTTCCACTGTAATTGACGGCACACCACTGCGGTTCCAAACGGTTTCAAGTACCCCGTCATCACCTGGATCATCAAAAATACAGTCAGGGTTCATTAAACGCGCCATTTTCACAGCTTGAGGAATACGATAATCAGCAAATACGTACAAGGGATATTCCGCACCCCGTGTTTGGGTATGAAGATCAATAGCAAGATCGGCATTATGGCCTAACAGATCATGCCAAATCGCGGCAATATAACGTTGGGCAGCATCACCGTCAGGCTTACCCGGAAAGATACGATTAAGGTTCGTGGGGGAGGCGTCGGGATCAGAAAGAATAAAATCACGAGTGTGCATCAACATACCAGAAACATTGACGGTAGGTACAATCACGACTGTTCCGTTAACGGTCTTCTCAGCAAGAACTTGAATTATTTTTTGAGCCGTGATCACGCCGTTCAATTCATCACCATGTACGCCAGCAGTGATCATAACTTTACGCGCACCATCTCCTTGCTCGCCCCGGTAAACCACTACCGGCAGATGCCAACTTTGACCAATGCCATTCGCCTGTGGGCGGAACCAAAAGCGATGGCAGCCTGTCGGCAATTCATCCACATTTAGTTGAGAAATAACTTGGTGTCCCTGCAAGATATCATCGGTATAGACTGTCGTTTTCACATTAACCTCCCTTGATACTGTTGTACTAAAGCATCACTGCTAGCAAATTTAATTGGCGGATTGCTTATTCAACCACCATGTTAACTCAAATATCAATAAAAAAAGGGCAGTCAGAACTGCCCATTTATACTAATTAACTTATCAACTGGCTTAGCCTGTTTATGCAAAGCCCATCAAGTGCGCTGCAACAACAACCACGCTCGACAATACGAATAACACCACAATAAAGCGCCAACAGAACCTCGCCCAATCACCCCAGTCGATACGACATACACCAAGGGTTGCCATTAACGACGCCGAGGTTGGAACAATAATGTTGGTAAAGCCATCACCAAGCTGGAAGGCAAGAACAGCAACTTGGCGTGTTACACCCGCTAAATCTGCTAATGGTGCCATCAACGGCATGGTTAGTGCAGCCTGACCCGAACCGGATGTCACAAAGAAATTAAAGATAGCTTGGAAGGTAAACATTAACCATGCAGCAATCGCTTCTGGCAATGATCCAATAACATCCCCCGCACTGCTTAAAATTGAGTTCAGTACACTGGCTTCTGTTGCGTCACCACCGCCGCCGAGGATCAACAAAATACCTTTTGCACTACCCACCAGCAAAGCGGGAGCCAGCATAATACTTGCGCCCTCTTTAAAAGAGTTCGCCATGTCATTAACCGTCATGCCATTCAAACGGAAAATAACACCAATCAAACCAGCAACAAAGCCCATGGTGAAAAACTGAGAAGCAATTTCAGGAATATACCATGCATGGACAACAACGCCCCAAATCACCCAAACCATTGAAGCAACAACAGTCAGCAACACTAAGGTATCGCCCAAGATCCAACGAGAGTCTGTTAGATTATCTGTTTGCCCTTTGAAATGCGCATCACCCTTTTGGCTATAAGATTTAGAAGGGTCTTTTTTTACGGTATTGGCATACCACATCGTGAATGCAATGCCGAGAATAGTGAAGAAAATCCATAGCGCGATACGTACAGATGCACCCGAAAGTACTGGTACACCAGCGATTCCTTGAGCAACAGCAACCGAGAATGGGTTCATCCAAGATGACGCAAAGCCAATTTGGGTGGCTACATAGGTAACCATGACAGTCGTGATACCGTCATAACCAATCCGCACCATCAATGGCGCAATAATAATGGCAAAGGCTACTGCTTCTTCTCCCATTCCAAATACCGCCCCACCCAGCGAGAAGAGCGAGAAAAGTACCGGAATAAACAAAGACTCACTGCCTTTGGTACGGTCTATCAGACGCAAGATACCGTTATCGATCGTACCGGTTCGCATGACAATGCCAAATGCACCACCAATCACCAGCATGAACATGATAACCCCGACCGCAGAGCCCCACTTCGAGCCAGAAACAAGGCCCTCAAACACAAAGTTCATTAAGCCAATGCCGCCACCGCTGGCAAATAAACCAACAGTGTTATAAACAAGGTTCCCCTGTTCATCTGTCGCGTGAGTAAATGACGCAGGATCGAGTACGGTGCGGGTCTTTTCAGCCCCGTCGGCCACATAAGTAATATCTTGGGTTTCAAACATGCCAGCCGGGATAACGTAAGTCATCGCGGTTGCCAGTAAGGCAATAAAGAAAATTAATACCAGTGTGTCTGGCATTTTCCAGGTTTTATTTTGGACAACGTCCGATGTTGTAGTGCTCATTATAATTGTTCATCTACTGCTAAAGATTAAGCATAAAATATCGCTAAATTCGCATACAATGTCAATTATCAAATATATTTTAACTAATAATGCAGATTTAATATCTATCAGCTTGAGTGATACATCACAGCCCTTGTATACACCAAAAGAACCTAATTGCATATAAATCACTCGTACTACATACTGACGTAAGCCTTCAATGCTGATACAGCATCAGCTAAAAAATAATAATGGTTCAAGGGAAAGCAATGAGAAAAATTACGATTATCGGAGCCGGTCAGGCTGGCCTTCAGCTCGGAATAGGGCTGCTACAACATGGCTACCACGTCAAATTGGTTACTGATAAACAGCCAGAAGAGATTGAGCACGGCTATGTTATGTCGACCCAATGCATGTTTCATTCAGCCCTCAATGCCGAACGCCAGTTAAAACTCGATAACTGGCAGGACACTTGTCCGGAAATTCGTTCGATCAATCTTTGTATCACGGCACCTGACGCACCAGGCAGTAAGGCTATCGAATGGCAAGGAGAGTTAGAACATATAGCCCAATCTGTCGATCAACGGATCAAATTCCCAGCTTGGATGACACAGTTCACACAGCAAGGCGGGTTACTTGAGTTCAAGCAGATCACCGAACATGAACTCGACGACTATGCAGCAGAGAGCGATTTAGTCATTGTTGCATCAGGTAAAGGTGAAATCGGACAACTCTTTAAGACTGATGACAGTCGTACGAATTTCACCCAACCACAGCGTTCCCTCTCATTATTGTATGTTTCCCACCCCGACCAAGACAGCCAACTCAGTAAAGTGAGCTTTAATGTCATTCCCGGCGTAGGGGAATATTTTGTCATGCCAGTACTCTCCCGTTCAGGGCCATGTGAAGCCATGCTTTTTGAGGCTATCCCCGGCAGCCCGATGGACTGCTTCAAGCCAGACGATTCACCGGAGCAGCGATTGACTACCGCCAAGCAGCTTTTACAGCACTACCTGCCCTGGGAGGCCGAACGTGTAAATACTGCGACCCTTACAGATGCAAAAGCAGTTATCCATGGTCAGCTGACACCAACGGTTCGCCACCCAACAGCAACACTCCCCTCTGGAAGTACTGTATTGGGATTGGCAGATGCTGTTTGCCTTAATGATCCCATCACAGGGCAAGGCTCTAATAATGCAGCTAAAGCCGCTCAAGTATACCTATCACGGATCCTTGAACGTGGAGATAAACCGTTTGATACGCAGTGGATGACTGATACTTTCGAGCAGAGCTGGCAACATGCTCAATGGGCCACCCGCTGGACTAACATGATGCTAACCCCACCTCCCGAGTTTGTTCTCAACCTACTGGGCGCAGCAAGCCATCATCAAGTACTCGCTGATCGTATCGCCAATGCGTTTGATGACCCACAAGACCTATTCCCATGGTTTGCCGATGAACAAGAAGCTAGCCGTTATTTAGCAAGTTTAGCGGCGACCTCTTAATCATAGATCTCGCTTTAATGCTAACTACTGCTAACCAAACAAAAAGCGCACCTGTTAAGGTGCGCTTCGGCTATTTTAACTGTCGCCCTCTCGGACGTGTTAACGGCTATTTACCGGCCAAGATTAAGTAGCATCTCTGTCGGTTTAACGATAGCAACAATCGCTTCATCGTAAATCTTCGCGGCATCACTTAGCTGTTGGCTAAACGCGTTATACTCCTTCTCCGTCGGCTGACGATTAACTTCATGCAAACCAATAAGCTGCAGTCCAACTTTAGCCACCTCCACTGTCTTATCAGCAACAATGACAGTATCTACTGAAGCAATGTTATCTGCAAAAATCGGCGCCGATGCTTTGGCTGCTGCCAGAACAGTTTCATAATGCGCTTTCAATTTCGCCAATGCTTGCTTATCACCATTCGCAACCTGCTTTACGTTAGCCTCCATGTCGTACACGGCATAGCTTTCAACTGGCAAAGCATCAACAAAGCGATTTAGGCGCTCATGCTGGTTATAAAGATCACCGTGATTAGGTGTCTGAATCCATTTTTCCCAGTTACGTGCATAATATTGTGCAGGCTCGGTATAGAGAGATAGCGTGACGAGTGGCTGGGCATCTTTACCATTGGCAATGCGCTTATACATAATGTCAGCATTGAAGTGATGCTGAAGTCCCATAGAAATCTCAGACCAAGTATCAACCGCTTTCATACGCTTATACATGCTGTCTTCATCGGTCAGTGATTCACTCGACCAGAAACGCTCAGCAATGGCATAGCTACGTGGCCAGATTCTATTTTCAACCGTCATTGAATCGAGGTTTTCAGCCCAAACCGTGATTTCACCACCCAAGATCAATGACTGCTCATCTTTGGTTAGCTCAGCAGGGTAACCGCCATCAGGTGCAGGAATTTCTGAACCTTCAAGCTCTGTACCCGCAATCAATTTACCTGTCGTCGGCCAACGTACGTTACCAATCAGCTGATAGCTTTCTTGCGCTAATTCACCACCTTCAAATGCCAAGTTGAACTCGGTGTAAGACATAAAGTTATCAAAGTGGCCACGGAACACTTTCCCTGGTACGTATTCGAGGATATATACCTCTTCACGTGATTTACCGTTGTAATCAGTAAATGCGCGGAACTCGCCATCAGTACCTTCAATGATGGTGATCAAGCCAGAACGCGGGCCACCCTTGGTACGTGGTTTCGACCATTCATAAGTCGCGAACTTCTCGCCTGCGTGTAGCTTGTCATCAACCGTGATCCCGGTTGGCATCGGATCATTACGGTAATGATAACTGGTTGGCTGAGGCTGATCTAAGTAGTAGCCTGTCGATAGAATACCTTGGTAGCCTTCTTTGGCTGCTCGACCGATACTGTCATGGCCACGCCAGCTCTGAATAACCACCGACTTTGGTAGATCTTTATGCCAAATCTCATCCCAGCCCATGACTTTCTTGCCGCGTTCGTCCAACATTTTTTCAACTTGGGTGTTCAGATAAGACTGTAAGCCACGGTTACCGTCTAACTTTTTATCCGCAATAAATTGTTGGATTTCTTCACTATCAGTCCACTGCGCATAATTTGGCTCATCACCACCGATATGGAAGTACTCATCAGGGAAAAGCGCAACCACTTCGTCAAACACCTTGCCTAAAAAGGTATACAGCTCTGGGTTGGTTGGGTCCATTAATGGAACAAATACGCCCCACTCACGCTGATGCGGGTAAGCTTGTCCTTCGCCACCCGACATTAATTCTGGGTAAGCATGAGCCACTGCCGAAGCATGACCAGGCAGAGAAATCTCAGGAATAACGCGAATACCTAGGTTGCGAGCATATTCAACAACATCACGAATTTCGTCTTTGCTGTAATAGTCGCCATCGGCTGTTTTCTGCCACAACTTAGGGTAGCTATCTAGCTGGATACGGATAGCCTGATCATCCCAAATATGCCAATGGAAAATATTCAGTTTGGCTGAAGCCATCGCATCAAGCTGACGCTTGATCACATCCACTTCAATAAAATGACGAGAGGTATCGTAAGATACACCACGCCAAGGGAAGCGAGGTTCATCTTCAATGCTAACTTCTGGCACAAAGTTTCCTTTGCTGTCAGTCGCAACAAGTTGGAGTAAGGTTTCAATACCACGAATCGCACCATACGGACGCTCAGAAGTCAGAACTATCTTGCCACCCTTTGCTGTTAGCGTGTAAGACTCGTCAGCATCAATTGATTGAACTTCAGTCTTAGCCGGTTGCTTAATGTCGATAACCAATACCGCATCAGCTTCACTTTCTGCCGTTGGCGAGAGCATCGGCACACCCGTCTGACGCTCTAGCCGCTTTAACAAGCGCTTCGCGGTAAAATCTACTCGCTCAGAGGAAAAGCCTTTAAGATAAATATTGAAGTTATGGTCGATGTTCACCCGGCCTTCACTCAATTCAACAGAATGCGGGTATGGCATTAGGTTTAAATCGGTATTTGGCGCACCAGCCAATACCGCTGGCGATAATATTGCGCCCATAACAAGTGCAGACAAGATTTTTTTCTTCATGACCATTCCTTAAGCGAGGAGGATATTTATAAAATCACGTTAATTTTAAATTTGCAGAACAAATTAAACAGTGAGGAAAGACACATAAGGATTGAAGATGTTTGATAGTTTCAAACAAAAAACAAAGGAAAAAGCATCAATAGATAATACAAACAATAGGTTAAATGATGTTATAAAATCACTAAGATCTGCACAATAATCGTTAGAAATATCAAAAAATCATACCTTTATCCCAAAATTTAAGGCATTCCATTCCATCAAATATCTACGCAAAATAAGATCACTCCCACCTGTTATTGATTTAGGTCAGGTAGAACAATCATGTCACCTCAAGATCATTAAATTGTGTCGTGTTGATCACAAAAAGTGATTAAAATAGCGGCTCTAAAATTTTTCACGAATGGATGTTCACATGTATAAATTGGTTGCCCTGGATATGGATGGCACGCTGCTTAACTCAAAGAAAGAAATTTCAACGCGTACCAAACAAGCAATTCAAGCCGCACGCGAACAAGGTGTTCATGTCGTTTTAGCTTCTGGTCGCCCACTAGAAGGAATGGAGAAATACCTGACTGAGCTAGAGATGCTAACAAACAATGACTATGTCTTGAGCTATAACGCATCACTGGTTCAACAAGTTGAAAGCAAAACAGCTATCCGTAAGCAAATTATGAAAGGTAGCGACGCTAAAAATATTGCGAGCCTCGCTAACGATTTTAGTACTTTCGTGCATGCTTTCTCACCTGAACGCGGTCTAATAACCCCAGAAGACAACACTTACACCCAGCACGAATCAGAGATTAACGGTGTGGAGACTACAGTGGTAGATTTCACTGAGTTAACTAACGATGAAGAAATCATCAAGGTAATGATGGTTGCAGAACCAAGCATTCTTACCGCTGCAATCGAGCAATTGCCTGCTGAGCTATACGAACAATACACCATTGTTCAAAGTGCCCCGTTCTTCTTGGAGTTTATGAACAAGAACAGCAACAAAGGAACTGGCGTTGCTATGCTAGCAGAGTACTTAAATCTCACCGCTGATGAAGTGATTTGTATGGGCGATGCGGGTAACGATCACCACATGATTGAATACGCAGGCCTAGGTGTTGCAATGGAAAACGCCACCGAAGATACCAAAGCCCTAGCCAACCACATTACCGCTAGCAACGATGATGACGGTGTGGCCAAAGTAATTGAGCAGTTTATTTTAAATAAATAGCTGCTACTTGCTGACGAAAGGCGAAGTTAAAGTCTTCGCCTTTTCTACTCTATTCCTTTTTCTCATACCCCTCGATTTTATTTCGTTTGTAAAACATACCTGTATACCCAAATCTAATAGCATTATTAGTCCATACAGGAACTCATCATGACAAACGTTTTCCATCGTCACTGCCACGTAAAACTCCCTGTTGTTGCAGGTGGAGATGGAGTGTATTTAATTGACAATAAAGGGAAATATTACTTAGACGGCTGTGGAGGCGCAGCAGTTTCTAACTTAGGACATAATAACTCTCGAATAAAAACGGCAATTAAACAGCAACTTGATGCTATTCCTTACGCACACACCGGCTTTTTCACTAATACCAGCGCTGAACAGCTCGCCAAACGCTTAGCGGATCTTGCACCATCAACGTTAAATCATGTCTACTTTGTTAGTGGTGGCTCAGAAGCGGTTGAGTCGGCATTGAAAATGGCACGCCAGTATTTTGTTGAAACTGGCAAGCCGAGCAAGAGTCAATTCATTGCACGCCGCCAGAGTTATCACGGTAATACATTAGGTGCGCTCTCTGTGGGGGGAAACGAATGGCGCCGTGACCCATTTAAACCCATCTTAACAACCACTCATCATATCGCGCCTTGCTATGCTTATCGTGATCAGCTTGAAATGGAGTCTGAGCAGCAATACAGCGAGCGCACCGCCAATGAACTCGAACAGAAAATCCTAGAAATTGGTGCAGATCATGTCATGGCCTTTATTGCAGAGCCCGTGGTTGGCGCAACAGCTGGCGCTCTCCCTGCTACAAGCGGTTACTTCAAACGAATACGAGAAATTTGCGACCGTTATGACGTATTACTGATCCTTGATGAAGTGATGTGCGGTATTGGCCGTACAGGGACATTTTACGCGTTTGAGCAAGATGAGATCGTACCTGATATTGTAACTGTCGCCAAAGGCTTAGGGGCAGGCTACCAGCCCATTGGGGCGGCTATCGTCAATGATAAAATTTATGATGCTATCGCCAGTGGCAGCGGTTTCTTTCAACATGGCCACACCTTTATGGGTCACCCGATAGCTTGTGCTGCCGCACTTGCCACTGTCGATACCATTCTTGACGACCAACTCCTGAACAGTGTTAAAAGACTTGGAGATCAACTTCAATACAAGCTAGACCAAGCCTTGATGTCATTACCTTATATTGGTGATATTCGAGGCCGAGGGCTATTTATTGGCATCGAGTTAATCGCAGACAAAACAACTAAAGAGCCGCTTCCCATCCACTCTAAAGCACATAGTGCCATCAAAACTGTTGCGATGGAAAACGGCTTAATGTGCTATCCAATGGCAGGGACAATTGATGGAAGACGCGGTCACCATATATTACTAGCACCACCATTCATCATTGAAGAACACCAACTTGATGAACTGGTTAGCAAGCTTAAAACCGCCATTCTAGACGCCTCTATTCACTGGATGTAGCCATGACAAATCACACCATTGCAAACCCAATGACCGAAAATCAAACCACCTTAAATGAAGCTGCAATCATTGTTGCCCCCAATGGTGCGAGAAAAAGCCATTCAGACCACCCCGCACTTCCTATTACCAACGAAGAGATTATCAACGAGGTTATAGCATGCCGTGATGCAGGGGCCGCAATGGTACACCTGCATGCGCGCAATAATGAGGGAAAGCATTCACTTGATATTTCAGACAACATTAAGCTATATCAATCACTTAAAGAGAAAGTGGGTGAGAGTATTATTGTTCAGCTTACAACGGAAGCTATTGGCCAGTATCTGCCCCATCAACAAATAGCGTTGGTAAAAGAAACCAAGCCTGAGGCTGCATCGTTTGCCCTCAGTGAATTGATACCCAATGACAGTCATTTAAGCGATGGATCAGCATTTTTTCACTGGGTAGCAGAAGAAAACATCATTGCACAATACATCTTATATAGTGCCGAGGATCTGCAACGGTATATATCATTCATCAAACAAGGCATATTGCCCACATATAATCACCACCTACTCTTTGTATTAGGCCGATATAGCAAGCAACAAGTCGCCACACCACAAGATCTATCGCCCTATTTACCATATCTACCAGAGATTAATACAAGGTGGGCAGTTTGTGCCTTTGGTAAATATGAACACTTTTGCCTAACCGCTGCTATGCTTATGGGGGCAGATATTAGAGTTGGGTTTGAAAATAATCACCTTAATCATCAAGGTACTATGGCTCAGAACAATGCAGCCCAAGTCACTCATTTACGAACAACCGCTGAATACCTCAATATCAATACTCTTGATGCCCACAGTTTTCGAAGAATATTGACCGCTAGCAAGAGTCCATAAACAAGCTATACACAACCAGCCGTAAACTCATTTAAAAAGGATTTCCATGAGACACACAAAAAAACTATTAACAATAACAACAGCTGCGCTTCTAATGGGTACCGCCTCTTTTTCTCACGCTGCAGATCGCTTTGTCACGATAGGCACAGGTGGTGTAACTGGTGTTTATTATCCGACAGGTGGTGCCATTTGCCGCCTAGTCAATAAGGGAAAAAAAGAACACAACATACGCTGCTCGGTTGAAAGTACCGGGGGCTCTATCTACAACATTAACACCATACGTGCGGGTGAGCTTGATTTGGGTATTGCTCAATCAGATTGGCAATACCACGCGTATAACGGCTCGAGTAAATTTGAGGAAAGCGGTGCATTTAAAGATCTACGTGCTGTTTTCTCTATTCACCCAGAACCTTTCACCATTGTTGCCAGAAGCGATGCTGGGATCAAAACCTTCGAAGATCTAAAAGGCAAGCGCGTTAACATCGGCAACCCCGGTTCAGGCCAACGTGGCACCATGGAAGTCTTAATGACACGCTATGGTTGGACGAATGAAGACTTCAAACTTGCCTCTGAATTAAAGGCATCAGAACAGTCAAAAGCACTGTGTGATAATAAAATCGATGCCATGATTTATACTGTTGGACACCCAAGCGGTGCCATCAAAGAAGCAACAACATCTTGTGAAAGTAAAATCGTAACAGTGGCTAGCCCAACTGTCGAAAAACTGGTTTCCGATAATAGCTTTTACCGTATCGCGACAGTCCCAGGCGGTATGTACAAAGGTAACGCGGAAAACGTAACAACATTTGGTGTGGGTGCAACCTTTGTATCATCAACCTCCGTACCTGATGAAGTGGTATACAACATCGTTAAATCTGTTTTTGAGAACTTTGACGACTTCAGAAAGCTCCACCCCGCTTTCGCTAACTTGAAAAAAGAAGAGATGGTTAAAGACGGGCTATCTGCTCCGCTGCATGACGGCGCAAAGAAATACTATAAAGAAATCGGTTTAATGTAACCCACACACAAAAACCCCCTAACACTCAAAACCCAACCTTCTGATTGGGTTTTGTTTACCTGCTTTGTTACGGCAAAGTATTTCACGGTAATAGCGTTTCACTTAACCATTGATTAAACACACTCACTTTTCTGGAATGTAATTTATATTTAGGGGTAATCATATAATAGCCATAGTGGCTAACCAGTGTGGTACGCAGAGGGTTAACTAACTGTTGTTGTTCAATCAAATGCTCCACCATAAAATCGGGTAATAATGACAACCCTCGGTGGTTTTTTACCGCTTCTAAAGACATATAAAAATGCTCGAAACCCACGCCATAATACGCCATATTACCGTCTAGTTGGTAAGTGGCTTTAAACTGCTCCCACAAGTGAGGCCTCGTAACTTGCGGCAAAAGAACATGCTTATTCAAGTCAGTCATACTCGTGATTGGTTTCTTACTTAAAAGCTCAGAAGAGCCCACTAATAGCAGTGTCTCCTTGTACATTAAGGTCGCATTCTCATAATGTTTCGAAATGGGTAAGCAGCGAATAATAATATCGTTTTCACCACTTACATCATTCACAGGGCCATCACCGGTCTTGAGGCTCACTTGAATATTCGGATACGCTTGAGTGAAACTATCTATGGCTTCAATTAGCCATAAACTAGCAAAAGACGGGGTGACATTTACTGTTAATACTTCTTCAATTTGATCTAATTGCCGTAAGCTGGCTGTCGCATTTTGGACGCTTTCAAGTGCTTCAACAATTTGAGGAAGGTACTGCTGCCCGATGCTTGACAGGCGAATGCCATTCAAGTGTCTTTCAAATAAAGGGAGCCCTAACTGCTGCTCTAACGCCGAGATTTGTTTACTAACAGCACCTTGAGTAACAAAAAGCTCTTTTGCAGCCTTTGAAAAACTTAAATGGTTAGCCACTGCAACAAATGTTCTCAACGCTTTTATTGAGGGAAGCTCACTTCCTTTGAGCACAACATATACCTTATCCCATTAGACTGTAGGTGTTAATTTATGCTGTTCGCCACAATTATTCAACGCTTGTGACTAGGGTGTGTTTTTTTCTGACCAATCAACCTTTCACGTTCATTCGTCGCCCTCGTTCTAATTTCGTGCATCACATAAGTAAGGTGATCCCGCGTCCATTGCTGCCCTGATTTTTTATCATAGTTATTCGGCAACTCAATACCTGCTGGCGCGTAAGCATCAATCCCAAGTTCTTTGGCTGTATCAATGGTACGCAAACTATGCTCATAAAATCCAACAACCACCGTTTTACCCATATTATCAATGCCACCAGCGAGCTCAACTGCGCGTTCAGCAACCCCTTTAGTACATAAGTAATCTATCGTACCTTTCGCGGTTAAACGGGGGTAAATAGCAAACAAATGATGCTCTGGAACTCGCTTGTCAATCGCTTGTGCAATTTCCCATTGAGCATAAATTGGCTTACGTGTTTGATGGTATATTTCAACAACCGCATCCGCTAGTGCCTCATTCATTGGCCCGGGAAGCTGATTGCCATTCGGTAGCGTTCGATTTCCAAATGCAAATGCCAGAATACTCTCAGCTTGTTGCAAAGGTAGCCGCTCACCTTGCCATGTCAGAATATGCGTCATTAAAAATTCAGCGGTGCTGGCTGCAACGTCTTTATCCATAAGTTGTTTTACCAACTTTGCTTCTATTGCCTGTCGCAATTGGGCATCACTCACAGTATCTTCTGGAAGCGCCGTTATCGGACATATCATCGCAGTCATAAATACCAACGTCGTTATAGTAAATTTAGTGTCGTCAAACCCTCAACCAATTGGGTGAAAGCTTATGATGTAGATCATAGTTAAGGGGCTGATTTTAAGGGCAGCTAACTTAGTAGAATCTTACTTCTGCAACAAATTAAAATAACCTTCACTGATGACCGTAATATGAAAGAGGTTACATCTACACTATAAGAAGCATAATAATAACGAGTGGATGCAATGGATTGTTTCAAACACTGTCATATTTTTCTTATCACTGTTTGGGGCATAATTTTTCCTAGCTTTCAACTCAGCGCGACACAGATTCAAAGCTCTAACCCATCCAGCCAGCAATGTGTTAATTGCCACAGCGAGCAGTATCAACAATGGCAACAAAGCCATCATTTCAAAGCAATGGCGAAAGCCACGCCTGAAACGGTTCTAGGCAATTTTAACAATGCAACGTTTGAATATAACGGTATCAAATCTCGATTTTTCCAAAAAGGTAAACAGTTTTTCGTCACTACCGATAACGCTAGAGGAAAGAGAGAAACATTCAAAATTAGCTATACCTTTGGGGTGTATCCATTACAGCAGTACTTGATCGACTTCGACGATGGCCGAAAACAAGTTTTAAACATTATGTGGGACAGTCGACCCAGTTCAGAAGGCGGCCAACGCTGGTATCATCTTTACCCTGAACATCCCAGTATGACGCATGGTCATAACACAGCAGATCGAAGCGCCCCCCATCGCGACGACAACATGCCCGCTGAGGTAACGCATAAAAGCCAGCCGCATTGGACAAAAAACTATTTTAATTGGAACAGCCGTTGTGCAGCTTGTCATTCTACGCAACTTGAAAAGCACTACTCACCCAATTCAAACAGCTACAAAAGCCAATGGCGTGAAATAAATGTAAGTTGTGAAAGTTGCCACGGCAATAGCAATAATCATCTGCGCTGGAGTTCAAAACCAGAAAGAAAACAAAATCGTGATACCAGCAAAGGTTGGGCATTCAGCATTAAAGATAAAGGCACTTGGTCAGCAACGAAAACGGAAAATAGCCCATCGACGTACCGTACATTTAAGAGGGAAGGAGAGCCCGCGAATAAACAAAAAACAGTCTGTGCCAGTTGTCACTCTCGCCGCAGCGAAATAACCACACCCGATCCGTATTTAGACTTTAACGACAATTACATACTCAGCCTGATTGAATCACCGCTCTATTATGCTGATGGTCAAATTCGCGAGGAAGTCTATGTCTGGGGTTCGTTTCTCCAGAGTAAAATGCACCATGAGGGGGTAACGTGCAGTAACTGCCATCAACCCCACAGCTTATCCCTCAAAACGGAAGGCAATGCCTTATGTACTCAATGCCATAATCCCAAAATATTCAATACAACCTCTCACCATCATCACCAAGAAAATACAGCGAGTAGCCAATGCATAAACTGTCACATGACAGAAACTACCTATATGGGTGTAGATGCCCGTCGAGACCACAGTTTCCGTATTCCACGCCCTGTATTGTCAGCGCAAGTGAATGCACCCAATGCATGTAATCAATGCCATCAACAATGGTCTCCAGAGCAAGCTCAGCAGTTTATCAACCAGTGGGAAGCGAGTGATCGCCCTCAGCACTTTGCAATCGCTTTTCAGGCTGCTGATGATTATGCTTTCCAAACAGCAGAAACCAAACAGTGGTTAATCGATATTGCCAGCTCTGCACAGCAGCCTGACATTGTCCGTGCCAGTGCCTTAATTCGTTTCACTCCAGATCAAGATAACCTCGATATAATTGCCTCAGAAATAACAAATACGTCGCCCATTATTAGGCTCGCGGCAATCCGATCGCTTGCCGTTTATCCAATACAAATTCGTTATAATCTACTGTCAAAAAATCTGGATGATCCAAAACTTCCCAAAGAGAAAAAGGCAATAAGAATTGAAATGGCACGCCAACTCGCAGGCTTGCCGCTTGTATCGTTAAGTGTCCATCATGCCGAGCAAGTTCGCTCGCTTAACCATGACTTTCTCCAATACAGCCAATTCAATGCTGATTTCCCCGAAAGCCAAATTATGTTGGGGAATTTTCACCTCAACAATAATGCATTCAAAAAAGCAGAAAAAGCCTATTTACACGCTTTGCTCTTAGATGATGACTCTATAGCCGCAATGGTAAACCTTGCTGAGCTTTACCGCCAAACTCAACGCGATCATCTCGCCGAGCCTTTATTGCAAAAGGCAATAACACAAGAGCCTAACGATGCCAGTCACCACTACGCCATTGGCCTGTTATATATCCGGAAAAATCAACTCGAGTTAGCGCTCACGGCTTTAGAGAGAGCGAGTAATTTACACTACTCCCACCCCGTATTTGCTTATACCTATGCACTTGCACTCCAAGAGAAGAAGCAAGATGACCAAGCCAAAGACTACCTAATTGAGTGGGTGAAAACACATGGCGAAGAACCACAAGTTATGCAGGTTTTAAATAGCTTGCAGTAGCTTTAGGGCACATGATTCCATTGAGTATTATCTTTAATAGCTTGCTTCAAAAACGTTATGAAGAGCCGAGTCTTTTCTGATAAGTACTTATTACTCGGATAAACGGCATATAAAGCTGTTTGAGGCATGATTTCAAACGCATGAGCTATTTGTACCAACTCTTTTTTATTGATTGCGCTTTGCACAAGTACTTTGGGTAATACCGCAATGCCACAACCGGTCATTACCGCTTTCTTCACCGTTAACGCATCGTTACATTGCGCCATCGGTGGGTCGAACATCGTATATTCATTGCCATCATGACGTAGTTTAAAGTGGTATTTCCGAGGGTGAAGCAGCTGTATTTTTGAGTGTTGTCGCAAAACGTCGAACGATAACTGTGACGGCTGTAATGCATCTTCATTTTGGTCAAAGTACTGTGGTGACGTCACCCATATTTGTGGCGAATCTAATAGGTGAATGGCGATTAGTTCAGAGTCAGGCAATGGGCCTATTTGTACTGCAACGTCAATGTCGCCAGTGTAGAGATCTAGATGCGTTTGCGATATTTTTAAATCGAGTTGTATTTGTGGGTACAAGGCCAAGAATTGACTCAGTTGATCTTGGATAAACTCATAATTAAACCCTGTAGGCAAAGAAACAGATAACCTACCGCTCGGTACTTGCTTGAAGCCTGATATTGTTGCACGTGTTGCATCAAGTTGTTCAATAACCAATTGGCAGTGATGGTAAAATTTTTCGCCCTCACTGGTTAAACGTAAATTGCGCGAGTTTCGCTCTAATAAACGGATATCCAAATCCGCTTCTAGCCGGCTAATACTGCGGCTAATGGTCGACTTGGGCATCTCAAGTTTTTTAGCTGCCGCAGAAAAACCACCGCTATCAATCACGGCGACAAATATAGGCATATCGTTAGCGTTCCATTTCATGAACGATTCGTCTCATTATGGCTTCTTGTTCACATATTGGATCGTGATTATGATCATTGTCAATGTCTGCCAGAGTGAATTGCCATGACCCCGAATACTTTTCCAAAGCTATCGATTGTTCTACTTCTATTGGCCACAAGTGCGCTAACAGTAATGGCAGGTACGCTAGTTGGACCTTCATTACCCGCTCTAAATTCACAGTTTGATAATGTTCAACTTGTGTCGTTATTGCTAACTCTACCTGCGCTAGCCGTTGTTGTAACCGCACCGTTTGTTGGAAAACTCACGCATAAATTAGGCCTTAAGCCATTATTTATTTTTTCCTTATTCGGCTATGGCCTTGCTGGAAGTACCGGACTTTGGCTAGACAGCTTGCCTGCACTGCTAATAGGTCGTTTTGCGTTAGGCATGTCTATTGCCGTTATTATGACATTAAGCGCAACCTTGGTATCTAACCTTAGCTCAGGGCAAGGAAGAGAAAAACTGATAGCTTATCAATCTGTTGCAATGAATATGGGAGGGGTCGTATTCGTTGGCTTCGGTGGGTACTTGGCTGATTTACACTGGCGGCTACCATTCTCTTTATATTTATTAGCCATAGCCTTAACAGTCATTGCTGTTTTTACTGTGCCAACAACAGAAAAACAGGCTCGCCAAAAGAAAGTCACCGTATCCCGTCAACAATGGTTCGAAGTACTCCCTTTTTATATCGTTGGCTTCATGATGATGGTGCTGTTTTACATGATCCCTGTCATGTACCCATTTGTTGTCACCGAATTGCTGGACGCTCGCCCGACTCAAATTGGCTTATCACTAGCACTGTTTAGTATTGTTGCGGCCTTTTCTTCTATGTTGCTACCCAAAATTGCAGGAAAAATCAGTGAATACCAAGTGATGGCTTTCGCCGCACTGGCTTTCGCTATTGGCCACCTTTTTATTGCATTGGCAGGTACATGGGTTGGTATGGCGGTTGGAGGGTGTGTTGTAGGTGTAGGGTTTGGCATTATCCTTCCCGCTCTGAACAAAGGCATCGCTGCTCGAAGCGAACCCGCCAATCGCCCACAATTAATGGGGGGCTTTGTTACCGCCTTTTTCCTAGGACAGTTTATCTCACCGATTGCTGGCCGCTTATTCACAACGTCTGATACTCAATCGGCCTTTATCGCGGGAAGCGTTGTGGCATTGACCTTGGCACTTCTATTGTTATTTTTGCCTCGAATTGTTCACCGCCAACAGCATTTATTAACTCGAGCCTCTTAGTAGCTTTGTCGGTCATGGTGAGGGATTACCATGGTTATACACAATGGCGCATTTCTATCAAAATACGATAAAAAGCCCACTTCAAAGTGAGCTCTCTAAATAATATAAATGCTATGCAGTCTGTACTTTACGTTTTAGCGCTCGCATTCCGATCAAACCTAAAGGGAAAAGTAAAAGACTGGCTGGCTCTGGGACGGGGGTGTTATTAGGGGCTCCAGAAGGACCTATGAGTTTTGATGAGCCTGAGCCAAACGCTGTCCCTTGGATGCTTTGTACTCGCATACCAACCCGTTGAGCCAAAAACTGTGTTTCATCAAGACCAGTAATGGTAATGTCAAAACTCAGGGTTTGGATAAAGCCACCTGCTCCACCGTTTTCGCCGACTTCAACCGCAAGATCCCAATCATTCTCACCACTACCGCTTATATTTACATTACTGCCAAGTGAAACACCCACCGAATTTTCATTGAATATAGAGCTGATGACTGTCGTACTCCCCCCAAAGGTTGGCGTACCTGTCAATGCACCAAAATTAGAGAAATCAAACCAAAGTCCGAGTATGTCACCTTGAGTAATACCGGTATTAATAGGTGATGAGATATCAGCGGTTACTGTTACCGTATTCGCACCATTATTATCAAACGTTAACTGACCAAAGAAACCACCACCGTTTGTAACATCTTCTAAGTTCGTTATAACTGTTGCATTAGCGAGGCTACTGGTAGCCAAAATTGTCGCAAATAATATAGCTTTTTTGACATTCATCACTGCTTTCTCTCCTTATGCATATTCATAGAAGAGAAAGCAATATTCGTTCCATTTATATTTGACTTACTTTTTAATATGTTAAAATTTCAACGGACATTCATTGTAAAAAAATCCGACATTTTAACCGCAGTAATGAAATGATTACGCAACTTATAGAAAGCGACTAATCAACAATAAACACGCCGTTATTAAACAGTTCATTGATGATATCGGCTGATGAAGAGCCTGTGCCTAACCCCAGCGCTGCAACATCAATATTTTCCAGTGCAATATTCTGCTGTAAGGTGTCACTGGCTGATACCGCTAAATTGACCGTTTCATTGCCATCAATCTCAGCGGTAATATTGTCAAGTAAACGGTCTAAATCGTCTTCGCCGTTATCCGGCAAAATATCGGCAATATCAAGCTGATCAATAGTAATTTCAAAATCTTTTACCGTATCAGTATAAGTGGAAGAGCCATCACCAAGATCATCGAGCTGCCATGCAAACACATCACGAACCCCATCGCCGGAAGCATTGCGTTCACCGCCCCAGAGTTCGTCGTTCCCCTCACCACCAAACAGCTCATCTTCGCCATTGCCGCCGATTAAAATATCATCCGCTAACCCACCCAATAAGGTTTCATCTTCATCACCGCCCACAACAAGATTTGCAGCATCTGAATCGCCAACACCAATTTGGTTGCCTGTATCGGCAAGGTTATCTATCCGTACACCAATGACTAACTCCGATGATTCAGCTTCACTACCATCAACCTCTTGCGATATTGCCACCAGCGTTAAGCTGTTCACACCGGTAGCTAAGTCTGCGATAAACAAATCATCGAGCTGTGCAACTGGTACCCGCCAGCTACCATCACCGTTATCAGTACCGACCTCGCTACCAATCGCATCAACCAAACGTCCATCACCCAGGTTCCTGACTTCAACAAATAGTGTTTCATCTGCATCAACTGCAGTAACAACCAACCCAATTAAAGGGACTAAAGCACCTAAAGCCGCGCGCGTATTGGCTAGCTGAGGAATCGAGAGTGAGAACAACGGGGGCTCGGGCTTTGGTGTCACCGTAATGTTAATGGTGATATCGTCCTGCAGTGGCCCACCAGTACCAACATTACCGTTATCATTCACATTGATGCTAACCACATCGTCACCTTTGAAATCAGGATCCCCCTGATAAGTAACACCAGCATCAAGCAAGGTATTAATCGCATCAATGCTTCCCTCAATCAACAGACTATCAGTGCCGTTCCCCGTAATGGTCAGGCTGCCATCATCCACAACGGTGATTTGTCCGTTAGTTACCGATAGCGACACTGCCATCACGCCAGTTGTGCCCGTTTCATTGAAATCGACATCGGTGACAGTAATACCGCTAATCACTAGCGGGGTATCTTCTTCTACGGTTTGATCCTCGATATCAGGCAGCTCTGGCGCATCATTGACCGCTTCAATATCAAGGGTAATAGTCTGAAAAACGGCAATATCATCAGTCGCAACATCGGTTTGATCGACTGCACGAATATCTAACGTGAGTTCACCATCCCAATTATTGTTATTCGCATTGCCCGGAATGAAAACCAAGCGATCAAGATCTGATGCATCCACCGTGACCAACCAGCTGCCATCATTATTATTGGTTGCTGCCCCTGTCACGCCGTCAGGCAAAGCTATCTGGCTGGAATCAGGTACGTTACTGATAATAATTTGCAGGGTTTCCGGCGGATTCTCGACCACATTGGTGCCAGTTCCGGTGTAACTATCACTATCATCAAAGGCTTCAATATTGAGGATTAAGTCAATCGCACCATCTTCTGTGCCTTCTGCTGTTGGGGTTATGTCGGTATCGACCCTATCGGCTATTGGGTTCACCACAACGGTAAAATTGCTACTAAATTCAGCGGGTAATTCTAGACTCTCTTCTTTTGAGAACACCACCACGCCCAATTCAACCGTACCGCTGAAATCTTTCGGCGGGATCAAACCAAGGCTACTCAAGTCGAAGGTGGTACTACCCGGCGGTACAGAGACACTCCATTCACCACCACCATTATTCGCAGCCCCATCAATGATAAAACCTTCCGGCACATCCACAATTTTGATTGAGAGAATTGACTCCGACCCATCAATATCAACGACAGAGCCACCAATACCTACAAAACTGATTGCGCCGGAATCTTCATCACCCACAATGGGTATATCTACCCCCGTAAACTCAACCTCGTCATTAACGGCAATAATTTCAAAACTAACATTTTCAGAGAAACTCGCCGTATCGACTTCAGTATCATCACCAAGGGTTTCATCAAACGTAGCAGTATCATCAATGGTAACGGCAATGTTTAAGCTGACATCACCACTGAAATCTTCAACTGGGATATATTGGATATTGTCTAACAGGGTTAAATCAGTAATGGTCAAGCTGGTGACTTGCTCGCCGTCTTGATTCAGTAAAAAACCACCAGATCCACTGACATCGATCACGACCGATTCAATGGTCTCTAACCCTTCTTGTTGGGTGGTACTGATATCGGCAACAGCTGCTGTCACATTCAAAATAATGGTGCCATCTTCAAGAGCTATGCCTGGGTATATCACCTCTGGCTCACCATCTTCAATCGGCTGCTGATCTGCATCTAAGCCTTGCGTTTCAACCACGGCCACACCAATATCTGGTACACGTTCATTATCGCCGGTACGCTCTGGTACATCGACAATCGGGCTTATACGGACAGGAATGGTGTCGAATACTTCGTTGGTATCACCGCTGGCGGTATCGGTATTCACGTATTTCACCGGTAGAATAAAGTCCCCTGCAAAATCCTGAGGCAAATTAAGAGTGATGCCAGATAAATCTAGCGAGCCATCGGCCTGAACCGATACCTTAATCACGTATTCACCAGTAACAAAGTTAAAGTCCATGCCAGAAATACTGGCTCCCGACGGAAGATCCGCTGCGCTGATCACCAAAGAAAATTCATCTTCCAGCTGGTTATCACCTGCCGTATCAATACTCACGATCTGACTAAGAAAATTACCCAAATCAACTGCCGTATCTTCTTCACCTGTGACAATAATGGTGTCATCTGTGATGATCTCACCAGCAAGCTGATCGTTCAGTACGCCAGCCAAAAAGTTAATCGTGATTTCATCGTTAACAATAACAACGGTACTAACATCGCCATCATCACTTTGGTCTTGTACCTCAGCAGCTAGCTGAACGGTCACCTCGCCAGTAAAGCCTGCTGGAGCTAAGATCTGAATATTATCAAAACTCCCACTCGGGATCGTCCAACTGCCATCACCATTGTTGATCCCGCCGATCACGACAAAGCCTGTTTCCGGCTCACCGGGGAAACTGATCACAATAGATTGAATGTTCTCAATACTACTCGGATCAAGATCGGTAAAGATAATTTGCCCATCAGCACCATCACCACCGGAGAGGTCGACTGAACCATCTTGTGACTCCAAACTATCAACAGCCTCACCGTCTACTTGTACCTCCAGCACACCATCCGGCTCGACCACCGCACGAATGATGACATTGAGCGTACCGTTGATGTCTTTGGTATCGGTAGCATCAGAATCAACATCTTCTTCGGTTACCGTCACTAAGGTCGTAATGGCAGTATCATCCGTTAAATTCAGATCGGAATCTTCCGGCGCTAATAATTGTAGCTGCGCCCCATCAAGCAATAAATTCAGCTCAACTTCGCTCAAGGTAACCGAACCTGTTCCGTCTATCACTAATGGGGTGATCGTGCCACCATCGTTAATTTGCAACTGATAATCAGCACCAACGTTTTGGATCACCAAGCCAGTGATTTGCTCTTTGTCATCGACTAAGTCTGGTCGCCAGTTCAGGTTAATAAACTCATCTTCCAAACCATTACTTTGTAAGGTGTAATCACCCGCATCGACTACAGGTTCAATATGAATGATTAACTGGGCCTCGAAGACAGCTTGATCGCCGTCATTTTCTGTCACCACAATGCTGGCATCGAGCACGATATCAGTCGTACTGTTTTCTGCAGGGCGAATGGTAATCGCAACGGGCTGCTCCGGATCACCGATAGCTTCACCGTCGAGTTTTACTTCGTAACGAGGTAAACCAGTATCCGGGTCAAAGCCGACGAACACCAAGGTTTGCTCATTGCCAGCAGCATCAAAAATCTGTGCCCCTTCAGGAATATTCGAGATAACAAAGGTCAAGGTTTCTGACTCATCAAGCGGCGCATTAGCAAATTCGCCTGATACCAATGTGAAATCTAGGGTGGCATCGGTATCTTCATCAATGGTGATTTCAAGCCCCGACTGACCATCGGGTAATGGCGTCCAATCAGTACCATCAACAATAAAATCAGGCTCATCGACCACACCCGTTAATGCAACTTCGATAAATTGAGCAGGAGTAACCAGCACATCTTCGACCGTTTCAACCGTGCCGTCTTCAAGGGTGATATCAACGACGTCCTTAACCACGCCTTCCACCTTAATGTTGAAATCGACATTACTCTCCGGCACGGGAATTAGCTGTACTTGATCCAGCTCGTCGAACAAGATTTCGTACACGCCATTTTCATCGGGCTGCAATACTGCTCCGTCTTGTTCAAGCACGGCCCCTACAGGTAATTCAGAAATCCGGACATACAAGGTTTCGACGCCGAAATCATCATCGGTGTCATCCAATTCGATTAAATCAATCAAAGGAGCAAGTGCTATCGCTTCATCTTCCAATAAATCTACCCGACGTACTTTTAACTGGGCATCATCAGCCACTGGCAACACATTCACCAATAGCTCGACGGTGGTTTCTGCGGTTTCAAACTCAGGAACAAAATTACCTCTCTCTCGACTTTGAGCGGTCAAATTTAGCCTGATATCACCGCTAAAGTTAGGTGCAGGATCGAGCTCGATAGAATCTATCGAACCGACTGGCACTTCGAATATGCCTGAGCCCGGCTCAGTTTCAGTAATACCATCGCCAATAATTTGCCCTTCACCTTGGGTTATCGTGATGAAGTAGGTCAGTACCTCGGAGCCATCAAGATCTTCGAGCATTGCTTGGAATGATTCAGTCAAGCTGATGTTATCGCTATCTTCCAAGCCATCACCGTAGAAGGTCACAGTGGTATCGGCAAAACTTGGCGCATCTGCAACCCCCAACACATCAATCGACAAAGTGCCGGTTTGCAATGGATGGTTTGCACCATCATCGGTAACCACTTGCGCCGTTACTGTGAAATCAAGCAGATCGTTGGGCTCATCAAGGGTTGAATAATCAATGTCAGAAACGAAGGTGACACCCTGTAATTGATATACCCCGTCGCCGTCAGGATCAGTAAAAGCCGTTACAGGAATGAGTATCTGATTGCCATCAGGAATCAGCAACACCCCATCAAGATAAAATTCCCCGTGCGGCTCAGCAGGCAGTTGAATGAAAACCTCACCAATTTGCTCGCCCCTATCTTCATCACCAACATCAATGGTCATCGATACTGGGATCCCCAGAGCAGGATCATTCAAGGTTTCATCAGGATTGCGCGCTTGATCTTCAACACCCTCGGCTTGATCGATGATCAACGTCGGTGCTTCATCGGTAATGGTGATCGTCAGGGTACTGACACTAATGTCGTCATCACCATCAGTCACCTCAAAATCGACGGCAGTGGTAATTTCTGGATCTGGACTAGGTACAATAGTAGACACAAAAAATACCTGCCCTTCAGGCGAAATAAACAAATCCCCCAACGCCAGACTATCTTGCTCTATAGGGAAAATGAAAAATCCATCAGGGTTTGGGGTACCTGTTAATTCCAATCTTTCCCCATTGATAATGACTGCAGTTACGACTGCATCATCCGCCCCTTCCTCGGGCACAGTGAGCACATCAAGGGTCTCGGTTGTACTGCCTTCCTCAACAGGAGAAAACGCGGCATCGGACGTCTGTGGAATATCATCAATCACAGTTACCACTAGGCTTTCCGGATTGCTGACATCACCATCAAAATCTTGGGCGCTAACAATAAATTCCAGCTGTAGCTCATCGTCGTTATCGGGTTGCTGATGATCCAGTGCGCCCAGTAACTCAAAGGAGTAGTTTTGATTCGGAACAAAAGTCAGAACGAATACCGCAACACCATTTACCTGCCCTTCGTAGCGATTATTAGCGGTATTAACCAATACAACCTGTTCACCGCCAGTAGTGAGTATTCCTGTATTGGCTTGGTTAAACGCATCGACATCGACCAAGAAGGTTTCAATGCTATCGGATCCGACATCGATACCAACTTCACTACCATCGGTTTCACCATCACCGTCGGGATTCGAACCGGGGTGAAAATCCCCACCCTCATCGATATCACTTTCCAATACGGTTAACGCCGGAATGTCATCAATTACAGGATCAACCCCGTCGGTAATGGTGGAAGTCACCAACACAGGCGTAGTTAGGCTATCACCATCGGTATCTTGAAGCTGGATTGGCCAGTCAATTTCAATGGTATCGTCTTGCTGACGAACCAAGCTGGTGGCATCGGTACCGTTATGATCTAAAGGTAAAAACTGGGTCACGGTGACGGTAATATCGACTTGTTCACCGTCAGTATTTTGCACGGCCTCCAAGACTGCGGTAAGCACCGTTTCACCACCTGCGGTCAGGGTCAATGTATTGGTATCTGCAAACCAAGTGGCAACCACAGCAATTCCGCTGGCTGTCACCTCAGCTTGCAACTCATTGATCAAAGAATCGAGCTGGGCTGGATCCAGAGTGACCGTTGCAGGATCGAGCCGATCAACACCGGCAACAACAGTAACAGAAGCAGAATCTGATACTGGATAACCCAACACTGGATCATCTGGCGTGAGATCACCTTCGGTAAAACCTAATTCGGCAGTATTTCCCCCTTCGGGATCAACACCATCTAGAATGGTGACATTAATAGTGCCCTGTTCACTAATGTCACCATCACGGTCTTCGGCACGGATAGCTAAGGTAAGGTTGTTGTTATCTGGCGGGTCAAATTGGTCTAGTGGCTGCAATTGAGTTACAATGTAACTTCCGTCAAGTCCAATTTCGATATTTAATACGACACTATCGGGATCGCTCGCTAATGTGACGGTTACCTGATTACCATTAACCTGTGTTGTGGTAGCAAAACCATTACTTGTCAGGCCCGCTAAACTGGGTTGGTTAGCCTCAAAAACTAAGCTAATAATGTCGTCACTACCCGTTATAACCTCAATGTTACCGTCTCCGGAAGCTATGCCATCTTCACCTTCGTCCAAGACGATACCACTGTCATCACCAAATGACGGATCATCCCCATCTTCAACAGCAACAGTGATCACCCCTATACTGGTATCACCATCATCGTCGCTGATCACAATATCCAATGGCAGAGAAATCACATCACCGTCGAGGTGATCCAGGTTGTTGCTGAGCAAAACTTGGTAGCTGCCATCTGGTTGAATAACAACAGACAAGACAGGCACTTGTTGGTTGCCCTGCTCAATAAACGCATTTAACGTATTACCATCAACGATTTCAAAACTAACTAGCTCACCATCACTGAATAAGCCCGCCAAACTAGGTTGCTCATCAGTAAAATGGATAAACGCTACATCATCACTGCCAACATCAACCTCGATATTGCCAGTGGCTGGGGTATTCAGGTCGGCGCTTTCATTTACCGCGACACCGCTGTCTTCACCCAATAACGGAATATCCCCATCATCAATAATGGCAGTACCCGTGATCGGGAAAACCAAGCTATCGCCATCCACATCTTCAAGCTGAATGGGTAACGCAATTGAAATTGTATCGCCATCGACAAAAACGAAACCTTCGCTATTGCCATTGAGATCATGATCCAGCGGAGCAAACTGAGTAACCGTTAGGGTCACTTGGGCATCATTACTGCCTACAACTTGTTGGGCACTCACCGCCACACTCAGCACTAACAAGCCTTCCGGACTACCATCATCTAGCCGGCCTTCGAGCAAACCTGTGACAACATCGTAGCTAAAGGTGAGTGGCTCACCGCCAGAGGAAAGCTCCGAACCAAGCTCGGCCAAAATCGCAGCTAAGGCACTTGGGTCTATCTGAACGGTTTCTGGCACTAGACGATCAGATCCTGCAGGTACGGTAATACTCAAGGTACTGGTGGCAGGGTATTCATTGGGCACAAGATCAGGCTCGGTGAAACTGACATTGATCTCACCGCCCCCTTCCGGATCATCGCCATCGGTTACATCTATGCTTATCTGACCGTTGGTTTGGTCATTATCGTTATCGGTTATCACCACATTGAGCGGTAAGGTGGCTGTATCATCATCAAAATGATCGATGGTGCCAGTTAAGGTCGCGGTAAACTCACCATCGTTCGTTATGCTTACGGCGAGTATGGTGTTGCCCAATTCATCTTGCAGCGATACTTGCGAGCCAAGCGGATCCCCCTCCACCACCCAAGCCAATGTGCTGCCATCGCTGGTGAAAGGTACCTCGGGCTGGCTATCGGTAAACAGCAAGTTGCGAATATCATCGCTCCCTTTGTCGATACCAATCGTGCTCGTCACTGGCTGGCTGTTATCGTCAGTCTCATTAACACTAAGTCCTGCACCTTGTTCTAGCGCCGGAAACTCGCCGTCGATTATCGTGGTCGTGACAATGGCTGGCGTCACGAGATCATCACCATCGGTATCCGTCGCCATGAGTGGCAAGCTAAGCGTAATTTCAGTACCAGAAGTCGTAATATAAGGTGAGCTTTGGCTCGCCTCAAGATGGTCAAGCGGCACAAACTGGGTAACAGTTACCTCACCTGCAATCCCACGATCATCGCTAGCTTGTACTGCCGATAGAGCCAGTGACACAGCCAAGGTATCATCAGGTAAACGCCCTTCAAGCACCCCTGTATTTTCATCAAAGCTAAAGGTTATCGCTTCCCTAGCCGAGGTCAGCAGTGACTGAAAATCATCGATAACTGCCTCTAACTGAGCGGGATCTATAGTAACGCTATCAACCACTAGCCTGTCTGCCCCTGCAGCTAACGTTATGGATGCCGTGGTCGAAGCTGGGTATTCATTTGGTTCTAAATCCGGCTCGGTAAAGCTGGTTTGTGCGGTTTCGCCACCCGCTGGATCAGTACCATCTAACAAGGAAACTGTGATTTGGCTTTGGTCGCTGTCACCATCATCGTCCGTCACCAGAACGTCAATCGGTAATAAAATTTGATTACTATCGACTGGCTGATCAAAAGCGTCACTCATGACGACCTGATAACTGCCATCAGTCTCAATGGTTACGGAAAGAATTTCTTGGCTCGTGCTGTCAAAGCTCGCACTGGCAAAAATACTGAGCTGGTTTTGGCTCACTTGATAGGTAACAGGCTCTCCGTTAGAGCTAAAACCATTAATCACATTCGCCAAGTCGGCGTTATTAATGATCACTAAGCTATTAATGTCGTCACTACCAACATCAAGGGCTATCTGGCTTTCGATAACGACGGACTCTGCACCTTGGTCTGGATCTATTACCGTTGCGCCGTCATCAAGGCCAAATGCAGGAAATTCACCATCATTGATTGTCAGCGTGAGTATCGCAGGCGCATCAAGAAAATCGCCATCGGTATCATTGGCTTGAATTGGCACAGTAATGACAATTTGCTCGCCGTTGACGGTAACTCGGCCACTGTTATTACCTGATTGCAGATGATCGAGCGGCAGCAATTGCTCTAGTGTGGAAGTCAGGGTTAGCCCGAGTCCATCAGCGCTTTGTACCGCAGAAATCGTTAGCTGTAAGGCGATATTCCCATCCACCAATGCACCACTTAACACGCCTGTTGCAGGGTCATAGCTAAACACTAACGGTTGATTACCTGAACTGATTTCATCATTTAGCTCTGCAATTAAAGTATCGATTTCCAGCTCATCAATACGAACGCTATCTGGGTCGAGCCTATCGACACCCGGTTGTAAGTCAAACGCATCACTACCATTAATCGGGTATTCATTTGGAATGAAATCAGGCTCGGTAAAAGTAATCGCACCTTCTTCGCCTCCTGGCGGGCTGTTACCATCAATCGTGATCAATAACGCATTGCCAGGGGCAATATCACCATCAAAATCAGTGGCCGTCACAGCAATAGTTAGTGCCAACTCCGCACGTGTGAGCTGATCGAGCGGCAACATTAAATTCGCGACATAGCTACCATCGGTTTCAACCACCAACGACAGTACCGTTTCACCACGTGAATCCACCAGCAACAATTGATTGCCAGCGGCTAATACTTGGGTCTCAAACCCATTACTGGTGATCCCCTCAAGATCCGGCTGATTGGGATCAATGGTAATCGTACTAATCTCATCACTGCCTAAATCAAGCGGGATAGCGCCATCGACATCCACACCCAATGAATCGGCTTCGTCGATAATAGTGCCCGGATCAGTTCCAAATTGTGGGTCAACCCCGTCGAGCATACTGGTGCTGACTTGAACCGGAACCGTCAGCGAATTTCCGGCTAAGTCTGCCCCCTGAATTGCTAACTGTACCGATAAATTATCATTGCTATTGGTCACCAAACCCGAGGTATCCCCGTTCGGAAGGTGATCAACCGGACGTGATAACGTCGTCGACACTGTGACGGAAACATCCCTACCCTGCTCAATTGCATCAATTTCAATACTAACAACGGCCTCTCCGCTGTTGGCTTGTCCTGCTGCTATCTCGCCAATGATGGTCTTAATTGCAGCATCAAACCGAAAATCGACCGTTTGACCGCTCGAGGTGACTTCACGACTTAGTTCAGCCAGTAATACCGAAAGAGTCTGTAGGTCAAAGCTAAACGATGAAGCATCAAGCGGCAGCGAGCCTGCCGCAACCAGTACCGTTGTTGATGACACAGAAGGGTATGTATTGGGGGAAAGATCCCCTTCGGTAAGCTGCATTGCACCGTTTTCGCCACCGGAAGCGGCAAAAACAGGGGCAATATCATCAACAATCGCAGCTTCGTCGGGCGTAAATTCGGTCTCAAAACCAGCGTCTGCGAGCGTACTGTCGCCGTTATAATCGACCACGACAAACCCACTATTGGCACTATCATCACTTGCAAACCCAGCATTCCCTGCCGCAGGCGCATCAAGTAACTCTGTTGGATCGCCTCCCGCTAGAATCAATGCTTGTAGCGATTCAAAATCTTCAGCAGATAACCCACCGCCAGTTGCACTAACTGGTAATGTATTTATCGGATTAACAAAAATACTGTTGTCGGAGAGGTCCTCTCCCTCCCCCAGCTCTGGCGCAATTAACACACAGGTTGGACAAGGCCAGTCAACCAGCACTGGCTCACCGTTTTTCATCACAACGTAACGAGCCGATGAATCAGCAAAAATCAATGTTGGCGAGTTTGATGAGGTCGATGAGTTAGGAACAGAATAGCTAGAGGTGACAGCCTGAACCGCACCATCAGGTTGAGCAACATAAACCACACTATTTTCAACCTGAATATGAGTTGTGGTTTGAGGTGAATCTGAAGACAAGCGAGACGAATCAACCATAGCACTTACTACACTCTAGGGATGAGAGAAGTGTAGTCTCAATATCGAGCCAGTATTCAAAAACCATGAACTAATCTCAGCTTTTAGAATTCCCACTCTCGCAACGTGAACCGCTTCGTTCTTGCCCTATGCTCAAGGTCTATTTTCTGGTTAATCACCGTTAGCGTTACCATAACTATACGGAACTTACTTGGCTGACGTGTCTTTTATTAAGAGGCATGATGAACGCAAAGAACAAGATAAATCAAAAGCATATCGACTATATCGATGATAGTAGCTCAGCCTTGCTGCTGAAGGCCCCTAAAAGTGCGAGCATCTTGCTTTGGCTAGTCATCGTTTTTCTTGCGATTGCTCTTTTTTGGGCTGCTAACGCCCAGCTAGAACAAGTAACCCGAGGACAAGGAAGGGTGATACCTTCACTGCAATTACAAATCGTGCAGAACCTTGAAGGTGGCATCGTTAAACAGATTTTGATCACCGAGGGAGAGCAAGTCAGCTCTCAACAACCTTTGATCTTGATTGATGATACCCGTTTTCGCTCTGACTTTGATGAAAAGGCTATTGATTTAGCTGGCCTCGAAGCCGATGCTATTCGTCTAAATGCCCTACTCGATAGCGTAAAAACAGGTAAGCAAGCCGTCACAATAGCGACCGACAGGTTAACATTTTCAGCCCTCTTTTCTGAGCAGCACCCTGAACTTGTTCATCGCCAGCGCAGTGAATACCGAGATACCCTCGCGAATCTATCCAATCAGTTGTCGGTAATTAGCCAGCAAATACAGCAGAAAAACAGGGAATTGGATGAAGCGAAAGCAAGGCTAGCTAACCAAAAACGTAGCCTATCCCTTGCCAGCCAAGAATATCGTATTACTAAACCGTTGGCTGATGAAGGGGTTGTCCCAAAAGTCGAGTTATTAAAATTACAACGGCAGGTGAATGACACCCGTAGAGAAGCCACCTCTACTGAATTGAGCTTACCGGTGATCAGAGCCGAGTTAGGCGAAGCAACCTTAAAGCGACTCGATATCGCATTGAAATTTCGAACTGATATGCAATCTGAGCTCAATCAAACATCAGATAAACTCGATACACTAAATCAATCACATATCGGTCTAAAAGATAAAGTTGCACGAACGATAGTTACCTCTCCTGTGAATGGYACGGTTCATAAAATCCATATTAATACGGTTGGCGGGGTGATCCAGCCAGGTATGGATTTAGTGGAGATCGTCCCCACCGAAGACAGCTTATTGGTAGAAGCCAAAATTGCCCCGAAAGACATTGGGTTCCTCCGTCCCGGCCTGAAAGCCAAGCTCAAGTTTACCGCTTATGATTTTACTGTTTACGGCGGGCTAGATGGCACTCTCGAACACATCAGCGCCGATACCGTGACCGATGAGCAAGGTGATAGTTATTACCAAATACGGATCCGCACCAATAGCAGCCATGTACTTGATCGCGACGGCGGCCAATTACCGATAATCCCCGGAATGACTGCCGCTGCCGACATCATTACGGGGCAGCGAACCGTACTTCAATATTTACTTAACCCCGTGCTGAAAGCACGCCACACGGCACTGAGGGAGTAGTCATATGCGCTGTAGACAACTGCCAAAAAAACCAATGAGGATACTAATGTCCGCCTGTTTAAGCTTAGGGTTGACCAGCTTGAACCTTCTGGCCCAGTCATTAGAACAAGCGGTATCAGAAACGCTGGCTACCAATCCAGAAATAAAGCGAGCATATAATGAGTTCATGAGCAGAGATCAGGCAACACGTGCTGCAACGGGGGATTACCTCCCTTCCGTCGATGTCAGTGCCGGAGCTGGGTATGAAGACTACGATAACACAACGAATAACACCGGCGACTATGAGCCTCTCGACGCAAAAATAAGTTTACGTCAACTCATCTGGGATGGCTCTATCACCTATCACGATATCCAACGCAACAAAGCGGAATCAGAAGCACAGCGCTACCAACTATTAACCGATGCCCAAGATAAAGCACTACGAGTAACGGAAATTTACCTCGATACCCTAGAAGCCCAAGAAGTATTGTCACTGTCACAGAATAACTATCAGGTTCACCAACGCATTTTCACCGACATCAAAAAACGCACCGATGCCGGTATTGGCTCAACCGCTGATCTTGCCCAAATTGAAGGTCGCCTCGCCCGCTCACGCTCTAACCTTATCGCGGCTGAAAGTAACCTACAGGATAAAACCACCGAGTTTTACCGCGAAGTGGGAAGTATGCCTTTGGATTTGATAAAGCCTGAAGTCGATCAGAACTACATACCGGGATCGCTGGAATATGCATTAACCCAATCGAAAGAAAACAACCCAGTACTGTTTACTGCAAGCAACGATATTGATGCAGCCCACTACCAATACAAGCAAGCCAAAGGTGATTTCTATCCAACCTTTACTCTTGAGGCATCGCAAGAATGGGGAGAAGATCTAGATGGTACACCCGGCCATACCGATGAGTTCAAGGCAGGGATAAGAGTGCAATATAACCTGTATAACGGTGGCTCAGATTTAGCCAAGAGCCGCCAGGCCGCCTATCAAGTCAGTCAGTCAAAAGATGTCAGGGATCGGGCTTATCGCCTGTTAGAAGAAAGCACTCGTCTGGCATGGAGTGGGATGGAATTAGCTCTCAAACAAACCCAGTTTTTACAGCAGCATGTTGATGCGTCTGCCAGAACCGTCATTGCTTACGAAAAGCAATTCAAAATTGGAAAACGCACATTACTGGATGTTTTGAACACTGAAAATGAACTCTTTGAAGCCAGAAAAGCCTACCTCGACGCTCACTACGCGGGCATATTGGCTAAGTATCGCGTCTTGAATGCCACTGGCCTGCTATTAGAAGAGATGCGGGTTGATGTGCCGACTCAATGGACCTCATCGGTAAGGTAGGAGGCAAATAATGAACATTCACGCACCCAAATACATTGCAGTCATTTTAACTGCGGCCTTACTAACGCTGCTTAATGCCTGCACAACCGATGCTGATGCCCCCCCTGTTGCCGAACAATCGTGGGATCTACTCGATGACGATAACGATGGCGTGATAAACGCACGAGACAAATGCCCGAATACTCCCCTTTCCGCAATTGTCGATAATGACGGCTGCCCTACGTATGTTGAGCGTAGTGAATCTAACGATTTACATATCTTATTCGCAAACGACTCTACGGTGATCCCAGCCTCGTTCCTGCCCCAAATAAAAAAGATGGCGCAATTTTTAGCTCAATACCCTGAAGCTCGAATTGAACTCAAAGGTTACGCCAGCCCAGTGGGAGCTGCTGCTTACAATATTGGCTTGTCACAACGACGGGCAAAAGTAGTACGACAGCAACTGATCAGTTTCGGCGTTGATCCCGCTCGGATCAAAACCCTCGGCTTTGGCGATAGCGAGCCTGTGGCAGCCAGCACGGTAGAGCAAACAAACACCCTCAGCCGTAGAGTCACTGCGAGGGTAAGGGGAGAGCGAGGAAATGTGCTTGAAGAATGGACTATCTTTTCACTTCGCACAGATTAGTACTGGTTGAATGATGAGAGGATTTTCCGTAATGCTATGCTTACTCACGCTGCTGTCAACATCAGCCAAGGTAAATGCCCTGACTCAATCCGAACTAGATAGTATTGCGCTTATTCGCGCATCCTACGGTGAACGTGCAGGATTACGTGTCACTGCATGGCGTCAACTACTGGCTGATATTCGCCACAGTGATGAGCGGCTATTACTGGAACAGGTGAATGACTTTTTTAACCAGTTACGCTTTTTAGATGATATCGATATCTGGGGCAAAGATGATTACTGGGCAACGCCCTTAGAGTTTCTCGGCGTTGGTGCGGGTGATTGCGAAGAATTCAGTATCGCCAAATATTTCTCGTTGCGTGAGCTCGGGATGGATGATGAAAAACTGCGCCTGATCTATGTGAAAGCCATCGAATTAAATCAATTTCACATGGTACTGGCTTATTACCCTACTCCTTCATCGATCCCTCTGCTGCTCGACAACCTTACACCAGAAATTGTTGATGCTAGCCAACGACAAGATCTCCACCCTATTTTTAGCTTTAACGGAAGTAAATTATGGCTGATCAAATTACAAGGAAAAGGTGAACTGGCTGGCGATGCCGGCCAAATAAAACAATGGAATGATCTTCGTCGTCGATTCAGCAGCCAGCAGCTGGCTCAACCTATTGTCAATTTCGACGAATAATGTGGATGACCCCGTATGACTATCTATCACCGCTTATTTGTCTGGATGTTGTTACTTTTTAGTCTGCTACTTACGGGGATTTTCTACAGCCAAATCAAGACTACCCGTAGCTTCCTCGTTGAGCAACAATCCGTTGAAATGCGTAATGCCATGAATGCCGTCGGGCTAGCACTTTCCCCTTACCTCAAAGCAAGCGACCCAGTAATTATCGAATCAGTGATAAATGCCATTTTCGATGGCAGCTTTTATCAAAAAGTCACCCTTGAAGTCTTCGAGCCCAAAACCCGAATCGAGCGCCAATACCCAGTCGCCCCCACCACTGTGCCGCATTGGTTCCAACAATGGGTCACAATTCCTAGCGCGACCCAAACCAATACCATTACTAGTGGCTGGCTTCAACTGGCCAAAATCACCGTCACCAGCCATTCCTCGATTGCTTACAGCAAGTTATGGCAGAACGCTAAACAGTTAATGTGGACATTTGGTACATGCATGTTGTTTGGCATGGTACTACTGAAGTTCATCCTCGACCGTTTAGTTAAACGACCATTAGAAGTGGTACAACAAAAAGCAAAAGATATTGCCAAAAATGACTTCGGTGAACCACTTGCAGAGCCTAATACTCGCGAGCTGAAAGACATGGTAATCGCATTTAATCAGATGTCACTGAAGCTCAAACAACACTTCAGCCAACAAGCCAATGAAGCCGATCTATTACGTAAACGTGCCTATCAAGATCCAGATTCTGGCCTAGGCAATCGTCGTTTGTTACAGCTGCAATTGGAAGAATGGCTAACAACCGATACTCTCCAAAGCCAGCATGGGTTAATGATTATCTCCATACCAGCCTTTAGCCAGTTACGGCAGACCAATAACTATGCAGCCTCAACGTTACTCGCCAAGGCCGTTGGTACTAAACTGGCGTCATTTATCACCCCAAGTCGACATATTGGGCGTTTAAGCCACAGTGAATTTCTATTTATTACCAATGACCAATCGAAAAACACGTTAAGTAATATGGCCAATAGCCTTCGCCATGAGCTGATGGAGATCATACAAAGTACGTTTGCTAATCAAAGAGCACTCCAAGCCGATCATGAGGTAGAGATCGGCATTATTCTTAAAAATAAGGATAAGCCGGGAAATGAAATCTCCCTCTCACAATTACTTGCCCAGTGTGACAACGTTCGAGCAATGGCAAAACAGAAAACAAACAAAGTTGCCATCATTGACGATAACCAAGCAGCGCCATCACTTACGTCATGGGGAAAACAGCAATGGTTAGAGCTTATTCATCATGCGCTTAAAGAAAATCAGCTGATATTTACCCACCAGCGCGCTATTAACAAAGAGGGAAATGAGCTGCATCGAGAACTGTTTACCGCGATTCAATATCAAGGTAAAACCTTTTCAGCCAGTCAGTTCTTTCCCCCACTTGAAGCCTTAGACAATACCGTTGAAATCGACAAATATATTCTAGAGCATGCAATGATCTCGCTCCAAAACAAGCACCACGTGCTCGCGGTAAACCTTGCCCCAACCACAGTGACTAACGGGGGATTTGTTCACTGGCTTAACCGGAAATTACAACAATCTCCAACGCTAAGCCAACAGCTGATCTTCGAACTACCCGAAGCCGTTTTTATCCATTTCCCCGAGCACGTGAAATTGCTATGCAACATTATTACAACCCATTCTTTTTCTTTCGGTATTGATAGTTGTGGTACACATTTCAACTCTAGTTATTTACAACACTTCCGCCCTCGCTATATCAAACTCGATTTCACCTATACCAGCCAACTTGATGAAGATATTAAAACAGATGCACTCAAAGCCATTACCCGTGCGGCAGCCAACCTCGACATCATATCGATAGCAACGCGGGTCGAAACACGCCAGCAATTAGAAAGCCTAGACCAGCTTGGTGTACAGGGCTTCCAAGGGTTTGCAGTTGAAGACCGAAAAAATCATGGAGGACAAGACAGAAAATCCCCTAGGGAGCGCAACGATGAATAATTCCTTACTCGCCGCCCTCACCTTTGTATGCCGGCATTATGAGCAGCCCTGCTCTGCAGAAAGCTTAATCGCGGGGTTACCCCTTAAAAATGGTCAATTAACGCCACATTTTTTCTCTCGTGCCGCAAACAATGCGGGACTTTCTGCTATCGAAGAAGAACTCCCAATATCACAGCTCTCTCCTTTATTGCTACCAGCCGTTGCCCTACTTGAGAATAATCAAGCTTGCGTCGTACTCGACATCAACCCTGTGGAGCAGCAAGCACAAATTGCAATTGGTATTCCTGCTACTAGTACGGTCGGTAAAACAGACAAATACATTACGCAGTGGCTCTCTTTTTCCGATCTTGAACAGCAATTTATCAATAAAGTATTCTTGCTCAAAAAACACTTTAAATACGATGAACGCAGCCCTGAATTTTTATCGTCATCCCAGAAACACTGGTTTTGGAGCACGATTTGGCAATCTAAGTCTATCTACCGTGATGTGTTTATTGCTTCGGTTTTAATCAACCTCTTCGCCATTGCATTACCACTTTTTACCCGCTTGGTTTATGACAAAATTGTACCTAATCAAGCTTTTGATTCACTGTGGGTATTAGTCAGCGGTATGGCAATTATTGTCGGCTTCGATTTACTGCTTAAAATACTCCGCAGCTACTTCATCGATATTGCAGGTAGAAAATCAGATCTGATGATTTCGTCTGCTATTTACGCCAAAGCAGTAGGTATGAAAATGTCATCCCGCCCCCCATCGGTAGGCGCTTTTGCCCGCCATTTACAAGAATTTGAGTCCATTCGGGAATTTTTCACGTCAACAACCATCGCCTCACTCATAGACCTACCTTTTGCCTTCTTTTTCTTATTGATCATCTGGTTGATAGCAGGCCCTTTGGTTATCGTACCGCTTGTCGCCGTCTGTATTTTGATCCTCTACTGCTGGTTAATTCAACGTCCGCTACAAACCAGCGTTGAAGAAGGATCTAAATTGGTTTCACAAAAGCATGCCAATTTAATCGAAAGCCTAACTGGCCTAGAGACTCTCAAGCTCTTCAACGCTCAAGGGCAGTTCCAATTTAAGTGGGAACAAGCCGTTGCTCATATTGCGAACTGGGGGATCAAGTCACGCCGCTTAACAGATTCAGTGAACAATATCGCAAACAGTACCCAACAAAGCGTGTCGGTTGCGGTGATCGTCGTTGGTGTCTATTTAATTGCCGCGGGTGATCTATCTGTTGGGGGGCTAATCGCAACATCTATGCTTACCAGCCGCGCGATTGCCCCTATGGTTCAGCTCTCACAGCTCTCAACCCGATACCACCAAGCTAAATCAGCCATGACAATTATTGACCAAATCATGTCTACCCCCAATGAAATAGACAATCACAAGCACTACTTGAATACATCTGCCTTGTCTGGCGTTATCAGCACCGAAAACCTAGGCTTCAGCTACCCAAACACAGAGCCTAATGGTGCCGGCGAAAGAAAGGCACTCAACAACATTACATTCTCTATTCAGGCTGGTGAAAAAGTCGCGGTGATCGGAAAAATAGGTTCAGGGAAATCGACCTTAATGCGCCTGATCACAGGGCTTTATTCACCGACGGAAGGAGCAATAAGGCTCGACAATAACGATATTCATCAGCTTAACCCTGCAGATATTCGTCGCCAGATTGGCTGCGTGCCACAAGATATCACCCTGTTTTTCGGTACAATTCGTGAAAATATCACGCTAGGGAGCTCACAAGCAACGGCTCAAGAGATCCAGCGAGCCTGTAAACTATCAGGTATCAGCTTGTTCACTCAACATGAACCAGAAGGAATAGAAAGGCAGGTCGGAGAAAGCGGGCAACGACTATCTGGTGGACAAAAACAGGCCATTGCAATGGCGCGTGCATTGCTTCAACAACCAAAGATACTGATACTCGACGAGCCAACCAGCAACATGGATAACCAATCAGAACAACATATCAAACGCTATCTCGCCTCGCTCGATAAACACCATACAGTAGTACTATTCAGCCATAAATCCAGCATGCTGGATGTCGTCGATCGCCTTATCGTGTTGGATAACGGCAGGCTTATTGCCGATGGTTCGAAAGAAAGCGTGATCAAACAACTAAAAACCTAGCTGCTTGCTTTGAGGCGAAATATTGGTATTTTCAATCGATAACGTGCAAAATTCATTGCATGATAGAAAATACCTTAACTATTGCCCTACCATCGTTAATTCACCGCATTGGTGGAGAAAGCGTAAAAAAAGCAAAGGACATTGCTTTGGAATGTGGCTGCGAGCTGAAAAGGGTTCGTCGTTCTAGAAACTGGCAAGTGGTGGGCGATGCGGTTACTTTGATAAAACTCATCGAGAAGTTGAAAGCAGCCGATGCTGAATCCATGTACTATCTCAACCGTAAAATTGAAGAACAGCTGTCGATATATCACAGCAAACTAGAACCACGAGAAACACTCGAAGAACAGCTCAAAACACTGGTTATTCAAAACCCAAGCATCACACTTGCTGAACTTATGCAGCAAACCAATTGCTCAATCACGGAAGCACGAGTAGCACGCTTTGAAGCCGATGTATTCTGAGCTCTAAGGCTCTACCTAAATAAATTGATCTTGCCTAAACAACAAAATCAAAATTGGCTGCCCATACGTCGTTCTGAGCCTTACTCGGCGCGATTTGCAGTAACTTACGATTTTTACCCCACCACTCATTACCAGTCTGGCCCTGTAAATAAAGTTGGGTGGTTAACCGTTCGTCATTTCCTTGCCAAACTTTGACATGAATATGAGGAGGCCTAGCGCCGTATGGGACAGGGTAAAGGGTATAGAACTGATAATACCCCTTTTCATCAGTCAAAATAGCACCATTCCCAGCAAAATGAGGATCATGCTGATTCGTATTTTCTTGTCTGGGGTGATGATATAGCCCTGCACCATCACATTGCCAAATTTCCACTTTCACATTGACTTGTGGCTGTCCTTGCTGATTCACAACTCTTCCCTCAAGCAATAAAGGATCACCGTTTATTCTTGAAGGTTCTAAGACAAGGTCAGGCCGAAGGGGAATATCCTCAACCGGATAGAAAGGCCCTTCGGCATCACTTGGCGTTAACCTCATACGCGCTTCTGCCCACGACGGCACCATAAAAGCTAATGAAAACACCTCCAAAAATCGCCTTCTTTTCATCACACCCTCACTGTCACAGTTAAACCACCATACTGAACCTTATGCCTATAAGTGTGGCACGCTCAAATTTTTTCATGTCTTTTTGATAAATTTTAAATAATAGCCTTTACATATAATTTTTTTAGGGTACTATCTCCCTCGCTCTGACACACAGAGTTATTAATGAAGCATCAAGTAATAAGTAAAACCTTAGATATACAGTTTATGTAATCAGTGTTTCCCTTAGCTTTATCGTAAAATTTAATAATTCAGCATTCAGTGCAACACTATCTTTTAAATGAATTAAAAAGGGGCATAACATGTCTGCATCAAACACTGGTATCGTAAAGTGGTTTAACGAAGAGAAAGGTTTCGGTTTCATTTCTCAAGACAACGGCGGCGCTGACGTATTCGTTCACTTCCGTGCTATCGCTTCTGAAGGCTTCAAAACTCTTGCTGAAGGCCAGAAAGTGTCTTTCGAAGTAGAACAAGGCCAAAAAGGTCTTCAAGCAGCAAACGTTGTTGCTCTTTAATTCTTAATTAAGAATTAAATCGATAAAAGGTCGCCTAGGCGGCCTTTTTTGTATCTAGCGTAAAGCAAAATGCGACTGTAATTTGATAAATGCTGGATATCCCCAAAAGCCGACCTGTGTCGGCTTTTCTGTATCCCCCATTCCTTAACGTTCATACCCAGCACGGTAAGAAAACCTGCCTAAGTGCTTTCAACTACAGCTGCTACGAGGGTATTACGGATGTACTCCGCCCTACGGGCCGTTACTTCAAAACGCCTTCGGCTAGCAACGTTGTCTCGCTTCGCTCGGCTGGAGCTTGGGTTTTATATACCCTAGACGTAAAAAACCGCTAACAGAGTAGCGGTTTTTTTGAATGTGGCGGAGCGATTTTGGTATGGCAGGATTTTCAAATCCCTTTCGCTGCCACTAAAACGACGAAAGCCCAGCATTTCTGCCGGGACGCGCAGTCTGGGCTTTCTGAATGTGGCGGAGTGCTACGAGGGTATTACGGATTTGAACCCTAAATAACAGATGCAAAAAAGCCGCTGATAAATCAACGGCTTCTTCTAATGTGGCGGAGCGGTTTTGGTATAGCAGGATTTTCAAATCCCTTTCGCTGCCACTAAAACGACGAAAGCCTCGACATTTCTGTCGAGGCTTTCTGAATGTGGCGGAGAGATAGGGATTTGAACCCTAGGAGGGTCGCCCCTCGCCTGATTTCAAGTCAGGTGCTTTCGGCCACTCAGCCATCTCTCCGTTGTGCGGCGAATAATACGGGGTTAACGGTTAACTGTAAAGGCATAAATTAAAAATAAAAAACAAGTGCTCACTATCACAGCAACACGTCTAACAGTAAGGCTTTTAATCTAAAAAGCGTGCAGATAAGTCTTTAAAAACTGCCGGTGCATTCTCTGTAATAATGTCGCCATGAGTGACAACAATTTGCGAAAAGTCCCATGTTTGCAGATCTCGAACAAACTCACTAAATGCAGGTTTATTTTTCCTCGTCATTCCTAACCGAAATGGTGGTGCCACGCACTGCCCTTTAAAACCGATTGGCTCAAATACATAATTTTTTATCAAACCGGCAAAGCCTTGTGGCGTAGCTTCAGGATAGTTTTGAATAAAGTCTGTCACAATCAAAGAGCTGGATTTTTTATGCAGAAAAACAGTTTCATTAAACATAGGAACAGCTGGCATGGTTTTCCATACAAAATCTTCGGGCCAAGCATTCTCTAGCCCTTGCTGTAGTATATGGTAAATTGATAGCGGTACTTTTCTTGGTATCCCCGCGCTAACATAAGCATCAGCCTCAGGATACGCCTCACACCACTCTTGTAGCCACTTACTGTGATGATCGTTCGCAGCCACAATAGCGGTAACAGGGCCAATATCATCAATCATCTTTCGCAGATCGGCAGAAATCGCCGTTGGTGAGTGTATCCAAACACCGCCATCCGACAAGCGGACGATGGTCATTCTTAATCCAAGCTTAGTCCCAACCATTTTCATGGTGTCTTCATGTACCCAAATATCATCACCAATTTGTCGCATCACGGCCTCGCTAGTTGACTGTTTATATTCAACTATAGTGCCAGAGCGAAAAGTAAAGGCATGTATTTGCGATCACACATTACAGAGGTTATTCCGTAAAAAATTGATCCCTCTCGCAGGCCTACGCATAAAAGGAATTAAAACCACTGCTCTGTGTCCCCAAAGTAAGAATCTGGGTCCAACTCGTCACCAAGCAGGCTAACATTACCAACCACAATCACCCGATACAGATACCATACTCCAACGATAATCGAAGCAATTGCCAAGGGGATAAGAGGTAATCTTGTATACTTCTCGATAGCATTCTTTTCCATGTTATAAATCTCAACAGAAGAAGTTAACGAGAGGGGGGAATACACTCATCAAGCGTGTAATGAGCATACTATGAAGTATTTTATCTCTAACCATCCCGACTCTCTGAACGCGAGCAAGAATAAAGGTAATATTGATTTAATTAAAATTTATAATACTTACAGCTAGGTTAAATAGATTTTAAAGCCGCTAGTTATCGACGCGGAATTTATACACCCCATTCTGGCTGCAAGCTGGAGTAAGGTGTATTACAGTGATGTTCGAACTCGCTCAACTATGTATGTAACGATTCATCTAACTATGCACGTAACTATGTACGTAGCTATGCGATTTCTAGCGTCTGGAAAACGGGATACATACAAGCACCAAGTGATGAAAGTTGTGAGCCAACACGAGATGGTGCAATAGCTGCCATGTCATAATCCATCCCAAATTGAGGCCATTGCCTATCTAAACCTATTCGTCTTATAAGCTCTAAACTGATGTGTTCCGGCGCTGAGCCACCAAACACGATACAGTCTGGATCAAACCAACCAAGTGTTAGTAAAACCAACGGTCGTAGCTGCGTTGCTGCATCATCTAGCCACATTGAGACAACGGGATGCTCGATTGAGGGTATGTCATTGATATCATCAATAGGATGACCATCATCGGCCAATAACGTCATAAGTTCACGTAATGAAGGGCGGCGAACGTCAGGCTCTTGTACTGAGAAATACGTACCTATCTCACCTGCATTTTTGTTCCGGCCACGAAATAACTTACCATCAATGATGACACCGCCACCAATGCCATGGCCAATTTCTATCAATAGCATATTCGCGACCTCTGGCCATAAACCAGAAAAGTATTCGCCAACAGCTGAAACATTACAGTCATTATCGATCCAGACTGGCCATTCAAAAACGCTGCCAAATAATTGCGCTACATCCACTTCTCGCCAATGAGATAGCCAAGGAATGGTGTGAATGAATCCCCCGCTTCCTAAGTGTGGGCCAGGCATCGATACACCCAGCCCCAAAATACGGGACTGTTGGATACGGTGTTTATCAATCAACTTTAAGATCGCCGATTGGATGGCTTCCATTACATCTTCAACAGGTGCTGATTCTTGATAGTCGAAGCTTACGGTATCAACAAGGTGGCCACAAAAGTTAGCCAGTGCAACTTCAATCTTATTTATATGAAACGCAACACCAAAAGAGAACGCCGCGTAAGGGCTCAGCTGCAAAGGTATAATAGGCTGCCCTCTGCCAACTTTGATCCGTTCGCCTTCACTAATAAGCTGCATAGACAGTAATTCTTTACAGATACTGGTGACACTCCCGCTGCGTAAACCCGATAATTCAGTGATTTTAGCTCGGGAAACTGGCGCATGATTACGGACAATGCTTAGAACTTTTTTCTGCCCTGGAGACAGCTCTAGCTGGAGAGGCTTAATCGGAGAAAGCATATTTTTAACTCATTTATTAGGCAGTTAGGCGAGGCGGATTATCCCATACCCCACCTAATATTCACTAGTAGAATTTAACTTAGATTGCTTCTAAGCCTGCCTCTTCAACCAAGCGCTTCAGCATCTCGATATCATCATGGCTAATCATATCGATTAGCCCTTCCTGCATCCAGCCGATAATTTCGCTATGAACATCGTAGCCATAGTGTTCGTTAAACCACAATGTCGTATCGATATCCTTAGTTGGTAAATATAAGCGTGTGGTTAAGCCCGCTTGCTTATAAGCCCTTAAGTCATCAACACTCACATGTGGATATTCACAACACACACAGCTAGCACGAGAGTCTGTTACTGCTTTTAGCTGATCGTTATAACGCGCTAATGTTACCACCTGCAAGTTAACTTCTGGCATCAGGTCTTTCACTCGATTAACCAGCACATGGTCAAAGCCCAGTAATTGAATGTGGTCAACAGCATTCGGTACCGAGCGTAAAATTTCTACCATTTGCACCGCAAATTCCTGATGGCGAAGACGTTGTTTTGCTTCAACAACTAAACCAGCATTATTTTCAATGGCCCAATTTAATACATCAACGAAAACAGGCACTTTGGTGCCACTAAACGCTGGCGAAAACCAACCACCAAAATCCAGAGCAAGTAGCTCTTCAAGTGTCATTTGCTCGACATAGCCTTGACCGTCTGATGTTCTTGCCACGCTTGGATCATGAGTAACAACAATGTGATTATCTTTGGTCATTGCTACATCAATTTCGATGCAGCTTGTTCCAGCGTCTAAGGCAGCATTAAATGCTGGCATGGTGTTTTCTGGGTAGTGAAGGCACGAGCCGCGATGGCTGTTGATCAGAACTTTACCTTTACTGCCAACATCAAAATCAAATGGCATGATTACAATCCTATTAATCTTTATCAAAAAGCTTATTAAAGATTAATCTCTTCATCAGTAGAATGTCAAGACACATGATAAACACATTACAAAATTACAGCAAAAAACACACATCACTTATAAAACAACAACTTAATCTAAAAACACATACCTCTGTCACGTTTTTAACGTTACTGACTTTTTTCTGAAACATCGAACAATTACTATCCTCCCATAAAAGTTAAGCTTTCAAGGAAAGGTTATTAATGACAATGCTTGAACTTCAAGGAGTTACGAAAAAATTCGGTAACTTCTACGCATCTAAAGATATTTCTTTCTCAGTGAAAACTGGGGAATTCGTGACATTACTAGGCCCTAGTGGCTGCGGTAAAACCACCTTGCTGAAAATGATCGGTGGCTTCCAGCAACCAGATGGTGGAAACATCGCGATTGGGGGAGAGACAGTTAACAATGTCCCTGCCGAAAAGCGCAATACGGCAATGTGTTTTCAGTCTTATGCGCTTTTTCCACATTTAAGTGTGTCGCATAATATCTGCTTTGGCATGGTGCAAAAGAAGGTTAGCCGAACTGAACAAGATAACCGCTTGCATAATGCGTTATCACAAATCGGCCTAATGGATCAGAAAGATAAAATGCCAGGGCAACTGTCTGGTGGACAACAGCAGCGTGTCGCATTAGCTCGTGCCATGGTAACGCGTCCAGATCTGATCTTATTTGATGAGCCTCTTTCTAACCTTGATGCCAAAATGCGCGAGACCGTGCGCTTTGAAATAAAAGCACTGCAAAAGCAACACAACCTAACATCGATATATGTTACCCATGATCAGGCAGAAGCCTTAGCCATGAGTGACAAAATCGTCGTTCTCAATGCCGGGAGCATTGAGCAAATCGGTTCGCCGCAAGATATTTACTACCGTCCACGTAATCGCTTTGTCGCTGATTTCATCGGTGCGGCAAATATCCATCAAGCCTATATTGAACCGAGTAACGAAACCAATACCTACCGTGTCAGCTGTAGCTTGGGTGAAATGACCGTTGAATCAGCTGAAGCACCTCAAGGTGATCAGATCTATGTCAGCTGGCGCCCTGAAGATGCAGAGCTGTGCGACGCAGATACTGACAACAGCTTTGCGGTTGATGTGAAGTCAATGGCTTTTCAGGGTAATACCCTTGAAGTGTTTGGTATGGTTGGCAATAACCCAGGCCAAGAAATTCGACTACAACTAAGTGGGCGCGACCCGATTCAAGTGGGTGACCGCATTCATGCATGCCTGAAACGAAGTGCTATCCGATTCTTGGAAGAGGTAACTGCATGAAGCCCTACCTACTTCTGATCCCCGGACTAGGTGCAATCGTGCTATTGATGGGCAGTGCCCTCTATGTTGTGGTAGCACAAAGTTTTGGCATGTATAGCTTTACAGGCGAAACATCAGCAACACTTGAGTATTGGCGAACCATGCTGACCGATCCTATTTTATGGCGTTCGGTCGAGTACTCAGTACGCACTTCATTCTTGGGTACATTAGGCGCAATATGCTTAGCCTACCCCATTTCTATTTGGCTACAACAAACGCTTCCTGCAAGAAGTGCCATTGTTGCCACCTTGCGTGCTCCGATGTTCGTTCCAGGTCTGGTTGCGGCATTCTTGCTGATGAATGTGATTGCCTACCATGGCATCTTCAATGAGGCACTGCTCTCTCTAGGCATCATTGATGAGCCGCTTAGAATGGCAAATGACAAGTTCGGCTGGAGCATCATCATATTGCAGATTTGGAAAAACTTACCGTTTGCCCTGATCCTGTTAACGGGCTCTATTGCGAGCATTCGTACCGATATTCTTCATGCCTCGCAAGATCTAGGCGCGTCACGCTGGAAACGCTTCTGTCAGGTGATCTTCCCGCTGACCATTCCTGCAATGCAGGCATCATCCATCCTGATTTTCATTGGTGCTTTGGGGGATTTCTCTTTTGCATCTGTAGCAGGTTCGCGTAGCAGTTACTCACTTTCAATGCTGATGAACATTACAGCAACTCAGTACTACGAATGGGAAAACGCAGCTGTTATTGCCATCATCATCATGATACTTGCAGCATTGAGTGCCGTGGCTATTACATTGCTGACTCAGCCATTTGCTACTAAGAAAAAACCACTGTTGCAGGAGGCCGTCGCATGACCCCGATAACAGCTAATGGTAAAAAAATTGCCATTATTTCAATTAGCTTTTTCTTCATCGTCAATATTCTTTGGCTGGCATTGCCTTTCGGGATGGCGATTCTATGGTCACTGGTTGACCCAGAGCACCCTTGGAGCTACCCGGACATGTTCCCACAGGTACTCTCCTTTGGTCGCTGGGTACAGGTGTGGCAAACCACCTCACTACCTGAAGCGCTCGCCAACAGCTACATGGTTGCGCCCGCAGTTGCATTACTGACGCTAACGCTGGCAATGCCAACGGCCTATGCCTTTGGTCGCTTAACCTTCCGTGGTAAGAAAATTGCTGAGATGGTGTCGCTGCTGCCAATGGTTATGCCTTCAATGATCCTTGCGGTGTTCTTCAGCTCGATGCTATTAGAACTAGGTATGACTAACCCGTACCTCAACATTGTACTGGCTCATACTGTACTGGCTCTACCTTATGCAATTCGAATATTGTCAGCAGGCTTTAAAGCCATCCCACAAGACTTAATTGATGCTTGTGCCGATATGGGAACCGGTAAAATTGGCCTGTTCAAGCATGCCTTTTTACCCATGCTCAAACCTAGCCTACTCGCATCATTCATTTTCTGTCTGGTGATCAGTATTGAAGAATTCAATATGGCTTACGTACTGGGTGCACCTGACTTCATTACGATCCCAACCATTTTGTATTCGTTCTTAGGATACTCATTCATTCGACCTGATGCTGCCGTGGTTTCACTGATTCTCGTGATCCCAAATGTGATCCTGATGTTGATCATCGAGCGGTTGTTAAAAGGTAACTACCTGTCTCAATCCACAGGTAAAGCTTAATTTCTAGTGTAGAGGAAATACTGATGTCATTTAAAAAAGCAGCTTTAGGGACAACACTGACTGTACTGGCAACCGCCTCATTTTCAGCATTGGCGTATGACGTCAATGATATGAGCTGGGGAGAAATAGAAGCACAAGCTAAAAAAGAAGGTAACATCACCTTTGCTGTTTGGTACCTTCAGCCTCAGTGGCGCGAATTTGTTAAAGATTTCGAGCAAGACACAGGGATCAAAGTACGTATCCCTGAAGGTACTCACGACGGTAACCGTAATAAGCTAATGGCTGAAAGTCGCCGTGATAAGGGCAGTATTGATGTTTTGGCTATCGGGCCAACAAGTATTGACGTTATCAATAAAGAAACAACGTTACTTCCACTAGAAAAGCTACCAGAGTTCAGTCAATTGACTACCCGTGCTGAAGGGGTTGAATCTGAAGGCTACGCGGTTACTTTCTGGGGAAACCAAACTGGTTTAGCGTATGACCCTACTCGTATCGACGAAAAAACATTGCCTCAGAGCTTTGAGGAAATGGAAGCCTTTATCAGTAACAACCCAATGGCCTTCGGGGTAAACGATCCTAACGGCGGCGGTGCAGGTCTGCGCTTTATCGAATCTACCATTCGTCATGTGTCAGGCGACGCAGAGCAAGGCGAAAAGGTTGACCGTAAAATCATCAGGAGTTGGAGCACCGCTTGGGATTGGTTCCAGAACAACAAAGAAGACATGCTGATCACCGCATCTAACGCCGACAGCCTGACACGCATCAACGATGGTGAAATTACGATAGCACCCGCATGGGAAGACCACTTAGCCGCACTACAGCAGCAAGGTGCAATCACTGACCGTATTAAGTTCTACATCCCTGAATTTGGTATGTCCGGTGGCGGTAACTTCGTAACAGTACCAAGCAATGGCCAGAAAAAAGCAGCGTCACTGGTATTTATAAACTGGTTAACGTCTGCCGATACACAGGCTGCATTGAATAAAACATTTGGTATTGCACCCCAGCATCCAGAAGCTGATTCAAGCAATGCGCTTATCCCAACGGAAATGCGTGCTCTGGCGACAGAACCTTTCAATGCTGATTATGCAGCTGAGCTGAAAAAACAATTCACTCGTAACGTATTAATGCAGTAATTCGAAATTGTAACCATTACTCAAGAAAAGGAAGCATTGCTTCCTTTTCTTTTTTGTAAACAAGGAAGGCCTATGCTTAACAACGCTATTCTTAACGAACTGATCCAGATTGTTCACGATGTCGCACAAGCAGAAATTACCCCTCACTTTCGTAACCTCGATACGAATGCCATTGCAGCTAAAGACTTTCACAGTGATTTAGTTACCATTGCCGATCAAAATGCTGAAGCAAGAATCAGAGAAAAAGTGCGCGAACTTCTTCCTGATGCACTGATTATTGGTGAAGAGGCGGTTTCCGAAAATCCACAGCTTCTTGAAAAACTAAACTCTGCCGAGCTGGCGGTGATTATTGACCCAGTGGACGGAACCTGGAATTTCGCCAATCACCTACCGGTCTTTGGGGTCATTCTCGCGGTAGTGATTAACGGTGAAACTCAGTTCGGCCTGCTTTACGACCCAATAGCCGATGACTGGGTACAAGCAGAGCGTGGTAAGGGAGCTTATTATCAACGGCCAGACGGTTTCAGCCAACGGCTCACTATAAATGCAGAAACAGAATTCGATAAAATGACTGGGTGTTTATCTTTGTCGATGTTTGAGCACAGCCACCGACAACACGTTGCCAGCCAAACCGTTCACTTCGAGCGTATTATGGCCTTAGGCTGTTCGTGTTTTGAGTATCGTTTACTGGCGACTAGTGGCTTTTCCTTTGTGCTCACATCATCTCTTAAACCGTGGGATCACGCCGCAGGTCAGCTTGTTCACCAAGAAGCAGGCGGGTATTCGGCTTTATTAGATGGGCAAGAATATAAGCCAACCTTAAGCCATGGCAATCTGCTTTTAGCGCCAGATAAGCAAACATGGGAAAAGCTGCAAACAACTTTTTTACCTAACGAACCAAAGTAACGTCCGTATATCATCAAGAACAACAGCCCTCTAGTACTATATCGTTCAATACTCGCTTTGCGGGCTGTTATTTTACTCTACGATTGATAGCACAAGCGTTATTTAGAGATAAGCTTTTACATCAGATAACCCAGTCAATATAGCCGTTGCACGCTCGGCAACATCATCAGCTGGCAATAATAAGTCAGGAATCATAATTGCGTGGCAACCAGCATCTAAACCTGCACGCATACCATTATTAGAGTCTTCTAACACCAAGCAGTTATCCGGCTCGATGCCAAGTTGCTCACTCGCCATTTGATAACAATCTGGGGCTGGTTTACCGTTACTCACATCTTCAGACGTGATCACCACATCAAACTGAGCTAGATAGTCTGATCCGGCAAAGTGGTGCTTAACTTGAGCCAAACCCGACGATGTTACTAACGCACACTTTAGCTGTAGTTGCTTCAAATGGAGGAATAGCATGTCAAAGCCCGCTTTATAAGCGATGCCGTTCTCTTGCTCTGCTTTAAACATCGCGTCACGTACTTGTATGAACCGCTCGATATCAAGTGCGTCACCAAATTTACTGACGATGCGGCGCTCACACTCGGCATCTTGAACACCAATGAAAGACTGATAATCAGCATTGGTTAACACCAAATCCTGCTCATTGGCGGCATACTGCCAGCTCAGTTTGTATAAGCCTTCTGTGTCGAAAATCAGCCCGTCCATATCGAACAATACTGCTTTAATATCCATTACATCTCCATCAATTGCTAACCCGTTAATCGAGGCTATCTATAACTTTACCCTCCAATCGCTAAACGAGAGGTTAATACGGATAAACCTCCTTATGTTGCAGTGATATTGCCAATGAACGCGTCCTTTCAACTGAAAAGTTTGGTTGCTTAAAATAAAGTGTCTATTGGACAAGCCGTGCGTAGGGCTAAATAAATATCACCAAATTCAACATCAAAAATACTACCATGCTAACGACAGTGGTCAGCAGCACATTCTTGGTTTTCCAAGCCAGTAATGCCGCTAAGCCTGCCGACCATAAATACGGATTATCCAGTGCTAGCCACAAGCCTCCCCCTTCAGGCATAAACACGATGGGCACCCAGATAGCTGTCAGTACCGCTGGACTGGAGTATTTCAATAAACGCTGTAATTCAGGGTTAACTTTCAATGGCAGACGAGGCTCCAAGAATAGATAACGGCTTAAAAACACCAATGCTGTCATCGCCAATATAGAGAATATGATCATCCCTGTTCTCCTTGCCATTTCTCAGAAAAATAACCCGCCAACATGCCGCCCAAACTAGCTATCATCAATGACCCGTCAATATCGAAGAAATTCAGGGAAATAGACAACCCCATCGCAACCATTACAGCAGCAACAACAGGAAAACTAACAACATGTGGAATCACCAGAGCAATGAAAGTCGCCGCAACAGCAAACTCCAATCCCAGTTCATTCAACGTAGGAATATAGCTGCCCGCTACAATTCCGAGCAAGGTCGCGGCATTCCAAGCAAGATAGAAACTTAACCCCGCACCGAGCGCATACCAACGATTAAATTGCTTTTTTGACTGCTGACCACAAATCGCAAACAGCTCATCAGTCAACAAAAAACCTAACCCCAATCGCCAACGCAATGGCATCGGGCTGATTTTCTCTCGCATTGAGACACTATAAAGCAAGTGCCTAGAAGTAATGAAAAAGGTTGCTAGCAGCATAGAGACAAGCCCGGTTCCCGCTTTAAACATGCCTGTAGCCACCAGCTGTGCCGAACCTGCAAATAAGATGGCTGACATAGCCTGACTCTCCAGAGGGTTCAGCCCAGCATCTATGGCAAAAGAACCAGCAAGTAACCCCCACGGGATCACAGCCACACTAAGCGGCAGCATTGCCAAGGCACCTTGGCCAAATAACCTCGCGGGAGTAGCCAGTTCGGTGTTATTCACTAATGTTGTATCCATAATTTATCTTCTTGCGTCATCATGACGTTATATCGCCATAACGGCCTCACAAATACTTGTACAAAATTGCCCAATAAAGCACTAGACAAGCGATTGGGTGTATTGCCTTGGCGTGATCCCCATTGCCCGTTTAAAGTGCCGATGAAAATGGCTCTGATCATGAAAACCGGCTTCTTGCGCAGCACCTGAAATATTGTGCCCAGCACGAAGTAACCTTTTGGCATACCGCAAGCGGCTTTGGATTTGGTAGGCATGAGGTGGGCATCCGAATTCCTTTTGAAACGCACGTACCAAGTAATAGGGGCTATAACCTGCCAAGGTGGCTAACTCTTCAAGAGAAACATCTGACTGAGGAAAGTCATCGAGGAAGGTCTTCACCAACAATACTTGCTTCTGGCTTCTTGTGTGTGGTTCAAAGTCATTACGGCTTCTGCTGTGCTTTGCCATTAACTTAACAAGTGCACCGTAGATCAATGTTTCACGTAACAAACGATTATCTGAATTTTCCAAGGTAGAAAAGACCAATCGTAGCTGCTGTGCGACTTCAGGGTCATGTACGACTGGCTCGGGGAAATATGGGATCGAAGAATGTGCACCTATCCCATCGGTCATTGCCGCAAACTGCTCTGGTAACGGGTACATTGCCTTATATTCCCAGCCACCTTCCGTTGCCGCATGACCGGTATGTACCTCATCGGCATTAACCAAAATAATATGATCTTTAGGCGCAACATGATTACCTCCGGTACGATAAAAACGCTGCGCACCCTTTTCAATCACACCAATGGTGTAACCCTCATGACTATGGCGCGAGAAATTCTGCTGCTTATATTTAGCCTGCAACACCTCAAGCCCACCTAGCTCATCGGCAACCGTAAAGCTCACATCTTCTTTGAATTGTTTAGTTTGTTCTGACATTGCTTACTCACTATTCCTTGTGATGCCAGTCTAGCTTATCCGCCTTTGCAAATTTTGTACAAAATTGCCTTCTTCAACACAGTGAACGGGCAATGACCAACTGATGCCCAGTTTCAACCCTCTAACTTCGGCAACTGCTTCACACTTTAACCAATTGATTACTAATAAGGATTGCCGCCTGAATTGACAAACGGCATGGTAATGGCAAATATTCCTCATCTTTCAAGGTTATTCATGACAGCTAATGGCCACCCACATTTTTATGTTGGCACCTACACTGATGCACCGAGTACTAGTTCGGGCGTCGCACTCGTCTCTCTTAATCCAGACACAGGTGAACTAAAACGCTTAGACGATGCTGTTACTTTACGCAATCCGTCTTACCTTACTTCGACAGAGCAAGGGCTATACACCTTTAGCGAAGTCGCAAAAGAAGAAGGCGCAGCACTTCAGTTCATCTCATACAATAAATGCTGTGCGCTACCGATAGCAGGAGATTACCCTTGCCATATCGCTATCAAAGCGCCTTATCTTGCTATTGCCAATTACGGCTCTGGTAACGTTAGCGTGTATCAACTCGATGAAGCGGGCAAGCCTTTACAAGCTATCTCTGAGTTATACGTAGAAGGAAATGGGCCGAACAAAGATCGCCAGCAAGCCCCTCACGCCCATCAAGTCACCTTTCTCAAGCACTCTAACCAATTGGCAATTGTTGATCTCGGTTCGGATCAAATTCATCTTTATAGTCATGGTTCCAAAACAGCTGAAAATAGCTTCAACTTAGTACAAAGCATCGTCATGCCTGCAGGCTCTGGTCCTCGTCACTTAGTCTTCAACCAAAGCGAAACGCTTGCATACGTGGTGTGCGAGCTATCTGAAACTTTAATTGTTCTATCTAAACGTGAAGATAAATGGCATGTGACGCACCAGTGTGATTTATTGAGTGATTCTGAAAAGGGAGAAGCCGCATCAGCCATTCGCCTCTGCCCTGATGAGACATTTTTATATGTGTCTTGCCGAGCACAAAACAAGATAAGTATGTTTGACGTATCAGGTGCACAACCAGTCAGGCTTGCCGCGTACGATTGCGGTGGTGCTTTTCCAAGAGACTTTACCTTGTCTGCCGACGGGCAGTGGCTGATCGTGGCTAACCAACATTCAGACAACATCACTAGCTTTCGCAGAAACAAGGAAACAGGTGAGATTACTCCGACCGAGCATCAGTGCAATATTGGTGCGCCAGTTTGTCTGGTAGAAATGGCGGGATAAAAATTGTGGCTAGTTACTAACGAATGATGCCTCAACGAGAGGCATCATCATCGCCATTAAACGGCTTTCAACTCAGCGAGCACATGATGCAGCGAAGGGGCAATCTTATGGCCAAGCTGACGTACTTCTTCACAAGGCTCAACCAAATCAGGGATCTGGAAAGAGATCATGTTCGCAGCAACCGATGAACGAACGCCATTATTAGAGTCTTCAAATGCCAAACACTTCTTCGGATCAACATTAAGACGGCTGGCAGCCAGCAAGTAAATTTCAGGATCTGGCTTGCCTTGGCTAACTTCACAACCGGTGGTCAGGTTATCAATGTATTTAGTCAGCCCTGCCAACTCTAACTTTTTCTTGGCGACTTCTTTTGCTGTCGATGTTGCAACAGCAACAGGCAAGCCTTGCTCTTTCAACCACTCTAATAGCTCAACCACCCCCTCTTTCACAGGGATAGCTTGATGCTGCACTACCGCGTTGTAACCGGTACGCCATTCATTATGCAAGCGATCTAAATCATCCCCGTAGGCTTTACGGAAAATGGCTTCAATGCCCGCAGCGTTACGACCTATGATAGACAGGTAAACATCTTCATAAAAAGGGAGGTTTTGCACTTCGCAAGCTTCTTTGAAGATACGCATACATACGCGTTCAGTATCGAGAAGCAAGCCATCCATATCGAAAATAGCAGCTTGATAGTTCATTGCTTTACAGACTTATTGATTGAGACGGTGCATTTTGACACAAGCCAGCGCCTTTTTCTTGAAAAATAGCACCATTGCCAAATAACTGTAGCCACAAATGCTGATACGCCCAAAATAGCAAAAGGCAGCACATTAGGCTGCCTATTCACTCAAGATAATGTCACACAACGTTAATCTATATAAGGTTGTGCCTGATTTACTCAAAAACGGAACACAACACGTATTGCTTGTACCCATCCCCATAAACTGAAACCGATAAGCGTAGACATAAATAAAGCTGAGAATAATAGTTCCATAACAGTTTAATCCACCATGTAATTAGCAATAACATGGTTTTATTATCTACAAAACAACCGCAAACCCAAGATAAACAACTTCACAAAGTGCATTTACGTGATATGAAACACAGATAATAAGAATGGCATTCTTTTACCGGCGACAAAAGCAGCAATCAGCTTGTGTTGGTATTGTTTTATAAGCCAATTTACTCTACTGATATTGCGCCGATGTAATAAACTGTCCAAAGGTCTCGCACCAGACAATAACGGTGTTGTATTGAGCAATATCAACTGAATTATCAAGCTCAACCATAAAGCTGTTGAACGTTTTAATCTCACCGACTTTTACCATCGACATTTTTAAGCGATTAAAGTCCGATTCGGTTTCAACAAACTCTGGCGATAAGTACAGCTTATAGTCAGGCCCGGGTGCAAGCGACCCAGTAAAGGTAATAGCGTTAGGAGCAATCGATACGTCACCTTCCCCCCAATGAAGAAAATCGCTGTCTTGGCGATCTTTTTCAAAGACAGCAGTAAACTGCGCATCTTGCTGAATAGATGATATTGCTGCGGCAGGAGGTGCCTCGGGGGCAATTAATATAGGTAGGGCATAAATCCCAAGGGCAAACCCTATCGCAACCGCTATAATATGACTTGAAAATAAAGCTAAAAATCGTTTCATACTTTCCTCGTAACTTCCTTGTACCCGACATTTAAACAACTATAGCAAATCAGTAAGATATGAGGATAAAGCGTGAAGAATGCACGTGTCGCCTAAAAACGACACATACACATACCAAACCGATAAAAACCAATGTAATTTAACATGTTTTAAATGCGCGTTATTTCACAGCAAACATCCAGAATATTGTATAACCCCTCGCAATGCCCCCTTTGAATATTAAGTATAAAGTCACCGGAGAACATCCAATGAAAAGCGCCATGCCGCTTTGTCATCGTTTGCTATCTAAATTTATGAATACTCCAAGCTACTTCACTTGGTTTATTTACGACTTATTTATTCACATCGAATAAAGGGATTTTCAATGTGTACATCGTTAAACGGTAGGCGAGCCATACGACGCTCAAAAACTGCTTCTACCCTTTTAATTAGTCTTTTATTGTCTGGCTGCTTCTTAGACGATAACGACCATTCCAATAATACAGGGCCATCTAACCCTATTCCTGAAAGCAATACTCTTGCTTTGTTATTTACCGCTTCTGACTATGCATCAATTAATCGAGCTATTACGCTAAGTGCCGCCGGAAGCACAACAGAAAGTGGCCACACACTGACTTACCAATGGCAAATAGTTGACGAGCCATCGCAAGGTGCAGGAAAAATTTCAGTATCAGCAGCCAGAAGTACACGCTTTATTGCTTCTGAAGAAGGTAATTACACGATAAAACTGACTATCTCTGATGGCAAATTTTCTCGTTCAGGCAGCAAAACGATTCATGTCGACATTGATGGCGATGGGATTCCTTCTGACCAAGATCTCGATATTGATGGCGATGGTGTACTGAACAGCGATGACCAGTTTCCAGAGAATACCGCAGAGTGGATCGACTCAGATGGAAATGGCGTCGGTAACTACGCTCAAGCCGATGAGGATGGTGACGGTGAGCCCGATCAAACAGATGCCTACCCATTCAACCCTGAAAAAAAGACCCTTTTTTCATATCAAGAACAAGAGTTCAACGGCAACCTCTACCCTAACGGGAATAACCTCAATCAGAGTTATCCTTTTGAAGTAACAGGCGTCATAGCGTCTGGCCCGAGTTATAACGTCGATACTGATTACTTCCTGTTTGAGGGACAGGCTGGCGACATCATCACCTTACTGCTTCATAAAACCAGCCCTGACTTTCAGCCAACCTTAGCGCTACTTAATGGGGCTGGAGCCAGTTTACCTACCGTCAAAATTGCGTGGCAAAGCGATGAACACCTCGCGGTTAGTTCGCGACTGACCGCTGATGGAACACATGCCTTTTCTGTTGCTGATTTAAAAAACGCTGTTTCAGAGCATTTCTCGTATACCGTATCTGTGTTTAAAGATAGTGATATGGATGGCCTTGCTGATGTCACCGAACTCGCACTTGGTATGCAGCCAACCAACCCCGATTCAGATGGTGATGGCATTCTCGATGGATTAGAACAGCTTTTATCGTTAGAGGACTTCGATCAAGATCGAGATAATTTGCCAACATGGTGGGACTTAGATAGTGACGGAGATTGGATCGATGATGCTATTGAGGGAGTCACCGATATTGATGATGACGGTATTGCTAACTTTGTAGATGTCGATTCAGACGGCAATGGCATTCTCGATGAGTTAGAAATTGGTATTGACCCAACAATGCCAGATGATTCTGATCACGACAGCGTCCTTGATTTTGCTGATACCGATGATGACAACGACAATATCTCTGATATCAATGATGACGACAGACAAAGTGCGCTCAAGCAAGCAGAATTACATGATAAAACTGAGCGCCTTACTGTGACCGCGTTATCAGTTATAACAACACAAGGAAGCCAGTCTATAGATGGAATTGCCCGTAAAGGCGATACCATTCACATCAGGGGGGAAGGGTTTGGTGACACACCCATCATGGCTTGGCAACAAGATAACAAGCTGTTTAACTTTACGCCTAACGTCGAAGACGATGGATCGTTATCCTTTATCGTGCCAAATGACGTTCAATCAGGCGTGATTAGAATATCGAATGGTCAGAAGATTTCTTACCCGCAAGCGATCACTATTGTTGATAGTACCGCGCCTCTAATCTTTTCTGTCATGACAGAGAACAATCGCGGCTACACCTATGCCGGCGAGATGGTTAGACTAGAAGGGGTTAATCTACATTCACCAAACACTCGAATTAGCCTTAATGGTGTAGCATTAACCGCACAAGCTACGACGGCGACCAGCGTTACAGTCTCACTTCCGATTGACGCTGCCAGTGGCATTATAGCCGTTGTGACCGATCAGGCATCCAATTGGTTACCGATAGAAATACGCCAGCAAACCAATGGCATGGTAACGCTACCTACCGCTTCAACCTTGACATTGAATGAGTTAGTTGCAGAGTTTTTAGGGACTGCTGAGGCCAATATCACCGCAGACGGTAACTTTATACTCCCAACTCGAAATCAAGGCCCGACAACGGTTCATATCTTTGCACCAGAAAAAGAAAATACAGCGCCCTCCTTGCTATTAAGTGCCGTTGTATTACCCGGACAAGCCACACTCAACATTAGTCCGTATACTATGGCTGCCGGGCTTGTTTACAGCAGCATGGGGTTAGAAGCGACGATTCATCACGAAGATCAACTTGCAGCAATGGACTTATTGGTGGAATCAACTCGCACTTTTGGTGATTACCTTGATACAAAGCTAGGCCAAGACCCATACTACTTAGAAGACTACAGACGCGCCGATTTCAACCGTGCATTCCTCAGTGCCATTGAGATGGCAGGCTCAGCAATTGATACCGCGATTACAAAAGGGCAATTGCGCGAAAAGAGCACCAGTTCGTCGATTCAGTCTCGAAGTAACACGGTAGTGGCATTTTCAAGTCAGTCTGGACAGGCCAGCGTCTCTCCTCAAGAAAACCAGCAAGACTTCGTGGTTACTTTGCAACGGGCTGGTGACAGTTACAACGGTCAAATAGACATTGAAAACGACACCCTCTTATTTGCCGATTATCAGCTTCTGAATGCTTATAATGGCAAGTTAATTCGCGATCACGCCAATAGCTATTTCTCATCCGAATTACTTGGCCCACAGAACGGTATTTTTTCCTTCTACAATGCCAGTGTCCAAACTGAAGACATGAAGCACCGTTCTGCTGATATTCGTTTGTATACGCCAGGGTTTAAAGAAATGGGCAGATGGAGCGATTATTATCATTCGCCGTCTTATAAACTGGCAATTCGTACTTTCATGAGCCAAGCAATGGTGCCGATCGTCAATACGGTGGTTGGTGTGAAACTTCAAGACAGCACCACTCAAGCCGTACTGGATACGTTCTTTAAATGGGGAGTATTTGATGGCATTGAAGCCGGTTGGGGAAAAGGAACCGCAAATGGATTTGCAGATGGTATAGGGACGGTTATCGATAAAACAACCACGGCTATGCTTGAAGATGTTGTGAAAATTATTGCTAGAGAGCAAGGCGCGAAAGCCATAAAAAAAATGGCCGTTGCTCTTGGCATTAAACTCACACCATGGGGAAGTGCTGCGACCGTTATTGACGTAGGGGGTACTGCTATCGACCTAGGAAAGTTGGCCGTTGATATATCCTCAACGAACAGTTTTCTCGAGTACCGTGTCATTTTCCCTATTTCGGTAGAAGATGTGACACCGAGTGTCATCATGGTCGATGGTGAACAAAAAGAAGTCGCACTAAAAGGGAAAGGTCTCGATCCGGTTATTCAGAATTCCATCTTTGGCAATAATCGATTCAAACCTTCCGTCACGTTTACTGGCAGTGAAAAGTTAGCCCATACCGACGATGCACCCACCTATGAATCATACTGGGTCGCGGCGGGTGCCACTGCCCCGGTGTCACCGCTGAAAGTTCGCTTACCGGCAAATTACCTTGAAAAGGCAGAGTCACCACTGACTATTTCACTCAAGCACTATCTCGTCGATAGAAACCCATTTTCGGACGACTTAATCGACGTTGAACTGGATACCCAGTTCAGTATTGAGTTAGTGAAAGAGCTTACGTTGTCATCAATAACCCCAGATAAAGCCGCTTGGGGAGACACTATGGCAATTTCTGGTGCCGGCTTTTCGAAAATCATCACCAATAACAGTGTCTACTTCACGGGTGAAGAAGGCGCGGTTATCGCAGCAATGATCACCAATGCAACCCCAACAGAGTTAACCGTTGTGATCCCACATGACGCAGCATCTGGCCCCGTGTGGGCGAAAGTTGTGAATGCTCAGGGGGATCAAGAGAGTAATAGCTTGCCCTTTGAACTCGAGCAACAAAACTACCTCTTCACCTTCGGGGATAACGGCTCGGCAAACGATGATACGTATGCATTATATGTTAATGGTCAACTTTGGCGCACAATGCCAAGCCCATCACGCCAAGTCGCTGTTGAAGTACCCTTAACACCTGGAATACATAGCGTTGAATTGCACGGTATTACAGCACCTGACAGGATTGGGACTTACTACATTTCATTTCCGTCAGGAGTCACATTAATCAGCGGGGATGCGATGAGTGGTTCAGACTTAACCGCAGGAAAAGTGAAATACTATTCTGTTGAAGTTCAAGCTCCATCCCCCGCTCAAATGGGGATTCAAAACCGCATGAGTCAATCGGTAAAACCTGTAAAAATAATATGGCAGGAATAATCAGGCATAATAGTTAACGGCGATACCATAATCAAAGGTCGAACTTTCGACCTTTGATTCATTTTAATAACCACGATAGGGATAATACAGGCTAAAGCATGATAAAAATAAAAAAGAAACATGCCTGTTTCTGGGGGGCCTTGCTGTTTTTTTCCCAACTAATCCTTTGGGTCACTGAGCTATCAAGCAGCCCAAACCGAAACAATATTCCATCTGTCATTAATGAACTGTGGCCATGGTATATCAGGATTCTTGTTCTGCTACCGGGCTTATGTTTATTTTGCTACAGCCAGTACCCACGTTCATCTGCAGGAAAAATAGGGAAATGGGTATACCGATTCATTCTCTGGATATTGAAAATGAAGAAACAACGCTCAAATGATAAACAACAAAACTGATCGCAACAACTACGGCAAATAGCCTAAAACCGATAATGCTCGAAAGCTTTATTTAATGTATTCAGTACAGCCTGTCGAACCGGGCCTGCGGTGTGCCGACGGGTTTGAATAACATCTATGGTCGTCATCCACCCTTCCGGTTCATACTCCACGTTCAATATCGCTAACTTCCCTTGTTCGATATATGCAGAAGCAAGTCGTTGTGGCGCAATAGCCCACCCCAGCCCCTCAGAAGCAAGATCCAACAGCAATTGGTGAGTATTAGCATGCCAAACCTGAGAGCTAATTGCGTAACTAAACCAAAGCTCTTGCCCTGATGAAGCGCGTTGTACTATCTGGCGGTAATTTCTTAAGTCAGAATCTTTCAACACCGACATATGCGCTAATGGATGTGAGGGGGCCGCAAGCGTGACGAATCGGTTATAGCCTAATGTCGAAAACTCGGTATTTTCTTGCATTTTACCATCAGCATAGACGACACCGATATGTGCACTGCCTTCACTCACCATGCCACGAATATCAAATGTCGAAGAAGATAAGAGTTCAATATTGGTCATCGGGTACTGCTCACCAATTTCGGCCAATTGACGTAACAGCGCCGGCTCAATCAGGCTCTCTTCAATGGCTATAATCAATGCGTGCTCTTCGGCGGCGTCGAGTGCTGCGACCTTCTGATCTAACCGTTGTTGCTGTAACAATATTGAGCGTGCTATCGGCAATAATGCTTCACCTTCAACCGTCAATTTTGGCGTATTGCCACTGCGGTCAAACAAGGATTGGTTTAAAGCGATTTCAAGGTTTGAAATAGATTGGCTAACACCTGACTGCGCACGTTTCAGCTTTCTTGCCGCCGCAGAAATCGAACCGCAATCACACACTGCAACAAACATCTTTAATTGCTCAAAACTGTACATCGTCTTTATTTTCCTCGTTTCACGCTACTAAGCCAAAACAATAAAGAGTGTATCTTATAAAGACAAGAAGAAGACCCAGATAAAGCCATCTGTAGAAGAGAATTTGTTAGCCGTAGATGGCTGGTCAAAATAAAAATGGTTAGCGACTGCACTCATGGCTTGCCTATCATATCCAAGTACAAAACGTTAAATATCAGTAACTAACCAAAACATATATCAACCTAAATAAATACATGCGCATGATAAAACTCTAATTCTACGACTGTAGTTCTAGCTTATCTGTTAATACACAATCGCGCAGTGATAGGTCGGCATTAGAAAGCAATGTACTGTCCATCTTAGCATCTGTATGAATGAGTTTTTTCCCCTGCATGAAGTCGACGGGGCTATTGATACACTCCACCGATACTAAGCGATTATTCTTCAGATGAAAAACCGATAAGCCATTTGCGTTATTAGACTTCCTCACCACTTGGCTAGTTGCGGTATTTTTCATACCTGCGATTTGAAGTTTATAGTCATATTGATCTGACCAAAACCACGGCGTTTCTTCCGGTTTGTTCGGTTTCTTCACTATATTGTTAGCCACCACTTTAGCTTGTTCTAACGCATTCTGGACACTTTCTAATCGCAGGTTAGTTTCTGAAACTGACACATAGCGATTTGCTACATCTCCAATGGCAAAAATATGGGGATCACTGGTTCTAGAATCCCGATCAACAGTGATCCCGTTTGAACACCGAATGCCTGCATAGTTCGCGATCTCAGTATTGGGGATCGCGCCAATGCCAACTACAGCAATGTCGCAATCAACCTTTTGACCGTTTGAAAGGCTAACGCTCTCCAGTTGACCATTCATATGATTAAAATCCGTTACGCTAGCACTCAGTAAGAAATTAACACCTTGTTCCTGATGCGCGTTCAAGAGAAAACCGGATAAATGGTTTGATGCTACGCGTGAGAGTAATGTCGGCTCTTGCTCTATAACCGTTACATCTGCCCCTAAGCCGCGTGCTGATGCGGCGACCTCAAGGCCAATATATCCACCACCAATAATGGCTACTTTCGTGTCAGGGTTAATGCCTGACTTTAAACGCTCTGCATCTTCAATACTGCGTAGATATATAATTCCGTTACTTTCTTTTCCCGGAATATTTAAAACACGTGGTCTTGAACCTGTCGCAATAATTAAATACTCGTAACTCAATGTTTCGCCACATGCAGTTTCAACAGTTTTATTATTACGATCAATACGAGTGACACTCGTGTTCAGCTTAATATCTATATTTTTTTCTTGGTAAAACGTACTCGGTCTTAGTAAAAGGCTATTAGAATCTGCAACTCCCTTAATATACGCCTTAGAGAGCGGCGGACGCTGATAAGGTGGGTTAGACTCAGAGCCAATAATGGTTATAGTACCAGTAAAACCGTACTGTCGAAGAAATGCCGCTGCAGAGCCACCAGCATGTCCCCCTCCAATAATAACAACGCGTTCTTTATTCATAATATCACCTGTAATAAACAGTAAATGGGTAATTGAGACAATTAAGCCAAAATTACCCCATTCAACCTTATCTATTCACTTCTTCCTTCGGCAAGCGTAAAACAAGCACAACACTCATGAGTAGGAACGCCGAAAATATAAGCATCCCAGAGCTAGAAGAATCCGTTAGCTCTTTCAGCCAGCCCAGAGCAGAAGTTGCTATAAAACCACCAATGTTAGCGACAGAGGTAATCAATGCGATACCGACAGCAGCAGCAGCACCGCGTAAGAAAGTACCAGGAAGACACCAGAAAACAGCTGACGCAGAAACAATACCAGCATTAGCTAAGGTGAAGCACAATACAGTCATCGTCAAATTGTCGGTATAGAAAATACTAAGCACTAGACCTACAGCACCGACAAGTAATGGCATAGCAAGGTGCCATCGTCTCTCGCGATGTTTATCCGAGCTCATAGCCAAAAGTAAAAGAGTGCAGAGTGCAACTAAAGGCGGAATAGCAGACAAATAACCAATTTCAGAAACACTACCAGCTCCAGCTTCTAAAAGAAGTGTTGGCAACCAGAATCCGATAGCGTAGGTAGCCATCATAAAGCTCATATCAATAAAACATAATATCCAGACACGTACTGAGGCTATACCATCTTTTATTGAATGTTTTTGCTTTGATTCTTTATGGTCTTGCTCTAGGTTATATTCAAGTTCCTCTTTTTCATCGTCACTTAACCATTTCGCTTGTCTAATGCCATCCGGAAGAAACATAAACACAAGCAGACCTAAAATAACTGACGGAAGCGCTTCTAAGAAGAAGAGCCATTGCCAACCAGCTAGCCCTCGAGCCCCATTAAACGTTTCCATTATCCATCCAGAAAGTGGGCCACCTATAATTGATGCGGCAGGAAGCCCCATTAAGAATAAGCCTATAATTTTTCCGCGCTTATAGGTGGGGTACCAGTATGTAAGATAAAGTAAAACACCTGGAACAAAACCTGCTTCGGCCACACCCAAAAGGAAACGAACAATATAAAATTGCGTGGGTGTGGTTACAAACATCGTCGCGGCAGATAATAGACCCCAAGTGACCATAATCCTTGCAATCCACCATCTTGCTCCAACTTTTTGCAAAAGTAGGTTGCTGGGAATTTCAAAGACTATATAACCTATAAAAAATAACCCTGCACCTAAACCATATATCGCTTCACTAAAACCTAAATCACCAGTCATTTGTAGCTTAGCTATACCGACATTAATTCGGTCTAAATAAGCAGCCAAATAGCACAGAGACAAAAATGGAATTAAACGCCACGTTACTTTACTATATAATTGATCAGTTGATGGTCTGGTAATAGCTATTTCGTTATTGTTCATATTGCTTCCTAAATATATCGCCATTACTGTATGTTGTTATTAATAATATTACAAACATACAGCGCCCCAAAAGTTAACGTTTATGGGCAAGGCTTATCCGGTCAATGGAAATATTTATTGATAAGTTTTTATCACAATGAAAATGCTGAAATAAAGTGGGCTAAGCCCACTAGAACGACGAATCCTGCACATGAATAACAAGGCCATCAAGCGAATCATTCACTTGTATCTGGCATGCTAACCTTGAATGTATTGTAGGGTTTTCTGTTTCTTCGAGCGTTAGTTGCTCTACCTCCTCTGCAGGAGGGATTTTTGAGAACCAAGCCTCATCAACTCTAATATGACATGTTGCACAAACGCACGCACCACCGCATTCAGCTTCAATTCCGTTGATGTCGTTATTAATTGCTCCCTGCATCAAACTTTGCCCGTTTTCAACGTAGACTTTACGACTATTACCATCAGGTTCAATATATGTTATTTCGGCCATTATTATCCCTCACTTTATCTTTAAGTTTATATTTAACTTATTTATTTAATTCTTCCCATGTACTTCTTATAAATTTCGCTGCTTCTACATTTTGTTCGAATAAATTATATTTAGCTCCTAACCCATAATCTGGTAGGTTGATCATTTCTGTTGTTATATACTTTAATGGACTATCAGGGGTGTTCTTATGATATTTCAATGCTTTTCTAATCGCTTCTTTTGATGGTTCAAGTAAATAAGCGCTCCACTCTGAATGCCATTCCCCTTCTTTCGGTTTAACGATTGGATATTGAATACCACGAGCATATTCTTCATCATTCACTTTATGCCATAAATTATGTGGCTGATTAGGCGCAACAGTTCTTAACTGTAACCATTTAACAATGCCCATGTTTAACCATTTATCACACAAAGAATCAGGTTCAAACGGGTCCAGAATAACCTCACCACGGGCTACGGCTTCTCGTACCCCAGATAACTCTAGCTCTTCCGGGTTGCCAATTTTGAAATTAACATGGCTGTAATCCAGTGTGAAATTGAATGGGATCCCTCGAGCTTGCACCAGCTCAGCTACTTCCTGAACCCTAAGAAAGTCTTCTGTCCACATATTTACATGTAGTTCAAAGGTCGGCTCAACACCTAAGCTCATTGCTTTGTCGTACGTGCTTAAGTAATGATCGCAAATCTCTAAGTTCGTTAAAACATGTCCGTCTTTATGGTGCTTAAAGGTCATTATATTATGACAGCTTGCACCAATTTCTTGGCATATACGTAAGTTATCATCAAGTAGATCGTCGTCTTCACCTAATTGGTAAAACCAACTTGCGGTATGAACGGGGAGATTAAATGTCTCAATAGCATGTTTATACTCATCAATATTAGAGCGTAATGGAATACGGTCAAAATAATCAAACACACCAGATTCACTAACCAATTTAAATTGTTCGTATATCGGCAGTTCATCGAGCGATATAGGCTTATCTAAGGATGACAATTGCACCCCTCTTCCATTACAACCGAGTAAAAAAGGTTTTGAGTTCATAATATTAGCCGTTAGAAGTGATTGGAATTAGCAGTTCATTGTTTGCATCAGTACTAGCTTCAGCATTAATCATGTTATCGACAATACGGCGCATTCTTGCAGGTGCAGCATCAATCGCAATTTTCAGCCTTTTACGATCTGGATGTTGTATTTCTTTCTCTTGAATTGCTTCAAGTATCTCTTTATCTTCATCAAATGCCAGCCTAAAGTCAGCCGACAGAGCCTTATTGGTCTGCTCGTCTGCCTGGAAGTTTTTAATATGTAACCAATGATCAATCGAGTTAAATTCATCGACTGGCGTCATGAAGTGACAGGCTAGCACTTGCATTGCTCCCTCTCGACTCCCTTCCTGTGCCCCTGTGCCTGTTTCCGCGCTGCCAAAATCAATAATGGCAATGCTTGGTGCGTAATAATGATAATAATGCCAACGATCAACATTACCTTTGAAGTTACCGTACTTTTCAAAAATAGGGATCGCAGGAGCATCGATAATCCAACGCCATGTCAGAATCTTCTTCTCTTCAACTTTATGATGCACTGGAATATCTTCACTTGCAGCATTACCCAGCGTACTTAGGTGTACAAAACTCACGTGTGCTGGATCACATAAGTTATCAGCAAGACTTAAATAATTTGCTTTGATTTCAAGTGCGTCCCCCTCTACAACGCTCCAGTCTTCAGAGTTGTATTCAGGAATATCAATGATCTCTGATGGATCAGCAAGGCTTGCCTCCCCCATCCAAATCCAAACAAGCCCTAGTTTTTCATGAGTTGGATAAGTACGTACTTTCGCACTACGAGGAATGATGTCTTGCCCCGGTACACGAATACACTCGCCGGAACAATTAAAGGTGACGCCATGATATCCACATTCAATATCATCACCTTTCAACTTGCCTTTCGATAAAGGGAGTAATCGGTGTGGGCACATATCTTCCATAGCAATAACAGCATTATTACTATTCCGATAAAGGACGACATCTTGCCCGGTAATTCTGTGCTTCGATAATGCTTGCTTAATACCGCGTGACCACGTGAGTGGATACCAAGTATTTAATACATAATCTGCCATGAGTAACTCCTTGCTCATTATTATTTATAAATTGCTATCGTGTTCAGCGAAATCATTCATATCTTCACTTCACCATTGAGGCATCTGGTGCAACAACATCTCCTTTAATAACAACAGGTGCATCATCTAGGTAAATACTGCACCCCCTTAGCGGGATATCCATGTGACAAGGTGTTTTTCGCGTACCGCCTACTTCTGTATTTGGCCCTGTTGAAAATAAAAAGTTACCGTAGAAAGCGCGAGCATCCATGCACATACCATCATTTTTGTCATGTAAGCCCATGGCAGTCCATTGTGCGCGAGGTTGTAATCCCCACCCAATATGAGAAATCCCGAATGCCTCAGGATCATTAAAATAATCCATATATTCACGTAAATACTCGGCTTCAAAGCCACCTGAAATATTTGTAATAAAGCCTTTTTCAATTTCGAGGGTTATCTTTTCGCGAGTGTAATTTTTAAACGGTAATAAAATATCACCTTTATCAATAACGATTATCCCTTCTGCCGTTTCTTCATTTGGCCATGTAAACAAGAAACCACTTGGCCAGTGATCCCACCGTCCAGGTTTGTCCGCATAGCCGTATTCTGTCACTGCAGGGTATTGCCCCAGCTGTACACGTAAATTCGTACCCGCTTCGGATGTAACTGTCATTGAGGATGCTTGTTGCAATAATGCCTGAGAGGCTTCTACCCGCAACTTATCTTCTTTCGTTGGCAACATTCTGGCTAAGACTTCAGGCGGCTCCACAGCAAGTAAGATGCGTGTCCCTGTTTTTAAGATCTGCTCCTGCTCGGGAGAGTGAAGCAACATCATCGTATCTACAATCAAATCAGCAGCTTCTAGTGCTCTTTGCGCTGCAATATTTCCCGTTAATGGCGTGTCACCACAATAAGCCGTTAAGTCATTCCCCATCGCTACAGGATGATTAAATGCTGGCAGCTCGACTTTATATACTTTGGCACCTAAACGCTGCGCTGCATCAAACGCTGCTTTCACTGTACGTTGATCAGAATAATGACTAGATAGTATTGCGACAGATTGCGAGTGGTCAACACAAGACAGCTCAAGTACGTGCTCAAACATTTGCGTTAATTGTGAGTCACTAACTGGCATTTCCTTCACTCCTTTGAAATTAAATATTTGCTATGTATAACCAAGTTGTTCCCGACCTGCTCATGTATAGCGTATACGCTCATTGATGACTTCAATTGTATGCACAATGTTAAAAAATATGCACCTATAAATTGTAAAAAACCAACACACACATCGGCAACAAAAAACAAATAAATCAACAAATCACTGATTAATAACAAAAAACAATATAAGTTGATAATATTGCAATTTATATAAATGTGATGAATGTTCAATACATACAACTTAACGGTAATTTAACATTGTCAATTTATAGCGTGTACGCTACAAATTAATAACAGGAAGGCTAAGGCAACACACTTAGCGGGTTGGTAGACATTTAGATCAAATAAGATGAAGAAGGAATTCGAATGAGTGGCTTTAAATCAAATAAGAAAATAGCAATCGTTGGGGCAGGCTTAGGTGGGGCAGCGGCAGCAGCTCTGTTACAGCAGGCAGGGTATAAAGTTGATGTGTATGAGCAAGCTCAAAGCTTTAACCGCTTGGGCGCAGGTATCCATATTGGCCCCAATGTGATGAAAATATTCAGACGTCTGGGGATGGAAGACAAACTAAATTTGATGAGTTCACACCCCGACTTCTGGTTCAGCCGTGACGGCCGCACTGGCGAATATATGTCAAGGATCCCGTTGGGTGAGTTTGCAAAGAAAGAGTACGGTGCTTCTTATATTACTGTTCACCGTGGTGATCTCCATGCAATGCAAATTGATGCCATTCAAGATGGAACAATGCACTTCGGTAAAGGGCTAGAAGCGATTGATGATTCTGGCGATGATGTGTTACTAACATTTTCTGATGGTACAACAACACGAGCAGACATCGTTATCGGTGCTGATGGTATCAATTCTAAAATCAGGGAAGTTCTGCTAGGCCCCGAGCAGCCTACATACAGTGGCTGGGTTGCACACCGAGCATTGATAACAGGAGAGCAATTAGCCAAACATAATATGACGTTTGAGCCTTGTGTTAAATGGTGGAGTGAAGACCGCCATATGATGGTCTATTACACAACGGGCAAGCGTGATGAATATTATTATGTGACAGGTGTGCCTCAACCAGAGTTAGATTTTGAAGGTTCTTTTGTACAAAGTAGCCAAGAAGAAATGTACGAAGCATTCGAAGGTTACCACCCTACCGTTCAAGCTCTTATTGATTCCACCGAATCAGTTACCCGCTGGGCGTTAAAAAATCGCAACCCATTACCTCTATGGAGCCGCGGTCGTCTTGTCATGCTTGGTGACGCTTGCCACCCAATGAAGCCTCATATGGCACAAGGTGCTTGTATGGCGATTGAAGATGCAGCAATGCTACTGCGCTGTTTTGATGAAGTGGGACTTGAAGATTATGAAACCGCTTTTGACCTTTATGAATCCAACCGTAAAGAGCGCGCTTCACGTGTTCAACGTGTTTCCAATGCAAATACATGGCTGAAAGAACAAGAAGATCCATCTTGGGTATATGACTACGACGTATACGCTGTTTCATTGAAGAGCGAGACACTAGCATGAGTTCAGCATTCTTAAACGGTGGCAATGTCCACGCTAACGGCATCAGACAGCACTACTTACGCTATGGTGGAAAAGGACCAAAAGTGCTGATTGTTCCTGGTATTACTAGCCCAGCGATTACATGGGAGTTCGTTGCAGAACGTTTTGCGACCCAGTTTGATACCTATGTACTCGATGTGCGAGGAAGGGGACTATCGTCTTCTGGCCCCGAGCTCGACTATGATCTTGATACTTGTGCCAAAGACATTGTGGATTTTGCTCAAGCGATGAAATTTGATGAATACACTTTGGTTGGCCATTCAATGGGAGCTCGTTTTGCCATACGAGCCGAGGCAATGAGTCAAACCGGCTGTACCCAGCTGGTACTCATCGACCCCCCTGTTTCAGGCCCAGGTCGACGCGCTTACCCAAGCAAACTACCTTGGTATATCGACTCAATGGCTGAAGCGACGGCTGGGTGTGATGCCGAAGCCATGCGTAAATACTGTGCAACGTGGACCGACGAACAACTCACTCTACGCGCTGAATGGTTACATACCTGTGATGAAAAAGCCGTTCGAGTAACCTATGACGGTTTTCATAATGACGATATCCATCAATATATTCCCAACATCACTATTCCGACACTACTCATGGTCGCAGGTAAAGGCGGCGTAATTGAACCCGTTGATGAAGCAGAAATGCGTGAGCTACTACCTTCTATCTCAATAGTTAAAGTAGAAAAAGCAGGGCATATGATCCCATGGGATGATCTCGATGGCTTCTTTGAACAATTAACCCCGTTCTTGGGTGTAAAACTATAGCGCTGCTAATTACCCGCATCAGGAAAATAAGTAAGGAAACTAACACCATGAGCAAATTATTCAAAATTGGTCAGATTGTCCCAAGTTCAAATGTGACAATGGAAACAGAAATCCCAGCCATGCTACTTGCGCGACAAGGCATACGCCCTGAGAGATTCACCTTCCACTCTAGCCGTATGCGCATGAAAACAGTCAGTAAAGAAGAACTCGCGGCAATGGATGCCGAATCTGATCGCTGTGCTTTGGAATTAAGTGATGCCAAAGTCGATGTACTCGGCTATGCCTGCCTAGTCGCAATAATGTCTATGGGTTTAGGTTATCACCGTGAATCACAAGCACGCCTCACGAAAGTGACCGAGTCGAATGATTCACCAACACCGGTAGTAACAAGTGCTGGCGCATTAGTCGAAGGCTTACATGCAATGGGCGCTAAACGTATTGTGTTAGTTGCCCCTTATATGAAGCCATTAACCCAAATGGTGGTTGACTATATCCAAGCTGAAGGTATTGACGTTGTTGACCATCGAGCATTAGAAATACCGAATAACCTCGATGTGGCCCGCCATGACCCAATGAACCTACCCGCTATCGTCGCAGAAATGGATACGAGTTCGGTTGATGCTATCGTGCTATCAGCGTGTGTACAAATGCCTTCTCTTGCCGCGGTAACAACCGTCGAGCAGCAAACAGAAAAACCCGTTTTGACAGCAGCCATTGCGACCACCTACCGCATGCTCAAAGAATTGAACTTAGAGCCTGTCGTACCTGGTGCGGGTGCACTTCTATCAGGTGACTATAAATAACAGGGCATTAAATATGAGCGATATAAAATCGATTAATGATGTTCAAAATAATTACCAGGGAGTGTGGGATACAAAAATAGGGTTCGGTGCTAGATCTGCCCTATTGCTTGTAGACTTCATGAAAGCATATACAACGCCCAATTCATTATTATATGCGCCCGATGTTGTAAATGCTGTAGCTAAAACGGAATCTGTTCTTAAGCAGGCAAGAAAAGCCGGTGAAATGGTGATACATACGAACATTCGTTACCATTCACCAAGCTTTGCTGATGGCGGTACTTGGGTGAAGAAAGCCCCTGTCATGAGGGAAATGGTCGAAGGCAATATACTGGCAGAGTTTTGCCCAGGTGTAATTCCTCAAACCAATGAATTGGTGATAACGAAGCAGTATGCCAGTGCTTTCTTTGGTACAACATTAGCCTCAACATTAACGGCATCAGGAGTCGATACTGTTGTGATTGCAGGGTGCTCAACAAGTGGCTGCGTTCGTGCAACGGCAGTAGATGCCATGCAACATGGCTTTCGAGTTATCGTGCTCGAAGATTGTGTCGGGGATCGCCACAAGTCTCCCCATGATGCCAATTTATTTGATATTAACAGTAAATATGGCGATGTCATCTCAAGTGCTGATTACCTCCAATATATTGGCGTTGTTGACCCCGTATCGGCTTAATTAATTGATAGCGTTATTTTCATGACTTTCTAAAAGTATATTCAAAGCCTAATTTGTCATGCTTTTAGAATAGTCATAGCACCCTAGCGTAGAGTCTTATTTTTAATGGTTAATTAGCCCTCTAATTAACATCGTTAATTATGGATAAGATTAACTAAGAATTATCGAAGGAAAGCACTGTATGCAAACTTCTTCTATTTATGCCCCCACTCTACAAACCGATGCCATTGAATTTTCAACTCTCAAAGTGATAGAGAGTAATATTAATAAGGAAGGACCGCTACTTCCCATATTACATGACTTACAAGACACGTTCGGTTATATACCCCGTGTTGCCATAAAAGTAATATCACAGCAATTGCACCGAACAGAGGCCGATATTGATGGAGTTATCAGCTTCTATCATTATTTCCGCTTAACGCCACCAGCTAAAGTCGTTGTAAAAATATGCCAAGCTGAAGCATGCCAAGCCATGGGGGCCGTAAGTTTAGGCAATAGCATAAAAGAGTGGCTGCAAACAAAAGATTGCTCAGTTAAAAACGCTGTCGAAATTGAACCTATCTACTGCATGGGAAATTGCGCGTGTGCACCGAATGTGTGTGTCGGCGACGACCTGTATGGTCGAGCCAATATAGATTCAATTCAACACACGATTACCCAACAGTATACCGCTGAGGGAGAGGCCGATGAACGATAAAATATTCATCCCTAAAGATACCACCGCGATCTCCCTAGGAGCCGACCGTTTAGCCACATTACTTCAAAATCGTGGCGACGAATTTACCATGATACGTAACGGTTCCCGCGGCGCTTTTTGGTTAGAACCATTAGTGGAAGTTCATACCCCAAAAGGGCGTATCGCTTACCCTAACATGACCGTTGATAAGCTCACCGAACTATTAGAGGCCAAAGGAGCCTTCCTCTCAGGCGATCATGCTTATTGCTTAGGGTTAACCGAAGATATCCCTTACCTGAAAAAACAACAGCGTCTCACCTTCAAACGCGCAGGCATAGCTGATCCGACATCAATTGCAGACTATATAGCAATGAGTGGTTTTTTAGGGCTACGCAGAGCCATTCAATTAACCGACAAAGAGATTGTTGAAGAAGTTACTGAGTCAGGGCTTCGAGGCCGTGGTGGTGCCGCTTTCCCTGCGGGTATCAAATGGGAAACGGTGAGAACAGCCAACGCAGGAACAGGCGGTAAATACATTGTTTGTAATGCCGACGAGGGGGATTCTGGGACGTTTGCCGATCGCCTCGTCATGGAGTCAGACCCTTTTATGTTAATAGAAGGAATGATAATAGCTGGATTGGCAGTTGGGGCGACCAAAGGGTATGTCTACATTCGCTCTGAATATAAACATGCCTTTAATATCATGAATGAGGCGATAGAGATTGCATTAAGCGATGGCTATCTCGGCAATAATATTTTGGGTTCAGGAAAAGCCTTCCACTTAGAACTTCGACTGGGTGCTGGGGCCTATATTTGTGGCGAAGAGACCTCACTACTAGAAAGCATGGAAGGAAAAAGAGGGCTCGTAAGAAACAAACCACCACTCCCCGCTTTGAAAGGTTTCTTTGGACAACCCACCGTCATCAATAACGTACTTTCGTTAGCTGCTATTCCTTATATCTTAGAATGCGGTGCGGCGGCTTATGCCAATTATGGAATGGGGCGTTCAAAAGGCACCCTACCCTTCCAACTTGCAGGCAACTTACGCCAAGGTGGCGTGGTAGAGCTAGCCTTTGGTATCAGCCTCAAAGAGCTGTTATATGGCTTTGGGGGTGGCTCTGCCAGTGGCCGAAATTTAAAAGCGGTGCAAGTTGGAGGTCCTTTAGGGGCATACCTCCCAGAAGAACAATGGGAAACATTGATGGATTATGAATCCTTTACCGCAATCGGTGCTGTTCTGGGCCACGGTGGCATTGTCGCGTTTGACGACACCGCCGATATGGCACAAATGGCTCGCTTTGCCATGGAGTTTTGCGCGATTGAATCATGCGGTAAGTGCACACCCTGCCGAATAGGCTCAACACGCGGTGTCGAGGTCATTGATCGTATTCTCAGCAATATTGATCGTAAAGAAAATCTCATTTTATTAGACGACTTATGCCAAACCATGGAGTTGGGGTCGATGTGTGCGATGGGCGGTATGACACCCAATCCAGTAAAAAGCGCCGTTCAATACTTTACCGAAGATTTTAACGCGACTGGAGATAAATGTAATGGTTGAATATTTTGACCCAGTGTCCTTTGACCCTGCGGTATTTGAGAAAGATTTTGGTACACCAGAGGTTAACTCCGATGTAATGGTAACTCTGGAAATTGATGGTTTCCCTGTCACGGTCCCCGAAGGTACATCCGTCATGCGTGCGGCGGCTCAACTTAATATTACTATCCCTAAACTCTGTGCAACAGACAGTTTAGAAGCCTTTGGTTCATGCCGTGTTTGTGCCGTTCAAATAGCAGGTCGTAGAGGGTTGCCATCCTCTTGTACCACACCTGTAATGGAAGGGATGAAGGTCAAAACACAAAACGATGAAATTGCCAAACTGCGCAGAAACATTGTTGAGTTGTATATTTCTGATCACCCTTTAGATTGCTTAACGTGCCCTGCAAATGGCAACTGCGAACTCCAAGACGTTGCAGGTGCCGTTGGTTTACGAGAAGTCAGGTATGGCTTTGACGGAGAGAACCATTTACAGCAAGAAAAGGACACCTCGAACCCGTATTTCACCTTTGATCCCGCTAAATGCATTGTGTGCTCGCGGTGTGTACGTGCGTGTTCAGAAACGCAAGGCTCCTTTGCGCTGACCGTGGAAAATCGGGGGTTCGACTCAGCGATTTCGGTGGGTCAAGGTAACGACTTTTTATCTTCCGATTGCGTATCATGCGGCTCTTGTGTCCAAGCGTGCCCAACCTCAGCACTGATGGAAAATAACATCATCCAAATCGGACAACCTGAACGCAGTGTGATCACAACCTGCGCCTACTGTGGTGTCGGGTGCTCATTCAAAGCTGAAATGAAAGGCGATCAATTAGTTAATATGGTGCCCTATAAGGGCGGTGGTGCTAACCATGGTCACTCTTGTGTTAAAGGCCGGTTTGCTTTTGGTTATGCCACTCACCCCGACCGCCTAAAAGAGCCAATGATCAGAGATCATATCGACGAACCATGGCGAGCCGTCAGCTGGGAAGAAGCCATTGAGTTTGCAGCCGATAAACTGAAAAACGTTCAGAAAAAATATGGCCGTAAAAGTATCGGCGGCATTACCTCATCGCGTTGTACCAATGAAGAGGCTTACCTTGTCCAAAAAATGATCCGTGGCGCGTTTGGTAATAATAACAGTGATACCTGCGCGAGGGTCTGCCACTCTCCAACGGGTTATGGACTGAAACAAACACTGGGCGAATCCGCAGGAACACAAGATTTTGACTCAGTTCTCGATGCCGACGTGATCGTTGTCATGGGGGCGAACCCAACAGATGCCCACCCCGTCTTTGGTTCTCTTTTGAGAAAAAGGCTTCGCCAAGGGGCAAAGTTGATTGTCATCGACCCAAGGCGTATTGATCTACTTGATACCCCCTTCCTCAATGAACACTATCATTTAGCCTTAAAACCGGGCTCTAACGTCGCGCTTATCAATGCCATAACGCACGTCTTGGCTGTAAATGGCCAACTCGACAGTCAATTTGTTGGTGAACGTTGTGAAGAAGAAAGTTATAACGCTTGGTTGGATTTCATTTTAGACCCATCGAATTCCCCAGAACAAACAGCAACGATCACTGGTGTTCCCGCCGAGCTTATTCGAACCGTCGCAAACCTTTATGGCGAAGCAAGAAACGCCGCCGTTTATTATGGTTTAGGTGTAACAGAACACAGCCAAGGCTCAACCACAGTGATGTCACTCGCGAACTTAGCAATGGCAACAGGTAATATTGGCCGCTCCGGTGTGGGTATTAACCCCTTACGCGGGCAAAATAATGTTCAAGGCTCATGCGACATGGGGGCATTCCCACATGAATTACCTGGCTATCAATCCGTATCAGACCTCATTGCGCGCTCTAAATTTGAAGCCGTATGGGGAGTCGAGTTAGATGGCGAACCGGGCTACCGCATACCCAATATGTTTGATGAAGCGATTTCCGGTGGCTTTAAAGGCTTATACGTACAAGGTGAAGATATCGCTCAGTCCGATCCCAATACCCAACATGTTGAGAAAGCCTTACGTGAGCTAGATTGTCTTATCGTCCAAGATATTTTTCTCAATGAAACCGCTAAATTTGCCCATGTGTTATTACCCGGCTCAAGTTTTCTTGAAAAAAATGGGACATTTACCAATGCCGAACGCCGTATAAACCGCGTGCGAAAAGTAATGGCTCCACTAGCAGAAAAAGAGGACTGGGAAGTGACTCAAGCGCTTTCTACCGCGCTGGGTTTTGAGATGAACTATAAACACCCAGAAGAAATCATGACCGAGATTTCTACACTGGTTCCAAGCTTTACGGGTGTCAGTTATGAAAAGCTTGAACAGCAAGGCAGTGTGCAATGGCCATGTAATGATGAGAATCCATCAGGCATGCCAATTATGCATACACAAACTTTCTCTAGAGGTAAGGGAAAATTTGTCGTGACAGAATATGCCCCCACTAGCGAGGTGGCTTCACGTAAATACCCGATGATATTAACAACCGGTCGGATTCTCTCTCAATATAACGTGGGGGCGCAAACACGCAAGACAGAAAATCAAGTATGGCACGATGAAGATAAATTAGAGATACACCCGAGTGATGCTGAGTTTTATGGGATTAATGAAGGTGATTGGGTGGGAATTTCTAGCCGCTCGGGAAGCACAGCGCTAAGAGCTACCTTAACAACTCGCGTATTAGCGGGTGTCGTCTATACCACCTTCCACCACCCAGAAAGTGGCGCAAACGTTATTACCACCAATAACTCTGATTGGGCCACAAACTGTCCAGAATATAAAGTTACAGCCGTGCGCATTGAACGCGTTTCAAAACCGTCTCAATGGCAAGAACGGTATGCAGCGCAAGACACTCAACAGCGTCATCTTTTAAAACAATCAAAGTGAATGAGGTCATGAGCATGGAAGCTAAAATATACGACAAAGGGGGCCGTTTAGAATATGGTGTAGATAGCGATCGGCCATACCAACCACTAGAAACCGTGCAAATAGGATCGATTGGTCAGTGGGACAGTGAAGGGGTAGTGGCTGAAGAGAAGCCAATTGCGCTGATATATAACGGTATCTCATACGCAGTGATGATGGGAACCCCCTCAAATCTAAAAGATTTTGCTCTTGGGTTTAGTTTGTCGGAGTCAATTATTATGACTCGCTCAGAATGCCAGGATATAGAAATTGAAGAGTCTGATTCAGGTGTACAAATTCACATCACCATCACCAACCGTCGGATATTTGCACTCAAGGATAAAAGACGCAATATCACGGGACGAACTGGATGCGGCTTGTGTGGGATAGAGTCTTTAGCTGAGGCCGTCAAAACGCCTCAACAGCTATCACCACCTCCACTCCCAACTTATCAGGCAGTCAAAAATGCAGTGGGAGAACTAAAACATAAACAGGAGTACCAACGAAATGCTGGCGGCTTTCATGCTGCGGCTTGGTGTGACCAAACAGGTAAAGTGACACGTATTCGTGAAGATATTGGCCGCCATAATGCACTTGATAAGCTCATTGGTTCAATAGATAAAATCGATACTCAACTTGGTTTTGTTTTAATATCCAGTAGGATCAGTTATGAACTAGTACAAAAAGTGGCAACTTGCGGTATTGGCATACTCGTTGCTCTTTCAGTACCCACAACCTTGGCGATCAACATCGCAAGGCGTGCAAATATTCATATAATCGGTCTCGCGAAGAATGACCGCTTAGTGCTGTATTCTACATGGCTAAAATAGATGAATAAAATGTCAGACATTTAGGATGAAAAATGTTTGTATTAATATAATATGGCCTTTAGCCAAAATATAGATAACGTGTTGATATATGAATAAAAATATAAATAACAGTTTAAAAGAGCAGGGTTATATTTTAAGTGAGCAGGTCGGTCACCTGATTCGTAAGTCGTATCAGAAACATACTGCAATCTTTCAGAGCTTAAGTTATGACGAGCAACTAACGTCAATTCAATTCGCCACACTCTGTACAATTGTTGATCGCGGACCAAGCTCGTTAACAGAACTCGTCAACGAGACCGATATCGATCAGGCGACAATCAGGGGGGTAGTAAAACGATTAAGGGCTCGAGAGTTGATCCAACGCGTACAAGATACCCAAGATAATCGAAAAGTGATTATAACGATAACGCCTGAAGGTCGTGAGTTAGTCGAAAAAATGCTACCGAGTGCAAAAAAAATAACCGAAGAAACATTGAAGAATTTGAATGAAACCGAAAAAGTCGCATTCTTATTTCTGCTGAAAAAAATCACTGAAGATTAATTAATGCCATTAAGCACAACAACGAGAGTTCAAATACAAAAAGCCACTGATAAATCAGTGGCTTCGCCGACCATTATGGACCCGCTCTATCAATTTTTTTGGTTTTTAGATGTAATCAAAAGCGTCTAATGGGGCTTTATCGCGCAATATCCAACAAGCTACCTTTTACACCATTGGTTCGAAACCAACCCGCAATACTGAACCTTTCAACATTTGTTGGTAGTACTTCGTGAGGAAATAGCTCCGATAAAAACACAAGTAGTCGCCCTGATTTTGGCTGCAACGTCATCAATTCCCTATCATCGAGATCATACACCACCAACTCACCACCATCTTGCTCTGACCAACTGTCATTCATATAAAAAACAGTCGTCAAACGGCGGTTTTCATTTCCTCGAAAACAATCGAGATGCTTTTGGTAAAAGTCGCCTTTTTCGTATTTGGTAAAGTGGGCTTCATATTCAAACAAACCAAGAAAAAACTGTTTGTTCACCTCTCGACGGATCACTTCCATTCTTTCAAGAAAATCTTGCGCTGCCACACCTTGCTCAGCAGCAAGCCAATGAATTTTGTCACTACGAATGGATGATTCACGCATCACTTCATCATTACGGCCAATTCGCGCTTTGCTCCACTTCTCGGGCAAGCAGGATTTCAGGGCATCCACCTGAACCGGAGTTAGAAAATCATCCCAGACAAAGTATCCCTGAGTAGCCAACGCATCAATCAACTTTTGCATCACGTTTTAACATATTAAGAAAAGGATGCGGGTTATATAACCAATGGTACGCTGCGACAATTCAGATTGTTTATCTTGTCGATTAATATCACTTCAAGGCCAAAATCAAACGGCTGCGGTATTTCTACGCTCATTCGTCATGGGCGGCTCTTTGATATTAAATGCGTCCATTGCTTTGCGTGGTTTGGAGGGGGGGCAATGTTTGACATGAAAAGTGTAGCGGAGCGATTTTGGTATAGCAGGATTTTCAAATCCCTTTCGCTACCACTAAAACGATGAAAGCCTCGACATTTCTGTCGAGGCTTTCTGAATGTGGCGGAGCGGTTTTGGTATGGCAGGATTTTCAAATCCCTTTCGCTGCCACTAAAACGACGAAAGCCCAGCATTTCTGCTGGGCTTTCTGAATGTGGCGGAGAGATAGGGATTTGAACCCTAGGAGGGTCGCCCCTCGCCTGATTTCAAGTCAGGTGCTTTCGGCCACTCAGCCATCTCTCCGTTGTGCGGCGAATAATACGGGTAATGGTTCCGACTGTAAAGTCTTAAAACGATCAACCGAACATCATTCAACCACTCAGAATAAATAACCGCCTAAACCCATGAATTAAAATGATATTGATGGGAATTTCACCGGCTCTTGGTTGCTATTTTAAGCAATACATTCCTAACTTAGCTAAGTGACGAAAAAATTGATCTAAAACAGTCTATTATTCGCAGAGTGGAATCATCAACAGTACTCGCGTTTCGAGCCCGTGGAAAGCAAGTTTTCATTAGAATTGCACAAATTTGGGATATGTCACAAAGTCGATTTGTTCGTCTTAACTCTGTCACAAACGTTTGATAAAGATAGGTGGATTTCGACGCAGGACTAATTTCAGGAGGTAATTGTGTCTATCAATTCTATCGACCACAATGAGATGGCTAATGTCTCTTCGAAGTGGGATTACAAAGACGAGACAGCGTCTCACGTATCTAAAAATAAGCGCCAGCAAGCAGAAGCACGTCGTCGCATTGAAATACTTCGTGATATCAGAGCAAGCGGCTTAACCATTGAGGAAGCTAGAGATATGGGACTTATTCACTAAGCCACGGTTTGGTGCGTTATTGGCAATACAAACAACCAATATTACAAGGTGAAATCATAACCGATAGATTATTTCTATCACTATAATCTGTTATTCCTGCTTTTCTATTTTCGGGGTAGTCGTTAAATTAGTACGTTAAGAATATCGAATGGAACGTAACTATGACAACAATGACTACCCGCTGTCCTCATTGTAAAGCGATGAACCGCATCCCTACTGAGCGTGTTGGTGATACCGCTACCTGTGGCGCTTGTAAGGAACACTTGCTAGACGGTAAGCCTATTGAAGGTACTACCAATAACTTCTTGTCATTACTACAGGGTGATAAGCCTGTAGTCGTTGATTTCTGGGCCCCTTGGTGCAACCCGTGTGTTGGCTTTGCGCCTGTATTTGAAGACGTTGCTAATGAACGTAATGGCGACGTACGCTTTGTTAAAATTGATACCGAAGCACAGCAGGCGTTAGCTGCCCAATATCGCATTCGTAGCATTCCAACCGTTATGGTATTCAAAGATGGTCAACTGGCTGACACAATCAATGGTGCACTGCCAAAAGGACAGTTCGATCAGTGGTTAAACCAAGCACTTGCGAAATAATCACATTGAATAGATATAAAAAAACCACAAGCAATGCTTGTGGTTTTTTATGGTAAAACGTTTTCTATTAGATGCTTAGATTACACTTTAAAATGTTTAAGCTGTTCACCTAGTTCAGAGGCTGCCCTGCTGAGCGACTGGCTCTCAGACGCCAAGTGTTGTGCTGCGCGGTTAATGTCATCGGTCGCGGTATGAATGTGCGCTACCGTATTATTGACTTCTTCCGTGACGGTTCCTTGCTGCTCAGCTGCTGTCGCGACCTGCATGATCATGTCATTGGCTTCTGCTACTAACGTAGCAATACGGCTAAGCTCCTCCTGAACTTGTTCGGTATGTTCTACACTATTTTGAGTCTGCTCAGTACTCTCGGTCATCGATTCAACCGTTTTTAACGTACTCGTCGTCAGCTTATCGATCGTTTCCTGAATCTCGATAGTCGACTGCTGAGTTCGGCTTGCCAAGTTACGTACTTCGTCAGCAACAACGGCAAAGCCACGGCCTTGCTCACCAGCACGTGCCGCTTCAATCGCTGCATTCAAGGCCAACAAATTCGTTTGCTCAGACACCCCTTGGATCACTTGGGTTACATTGCCTATATCTTCAACACCCATTTTCAGTTCACCGACGCGGGCATCAGAGTTGGCGATTCCCGTTGATACATTATGTATTGACCCAATGGCTTGCTGCATACGTTGATTACTGGCATCAACCTGCGAGTTAATGTCAGCCGTTGAGTGCGAAGCGGTTTCTGCATTTTGTGCAACTTCGGTAATGGTCGCCGTCATTTCTTCCATTGCTGTCGCTAATTGAGCCAACTGCTGATGCTGCTCGGTGATCGACTGGGCACACTGTTCACTTGCAGCGGCAATAGTCCCTGCCATCGCCACCGATTGGTCTGCATTGCTATTTGCCGCTTGTAGGGTAAATCGCATCGAAGAAGAGGCTGAATGTAACGCTGTGGCTATACGCCCAATTTCATCACGTCGATCCATCGAAAAGTCTTGGGTAAGATCGCCCCGCTCAAGGTTTCTAACCAAATGAGTCAGTTTTTCCAGTGGACGGCAAATATCATTACTGATCCACAACCCCAATAACACTAATAAAACAATAACCACAGCACTTAAGCTGAGCTGCTGCACAATGTTATTAAAAAACTGTGCTTCAATATCAAGTAGGTGTACGCCCGTGCCAACAACCCATCCCCACGGTACATAGTTTTCAACATATGAGACTTTTTCTGACACGTCACCACCAGGTGCTATCCATGCGTAGGTCAAAAAGCCTGAACCGGTATTACGTGCAATGGTTGTCATCTCTTGCCAGTGGGCTTTCCCACTTGCATCAGTGACAGACTGCATCGACTGCCCCTCTTGCTGTTGACGCAATGGGTGCATTACCAAGGTATTATCCGTTGCGATCACCCAAAAATAATTATCCCCTTCAAACCGCATAGCAGAAAGGGCTGCCTTCGCTTCTTGCTGTGCTTGTTGCTTGTCTGCCGGGTATTGATCTGAATAAAATTGAACCAAACTAATAACAACTTTCACCTGCTCTTGCATTGCTGTTTTTCGTTCAGCAATGTCATTTTCATAAGCCTGATTTATTTGAAAAGCTGTAATCGCTAACATAAATACTGCTGCACTCGCGATTAGCAGTAGTAGTTTAAACTTCATTCCGTAATGTTTTAATATTCCCATAACACTTATCTTTTGGTTGTAATAATGCCTATAGAATATATAACGACCATATATTAATTAAGATGACAGAAAGCAATGAAACTCTTGATAAACTTCATTTGAACATCATAAAAGTCAATATAATCACACGCTTACACAAAGCACTAATTCGCTATGCGTGGATTTATTTGGCGCTAATTTCAATCAACTTCTGCAATAGAATTTGATAAAATGCTGAGACCTCAAAGTCCAAAAATGACAAGGATGATACCCGTGACTCATTCAGAAACCGCCCAAATAGCACTTTCGCAAATCAATGTATTCCCGATTAAATCAATCGGTGGAATAAGCCAGTCACAGGCTTGGGTCGAAAAGCAAGGTATAAGCTTTGATCGCCGTTTTATGGTCGCGTCTGATGACGGTGTAATGATCACAGCAAGGAAGTACCCGCTATTAGTAAAAGTTTCTGCCGCAATTTTGCCACACGGGTTAGTGCTGAGCTATCCGAACAAAACACCAATCACGTTGAAATACTCTGAATTTCAAATGGCAACAACGGAAGCAATTGTTTGGGGTGATAGCTTTGATGCCTATAGCACAACCGAAGAAGCAAATAGCTGGTTCAGCGACATTATTGGCGTTTCAGTACAGTTGCTTTACACCGGTGAGCAATCAAATCGTGTCAGGGCTAAAATTAATCAAAATGTCAGCTTTGCTGATGGCTACCCGCTACTGATCATTAGTGAAGGCTCTTTACAAGCACTCAATGAACGCAGTCCTCAGCAACACAGCATGGATAATTTCAGGACCAATTTAGTGGTCACGGGTAATGAGCCATTCATCGAAGATAGCTGGAAACGTATTCGTATTGGCGAAGTTGAATTTGAAGCCGTTAAACCGTGCTCACGCTGTATTCTGACAACGGTTGATCCAATAACAGGTAAATTCAATTCTCTGAAAGAGCCATTAAAAACCTTATCGCAATTTCGTGCAGATAGCCGCGGTGATGTTTATTTCGGACAAAATCTTATCGCTTTGAATGAAGGTATAATTCGAGCGGGCGATAAGGTAGAAGTACTCGAAACAAAACCAAAAGAGTTTTATCCCGATAATAGCGAACAGCACCTCACGCTCACCTGTGTAGAGCGAGAAGAGATTGCCCAAGATTTTTGCACTTTCTGGCTCGAGCCCACGAAGCAGCAGACTTTACCAACTTACCAACCGGGTCAACACTTACCACTACAAATCGAAGTTAATGGTGAGTACGTATCACGCCGCTATACTTTATCGTCAAGCCCATCACGACCTGGTCGTTATGCCATATCAGTAAAGCGAGTTGATGAAGGGCGAATATCAAATTGGCTTCATGATAATTTCCATGTCGGTGATTCTTTAGTTGCAGATAAGCCTGATGGTACTTTTCATCTCGGCCACCATACCGACAAACTCTTATTGTTATCCGCAGGTAGTGGCATTACACCGATGATTTCCATGCTGCGCTATTTGGCTGATAACAAACAGATTCGTAATGTGGTGTTTTACCATCAATGCCGAACGGAAGCCGATATCCCCTACCAAGAAGAGCTCAATACTCTGGCGAAACAGCATCCGCATTTAACCGTACATATTGCATTAAGTCGCCCCTCCAAAGCATGGAACGGTTTGCAAGGCAGGCTATCAAGGAAGCATCTCAATATCATCGATGATCTTACCGATCGCCAAGTCTTTGTCTGCGGCCCTGATGCTTTCATGTCACAAGCGAAAGACCAACTCCAGCAAGCTGGTTTGGCGCTATCCAATTACCACCAAGAAGCCTTTGGTGTCGCTAAAAAACAGCCCGTAAAAGAGCAAACATTCACCGTAAGCGTTGATGGTAACTTGTTTGAAGGCAATAACCAGAAAACATTACTTGAGCAAGCTGAAGATGCAGGGATCATGATAGCCAATAGCTGTCGTGCTGGACTGTGTGGTGCATGTAAAGTGACGGTGGAATCTGGCGTGGTAGATCAACCCGATGTGCCAGCCCTTTTGCCGGGTGAAAAAGAAGCTGGGAAAGTGCTTGCCTGCTGCTGTGTACCAAAAAGTGATATTGAGGTTGTGAGCTAATCGCTCATTTAATCACGTCATAATATTTGCGGCTTATTGAGTCTTAACCATAAGCCGCAAATATTAATCTTCTTATTTATGCTTTTTTCATTTTACGTCGCGTAATGCCTAAGCCCGCTAAACCACCAAGCATTACCCAAACAGAAGCAGGAGCAGGCGTCGGTGTTGGCGGTGTTTCAAATTCAGTAAAATCAATCGCACAGCCAGAGCCGCTGACATTTTGGAAGTTGATTTTATCCGTAATGACCTGACCACAGAATTGGACATTGTTAAACACAGCTTCGTTGCTAGAGCTACCAATATCCCACATCGACATTCCTTGGAAAGTCACATTATTAAAACCAAAGCTACTAGAGTCATCATCGACAAAGAACAATACGTTATTATCACCAATGGCGCCATCTAGTAGTAGGTTACTTTGGCTGGCTAACATGGCCTCATTATTTTCAACCCTAAAAACTAAAATATCATTAGCATCACCCACTATCGTGATGTTGGAATTCGTAATACTAAAGTCATTGCCATTTGTAACAATGTCAATATAAGTTAAGCCATCAATACCATCACTGCTGTAATCCCAAATCGCATTAGACTGGTTATTAACCTGCCCATCACTCAAATTAATTTCAGTGCCTGTTGCTGCCGCACCTGATATTTGAGTGAAAAAGTTATTCAGCTCAGTAACTAAACCAGAGTGGTCAACTCCGCCTTGAGCACCATTATTATTTCCGAAAGAAGAAAAGCTTGCGGTGACTGGGGTTGTGTTATACCGATCATTTGAGGTTCCATCATTACAATTATTAAATGTACCTTCACAATCAACACCTTGATTGCCGACACCTGTATCTGCGGAATGAACATCAGAGTTACTAAAGTTAAAGAAATCGTTACCAATAAGTGCCGCGTCACCATCTAAAGTAATACCTTGTGAAACCGTTCTCGCTGTACCACCAGGTAAACTCGGCATAGAGCCTGGAGGGGACGTACTATTATTTACCCCTATCGCACCGATTTCAGAATCAGACATTAAAAACTGGTCACCTGTTGTAATAACCATATAGTCAATGACAGCTGCACTTACTGCAGCTGGTGTAAATAAAAATGATAACGCCAAAACCTTCGTATACTTATTCATTGTTTTACACTCCCTATTTCCTTGAGGTATAAAGCAACTAATAGGCCAACTTTTTTGGACGATTTTAAATCAATAGCTTACCTTACTTAATTATTTTATTGCTTTCTAGATTATCTTTTAGTGTAAAAAAAGCTGACACAAAAATATCGTAGCAACGAAATGGAGGTGTATTAAAAGAGTAAGTGCCCCAATGTTAAAGTTCTACATTAGGGCAGTTGAGTTACCGTAGTTTTATTTATTCATAAAATACGATTACTGCTTTTTCAATACATAATGGCTTGCTAAATCACCGGTAACACGCTCACCATTTTGATCTAACCGGAACAGCTTATTTTCAGCCACAAAATACTGCACCGCTTCATCTCTACCACCAACAAGCGAGACAGTGTTGCCTGCTGCGTTCCAGTTGAATGTGCCTTCTTGTTCAAACGTGCCTTTTTCTTTGCCTAAATACACTTCGACAAGGGTGAAAGTCCCATCAAGCTGAAGCACTAACTCAGTTTTGATCCCCTCACAATCTGCACACGGCAAAACGCCGGTATATGTACCGTTCCAATCCAATGCATGTCGGGCAGTATGATCTGGGTCAGAAACCTGCTGCGCCATCACTTCGTCACTCTCAACAGGCAGCTGCACAGGCACAGCTGGATCAGCAACACTAGCTGGCGATTCTTCCGCAGGCTGGGCTGGCTCTTGGGTGGCTTTCTGATCACATCCAGCTAAAACTAAGCCAGCTAATACCAATGCAAGTAAAGTTTTTTTCATTTCAATTCCTTATTAGCTTTTATTAATAAGCTAAATGACTAAAGGCGGTTACTTGATTTATATAATAAACAGGCTTTTGTTCATTTTTAGTCATCAGCAAGTTAGCACTAGGTCAATATCCAAATAATCGACACAAAATAGGGGATAATTAAAGCAACCTGTTCAATTATCATCAGCTAACTCGATATTGGCTTCAGTCGCGCGGTAAAATGACGCAGTACTGGCGGTTCATATTCAAACGCTAAGCCTTTAATTTCCTTGGCTCGTTTACATACCGCTATCAGCGCATCAGCAACATAATCCATGTGATCGTTGGTATAAACCCGCCTTGGGATAGTCAATCGCATTAATTCAAGCGGTGCTGGTTTCTGCTCACCGGTTTGTGGATCTCGCCCCAGCAACAATGAACCAATCTCTACAGCTCGTACGCCCGACTCTAAGTACAGCTCATTGCACAAAGCGTGCGCCGGAAACTGCGCCGGTGGGATATGAGGTAGAATTTTCTTTGCATCTACAAACACGGCATGACCACCTGTTGGGTGTTGGATTGGCACGCCGCCTTCACGTAGTCGCTCTCCCAAATATTTCACTTGGCTGATCCGGTAGTGGAGAAAGTCTTCATCGGCAGCTTCATATAATCCCCGAGATAAAGCCTCCATATCCCGACCAGCCATGCCGCCATAAGTCACAAAGCCTTCCATTGGTACGCAACGGGTTCTCACTGCTTGAAACAGCTCTTGATGGTCGCGAATACAGCACATACCACCAATATTAACCATCGGATCTTTTTTTGCCGACATGGTAAGGATGTCACCATAACAGTACATTTCTCGAATAATGTCTAATATCGATGTATCGCTATAGCCAACTTCACGCTGCTTGATGAAATACGCATTTTCACAATAGCGGGCAGAGTCAATCACCACTGGAATATCATTCTTCTGTGCTAGCTCATACACCTGCCGCATATTCGCCATCGATACTGGCTGACCACCAGAGCTATTGCACGTAACGGTAGTAATAATGGCGGCGATGTTCGTAGAACCATAATGATCAATGGCAGCCGCAAGTTTGGCGATATCGAAATTCCCTTTCCAATCATCATAAGTCGTGGTGTGCAAAGCGCTTTCGGTAAGTAAGTTAATTGCTTTACCACCACTCATTTCAATATGGCCAGCAGTGGTATCGAAATGAAAATTCGACAGGAATATTGCTTCTGTACCACCCCGTACATTACGCATTCGTTCTATTAGGCAAGGGAAAAGGATTTGCTCTGCCCCCCGTCCCTGATGAGCGGGTATGGTGAGGTTATAATCGAAGAAGTGCTTAACGGCATCGCACAAATTGAAATAGTTTCGGCTTCCCGCATACGATTCATCCCCCAGCATTAATCCGGCCCACTGATTATCGCTCATTGCGCCGGTACCAGAGTCGGTTAATAAATCAATGTATACATCTTCACTGCGCAGCATGAACGGGTTATAACCCGCCTCTTCAAGCGCGATCCGACGATCATTCTCATCGGTCATCCGAATAGGCTCGACCATTTTGATACGAAAGGGTTCGGGAATGCGTTTCATGATAATTTCCTCGCAACAACCACTCCTCAGAAAACAATACGAGCAGTCGTCGATTTCACCTCAACCAACACTGTCATTCATAAAGAACGAAGTGACACATACAGCAACAGGGGTTACTGGCTAAAAACGCCAAGCGGGGCTTAGGTGGTAGGAAAGTCGTCAGTAAGGCGAAAGTCTTGATTAAACCATGATGACAAAACCAGAGTAATGTCAGGCACTATCAATGCTGCATTATTCGTCATGTCATCAGTCCTCTCTATTGTTCAGAGAATAGCTCATCCTTAGTAATATACTGAGTATAGCCTGTGGCTGAAATAACGAATTATCAATATACAAAGTTACGATAAGCAATTAACGCTTATTTTTATTCAACCTCTTTTGCTTATTCTTATTAATGCTTGAGATCAACTCTCGAATTTCGCTTATGCCATCAAAGGCAAATATATATAAGAGTATGCCGCCAATAAACGGAAGAAGAAATGAAGGGATAATATCCAGTATCATAAATCGTCCCAAATCTGCTGTGCTTCTTCCTCATGCTTCTCTGTGATTGAGTCGCTAGCGGTTTTAACGGCAATACCCAATGCAGCTGCATCATCGGTATAGCCAGCAACCGGTACAATATCTGGGATCATATCTGCCGGCAATACCAGGTAGGCTAAAGCCGAACCAAGTACGATCTTATCTTTATAAGGTGTCGCTTTGTCTGACATTGCTAAGTAGGCTTCAATACCAGTACAGGCCAACGAACCGCCCATTTTTCTCGCGCCACTTTTCATTTTATCCCAAAAGCTTTTCTCATCTGGCGCTTCCAGCGTTTCTTTCGTTGGATCGAATGTGTTACTCATTTCATGTCCTCTTTGGCAAACATAATAGAATTAAATAACCTACGCCAACACAGATGAAATATGCATCAGGTGCAGGGAGTCGCTTGCTAAGAATTTTACAGTCCAGCGTTCCGTTTATCAAGTTCTGGAACTATAAAAGCATTAAAACGTGACCACATATAAGTCTCAGTCATAGACTCAAAATTTAAGTTTCGCTGATATAACTGAGACTTAGACAGTCAAACCCTCCCCCAAAAAAAGTACCTCCGCAGCTCCCTGCCCACGTACACAACTCAGCTTTATTTCAATACTTAATCTTCAATGTCTTGCCCAACCACATAGTCATTACAAGTTTTACAAGACAATGGCTTAGCTGACATCTTAAGTAGTTTCTTGAGATCAGTCGTGGGGCAAGTGAGCATTTCAGGAGGGATTTCCGCGCGCTTTTCTATCAACATCTGTGCGATACGGATTTCTTTACCAATACGACTCAGACCGACAGCCATTGCCCCAATCAATCGCCGCTCTTTCAAGGCAAATGCCAGCTGATCACCTCTAGGGTTATCACGAATAACGACTTAATCGGCAAGTATAGGCTTACCAGCATAAAATCACTTCTTGAACCAAAGTCTAGAGTAATTGCATTTGCAATTATTTCTCGCCGCCACGTTTAACAAATCATTATCATTTGAGGGTTTTAATCCCATCAAAAAAACACTTACATAACAGCCTGTTTTATAAGGTTATTTATTCACCCAGCACATACATCAAGATAATAAACTGAAAAATAATTGATAGGCGAAATATTTGATAGATAAATACAGAATGTAGAACTTTTGTCTCTACCTATTTAAAACTGTGAGCTAAAGCCTTCATGATGTTAAAAAAAACCTCATACTAGTGAGAATTAACATATTAGTCACAAATGAAACCTTTACATGACAGATTGTCTTGAGGGAATACATCAGAGCCACCTAGTATCAAATTCAATCCAGTAACACTCATTGCATAGGAACATGAAGATGAAAAAGGTTGGTTTTGTTGGTCTTGGAGACATGGGTGCCGGCATGGCAAAGAACATTCTTGCGGCAGGGTATACGGTGGTTGGTTTTGATTTAAACCCAGAGCGTGCACTGGCATTTCGCGAGGCAGGAGGCGAGTTAGCCGACTCATGTAACCATTTAGGCAGTAGCGTAGATATTGCTTTTGTAATGGTTATGAACGGCAAGCAAGCCATGCAAGTTGTCACCGATTTGTCTGAGACGATGGCAAAAGGCAGCACCATTGCTATTACCGCAACGATTCATCCTGCAGAAATGGAAGACGTCGCAAAGTACGCAACGGATAAAGGCTTAAACATCATCGACTCGCCAGTCAGCGGTGGCTTAGCCGGATCACAAAATGGCACCTTGACTCTAATGTTAGCGGCAAAATCTGAAGTGCTTGATGGCAACCGTGCGGTACTTGAAGCCATCTCATCCAATATCTTTCATGTGGGCGAAGAAGCTGGACAAGGACAAACCGTTAAAGCCGCACTTCAAGCTTATATCGGTGCTTCATTTGCCGCTATTTTCGAATCTCTTGTACTGGGTAGCAAAGCAGGTGTTTCTGGCAAGGTACTTTACGACGTATTTGGTGCCAGTGCTGTTGGCAGCCCGCTATTTAAGAACTGCGCCAAGCTCATCATGGATCGTAAATTTGAAAAAACAGGCAGTCACATCGGCACCATGTACAAAGATCTCGGGATATCAATGACGATGGCTAAAGATAAAGGTGTCCCTATGTTCACCACTTCAGCAGCCTACGAACTGTTCCAAGCAGGTAAAACGGTCTACCCCGAAGGCGATAACTGGACAATTGTGAAAGTACTAGAGCAACTGTCTGATACAGAAGTTAACTGGTAAATCCCTCATAGATAAGTGACTAATTAGGAGATAAGAAAAATGGCAAAGCTTGGTGTAATTACAGATGGTATCAGTCGCGATTTTCCCTATGCGCTCGAAGTAATGAAGGAACACGGTTTGCAATATGCTGAACTACAGTTTCTTCACAAAAAGGAAGTTGGAGATTTAGATGCCAAGCAACTGAATGAAACAAAAGCACTTATCAATGATTATGACCTAAAAGTCTCATCAATTTCTCGTCATAACTTTGCAGGCCGCTCAGTTTTTGATGTAGAAGTGGGTGATCAGTGGTATCAGGGCCACATGGAGAAACTACAGCGCTGTATCGAAATGGCACAGCAATTTGGGGCTCCGATTGTTCGTACGATGAGCTTCAAAAAAGAAATGATCATCTTTGGCGACAATGGCGCCGAAGAATGGAATGTCGCCAATGGCGCTTGGGACAAAACTGTCCAGCTTTTCCGCCCAATTGTCGAACTTGCAGAACGTGAAGGCATAACACTGGCTGTCGAGACAGGTAACAACGCAATCATTACCTCAACGGCTTTAGGTAAAAAACTCATTGATGATCTCGGTACTAACCACCTGAAAATCATGTGGGATCCTGCCAATTCACTGTTCTGCCATGAAGACCCAACTCAAGCCCTACAAAACCTCGAAGGTGGCTACTTAGGCCATGTCCACATGAAAGACATTAACGTCTTCATTGAGCAGGCACGTATATCTAACTGTCCGCTAGGCCAAGGGCAAATGGCTCCACACTTGCCAGCAATCGCAGAATGGCTAGACAAAAACTACAGCGGTGCCATTTCACTCGAAAGTGTTTACCGACCACAGGACGGCACTTTCGAAGACGGGTTCCGGGCTTCATTCAATAAATTCCAATCCCAGTTTTCTGGTATTAAACAAACTGAACTTGCATAGAAACTCAGGGCCGGCTGAGCCGGCCCAACATTACAATTATAAGGATGTACTCAATGAAAAAGCTTCTTTCGTTACCGCTATCCCTGTTAATTGCTCTTCCCCTTACAGCACAAGCCACAGAAACATATACCTTCAAGTATGCCCATACCCAAACAAGTAAGTCACTGCGCAGTGATTCAATGAAATACTTTAAAAAAGAATTAGAGAAACGTACCGAAGGCCGAATTAAGGTAAAAAATTATTTTGGCGGTGTTTTAGGCAATGAGCGTGAGTCGTTTGATGCATTAGCGACTGGCGTTCTTCAAGGAACACGTGGCGGTAACTACCCTGATGCTTCTTTCAAGTACAACATTATGTCACTGCCTTACCTTGTTCAAAATTGGGACCAAGCTGAGTGCCTCGTTCAATCCAATTGGATGCAAAACCTATCAGACGAAGCGGCAGACAATGGGATCCATATTCCTGCGGTCGGGATCTCTATCGGCTTTCGGGCGCACGGTTTGAATAAAGCCAATATTAAAAGCGTTGACGATCTGAAGGGTGTAAAAATGCGAGTCCCTTCTGGTGACGAAGTACTCTACCATCTTGAACAGGCCATTGGCAGTAACCCGCAAGGTGTCGCTTGGACAGAAACCTATTCTGCGTTACGTACTGGGGTTGTCGACGGGGTAACAGCCCAACCAACCAACATGCTGGACTCAAAACTCAATGAAGTACTGAAATCAATCACTATTGATAACCACTCCATAGGTCCGGACCCGCTAATGGTCAGCAAGTCATGGTACGACAGCCTTCCAGCAGATCTGCAAACAACTTTTGATGACGTCGCCCGCGAAACAATGGCGATGAATGTCAGCCAATACCGTCAAGAAGAAACAAAATCCATTGAACAAATGAAGAAAAATATGACCGTGGTGGATGTGTCAGATAGTGATAAAACAAGACTGAAAGAACAATCGAAATCGGTCTATGACTACTTCGTAAAACGTGGTGATTTTAGCTGGGATGACATTGATGCTGCGATAAAAGCCTCAAATAGCTGCAGTTAATTATCCTAATGATAAAGCACCCTTAGGGGTGCTTTATTTCAATTGGAATTGATTCCCACGATTGGTGTTTTAGGAGAAAGGGTTTATGGATATCGAATACACCACCCCAAAGTCACAGCCAACCATCGGCATTGTGCCCTTTTTATTGGGTACGGAAGCTTTTGTGATCAGAATAGCCAACATCTTGTCTCGCAGCTTTTTTTTCATCATGGCATCACTGGTTGTCACCCAGGTCGTCTTACGGTATGGCTTTAGCCAGTCGATTATGGGTGCCAACGAAATCGCTGTAATTCTGTTTGCTTACACAACCAGCCTTGGCGCCGCCGTCGCCATAGCCAAACGAGAACACATCACTATCTGCTGGTTTGCAGAGCAAATGCCACCCACTGTCCGTAAGCTACTTGATTTACTTGTCCTGTGCCTATTGTTCGCGATTAACTACGTCATTTTCATTCACTCATTAGATTGGATTGAAACCACAGGTCATACAAATATCCCTCTATTGCAAGTTCCCCGCTGGTGGGCGCAGGCCGCTGTGCCGTTATGTACAACACTATCGATGTTTTTCTGTGGGATAAAAATTGCTGTCGGAGTCATTGATACCGACACACTTGGAAAGTCTTGGTTAGGGGAAGATTAATTATGTTTTTATTATTAGGCAGTTTGGCGGTTCTTTTGTTTTTAGGGGTACCCATTGCATATTCCTTGGGGATCTCATCCTTTTTTTATTTTTTCATGAATGAACCCGACCTTATTGCTGTTTTACCACAACGCTTATTTGCAGGCTTCAGTTCATACTCACTCATGGCACTACCACTGTTCATCTTCATGGGTATGTTGATGAATGAGTCGGGGATCACCCAACGACTTATTAACTTCTGCATGCTCTTTGTTGGCCGCCTTCGCGGTGGACTAGGACTGGTTAACGTCGGCTCCTCGATGGTGTTTGGTGGCATTTCAGGATCCTCAACCTCTGATACCGCTTCTATCGGATCTATTTTGATCCCTGCTATGGAGAAAAAAGGCTACCCGAAAAAGTTTTCTTCTGGGATCACCGTTGCTTCATCCACCATGGGAATGATCATACCTCCCTCTATACCAATGGTCTTATACGCTATCGCTGCGCAAGAATCTGTTGGTGCGCTCTTTTTAGCCGCCACCATACCGGGGCTAATGATCGGCCTATTCCAGGTTGGAATGACGATATTCATTGCGTACAAAAACAAGTTTCCTAAAGAAGACATCAAAATTAGCTTGTCAATCGTTGTCACTGAAGTCATTAAATCTTCTTATGTGCTGGTAATGCCAATCCTGATTATTGGTGTCGTGATTTTGGGTATCGCAACCCCAACCGAGTCATCAGCGATCGCAGTGGTGTACGCGGCAGTCATTGGCTTCTTCCTCACCCGTAATCTCACCATGAAACAGTTTTTATCTTGTGTGAGTGCGACAGTCACCACCAGCTCAAAAATTATGATGATCATCGCCCTGTCCCAGCTGTATATTTGGGTTCTTGCGCTAGAAAATATCCCTTACCAAATTAGTACTTTCTTGACGGGTCTTGAGTTATCCCCAATTGCACTAATGCTGTTATTAGGACTGTTTATTTTGGCCATCGGGACTTTCTTGGATGTTAGCCCTGCGATTTTGATCCTGACTCCCATTTTCTTGCCGGTAGCAGCCGAAGCGGGGGTTTCATCACTACAGTTTGGCGTTTTACTCATCACCGGACTTGCTGTGGGAGCCTGTACACCACCAGTGGGCAATTGCCTAAATGTCTGCTCGGCGATATCTAAAATGGGAATTGGACAGATCTTTATGGGAGCACTCCCGTTTCTTTCTGCGAATGTCTTCATTATGGCTATCACCATCTTTTTCCCGGCAACGGTACTGTGGTTACCCTCACTGTTATCTTAATTTGGCTGTAAAAAAGGAGTGCTGTATGCAGGAGTTTAAGATTTCAGACATTGCCATTATGGCAGGTGTCAGCCCCGCAACCGTTGACCGCGTACTAAACAATCGTGGTACTGTTCGTCAATCTACACGAGATAAAGTGTTGAGCGGCATTGAGCAGCTGAGAACGCAGCTAAGCCAAGAAAATTATCTTCAGCAGGCAGGGAAAAAGCTAACCTTTATCTTACCTGCTGGCGCAGGCCCTTCAATCGATGAAAACCTGCACTCCTTCGTCCACACCACTGCGGCAGAACGTAATATCCAAATATGCTGGCGCAATTATGACAAACTGGATCATCGCTCACTGTCATCAGTATTGAATAGTATTGATATAGATAAATGCCTTGGGGTTGTAATGCAACCTCTGGAACACCCCACAGTGGCATCGGCTCTCGGGCGATTCACCTTACACAATATTCCCTGTATCTGCTTATTGAGTGAACCCGGCCCAAACCTGCGAGCATGCAATTACATTGGCCTTAACAACTTTAATGCTGGTGAAACAGCCGGTTATTTGATGACAAAATTCAACTCAAATACTCAAGGTCGAATCGCAATAGTCGGTGGTGTCGATAAATATTGGAACCATAAACTGCGAGTAGATGGATTTAAAACCAGTGTTAATGCACTGTCAAAAAAACTGACTCTAATCCCGCCAATTTATGGAAATGATGAGCCAGAGCACAATCACTTTTTCATCGAAAAACTACTAAAGCGTTATGATGATCTTACAGGTATCTACAATGTCGGTTCAGGTAACCGAGGTATTGTGAAAGCGTTAATTGAAGCCGAGAAAGCGGAAAAAATCACATTTTTTACTCATAATCTCACTTCGACATCCAAACAGTACCTCCTATGTGGTGCGGTCGATGCCATCATTACCCCCAATTATCACCAAATTGTGAACCGTATTTTCGACCGATTTACCTCAGGTCTGGACTGTACTTATTACGTTGATTTTGATGTGCGTTTCCAAACCAACGTGTAAACGCAATAGCACTACTTTATTAAACCAAGCTGAAATCACCCACAAAATACGACATAAACCACACTTTATTGCAATAAAATGTATTTACAACAGCAAATTTTACGAGTAGAGTCCATTTGTCTGCTACTCAGACCTGCAATGATTTCCGAAGAACACGTCTCACTTCTCGCCAAAGTAAGCAAGCTCCTCTAAAAGATTTCACTCTATATTTCCACTGTTCACGCTAAGTTGCGAGCAAGAAACAGTGATGAGTCAGCGCGTTGGTGATCGCCTGACGGTGATATAAAGGTCACAGAGTAAAACGACAGAACTAACATGTTTGTTTAAGCATGTTACTAAGCGTATACATACTCAATTGAATAGCCACAAAACCAATGCAAGTGAGTACATAGCACTGAAACCCAGTCTATTTTTATACTCCAAAATGCAGGCTTTGGGCTTAAGGAAAAATCATGACTTCACAAACTGGCATTATCCGCAGCTTTAACCCTCAAAATAACACTGGCCTTATCACATGTGATTTAGGTGGCGACATTGGTTTTTCGGCAATGAATGTCGCAAGCCAAGGCCAACCAGTTTCAGGCAGCCTTGTTGAGTTCATCATGGATGACTCGAAGACAAAGCTACAAGCTGTGAAAATCCAATTCTTGTAAAAGAAATAGCTGGTAAGGTCTAACTCAAGACCTTACCGCTCCCCCGATAACATTGAAATCCCTCCCCCTCATTTCCCATAAAACTTGTATCACCCCATTCCTATATCGCATTAAACATTCTAAATACACTTTACAAAGCAATGCATCCACACACATAACGTGACCAGCACATCAAACCTGTATCATAATTAAGACAAATGAGTACAATTAAGCATACATTCAGCTTTGTAATGTGAGACTGTGTGCGTAATAAATTACTTGAGGAAAATCACACATGGAATGTAGCTGTCATAATCTAGCGCGCATAAAACGCAACTTTTGGCAGAGAGTTTTCTACAAATCTATACATATCTGCAAAGATTGTGGAAAACAATTCAAGCTGTAAAAGACAAAATAATGACATTTCTACTCATCTGCCTTTCTTGATTATTCACCATAATAAGTTTCAAACATCGCTTATTGTGGTGAACAAATACGCACCATCCCGCTGAAAAATGTGACTAAAATCACCTTTCTTACGCAAAATAATCCGTCCACGATAAAAAAGTGTAAATACTAAGTTTTTTGACAAACAAAAAGTCCGACCTGTGGCAATATGTGTCTCGATTTGAAGCTGATGCTAACGCATTATTTAAGTTGGTATGGATACTAGGCGCTTCACTGGCCATGCCCAACAAAGAACCCTTACCACTAAACAATAACGACGAGTTCTTTTTGTATGTCATCGCAAAAAATGACAATCCCTAACAAGTGGATGTCGATCAAATTTTTGGGGCTAGCAGGCCTTTCTGTTCTCACTTTGGCTGCTATCTTCAGTTATAACACCTCGCCTATTCGAGAAATCCCGCTACAGCTGGCACTTTCTTCAACACCATGGAGCAATGAAAGTAGCACTGACCAGCCCGTGATTGAACCGCCACGCTTTGCCTACACGATTCACAAGGGCGATTCTTTAAGCCAAATTTTTTCCCGCTTGAATGTCCCATACTCTGATATTCAACTGCTTATGGAAGCTGATCTCAATTACCTTAAAATTGACACTCTGCAACCTGGTCACCGGTTACGATTTTGGCTTGATGGTGAGGAAAAAAGACTTGAAAGACTTGAATTAGAATTCAGTCTCGCAGAGAAGGTAGCCTATCAGCGTGTTGATAATACCGCATTTGAGGTAGAGGAAATTTCAATTCCTGGTGATTGGGAAGATACCATTGCCACAGGTGAAATAAATGGCAGCTTTTCTGTCTCAGCCCAAAGAGCTGGACTAAATTTGACTGAAATTTATGAGATCACCAACTTACTAAAAGATAAGATTAATTTTGCTCGAGATATACGTGCAGGTGATAATTTCGAAGTTGTAGTATCGCGCCAGTCGGTAAAAAGCACCTTAACGGGTCAGCATGAAATTCGTGCGATACGTATTCATAGCCGTGGTAAAACAACCTCCGCTTACCTTCATGGTGACGGTAATTTCTATGATGCTAAAGGCCAGAGCCTACAACGTGCTTTCATGCGCTACCCTTACCAATCAAACCAAAAATGGCGTATTAGTTCTCACTTTAACCCTAAACGACGCCACCCTGTAACAGGCCGTGTATCACCCCATAATGGTGTCGACTTTGCTACCCCAACAGGCACCCCTGTACTTGCTACTGGTGACGGTGTGGTCGTTCAAGCACTAAGCCATCCTTATGCGGGTAATTATATTGTTATCGAACATGGTTCTAATTACCGTACACGCTACCTGCATAATAGTAAGATGCTTGTTCGTAAAGGCCAGAAGGTCACTCGAGGACAACGTATTGCGTTAGCTGGCGCAACAGGCCGTGTAACAGGTGCACATATTCACTATGAATTTCTGATCCGAGGCCGCGCTGTTAACCCTATGACAGCCAATATTCCAATGGCTTCATCGGTTCCAAGCAAGGAAAAAGAGCAGTTTAAAGAAACTGTTGCCATCTACGATGACTTGATGAATGAGCAAAAAGACCAATTGCTTACTATGAATTCAGACAGCATAGAGCCTGAAGCGTAACTTTACCCCACCATAAAAAAGGGAAGCAGCTGCTTCCCTTTTTAATATCTACCCATCGATTTGATAAGACAGCAGCGTAAAGCGCTTGTCTACATACCCTTACCTAAACAACGCTTTCAATATCATAAAGCACCACTTTATTACCGATATGAACATCAATTTCATCGCCTTGCTCGCGGCCAATAAGCGCTTCGCCAAAGGGCGATGTCGGCGTAACAACAATAACCTCTTTTTCTTCAAAGCACACTTTGACACCACCAGCGGCAGGACCGAAAAATACGAATTTTTCGTTATCATCTTCATCGATTAAATGGATAAAACACCCAAGAGTAACTCGGTTATTGATTTCCGTGAGTGTTAATTTCAACTGCTGATAAGCGGTGATATCAGCTTGGCACTCCGCGACCCGTTGCGCTTGCCCATGTGCTAAATACGCAGCCTCAAGCGCTAGAGTATCATATTGGTTCTCTGCAACATTCTGATCATCTGTTGCCGTATTCTGAGCCCGCTCCGTTGCCTCTACCGCACTTTGATAGACAGCGTTGAGCTCTGTAAGGATCAAATCAAGTAGCAAGTGTTTATTCATTTTCAATTAGCTTATACGTTTTCTTCATTTCATCAGGGGCAATGCCATAACCCGCATCGACCAAGTACCCATCTTTATAAACCGTCATCCCTTGTTCAGTCCATTCCACGTCGATAACGGCAGTGTTGCCATCTTCACTACCCAGTAAAGCCAGTATTTCATCGGTGATCAAAATGGCTTTAATACTCTTTACCCGTTGAAAAGGCATAAATCGATCGAACATAGGTACTTCACCATAGGTTAAAGCCCATTGTTCTTGCGGAACTAACCATTCATTATACACGGCACCACTCACTGGCTCTGGATTACGAGCAATCACAATCTGTTCCGTGACAATGTTTTTTGTTTCGATTTCTGGCTTACCTTCTTCATCCGCAATATAGGTCACAAGTACTCGACCAATTTCCACATCATGTGGAAGGCGCCCATATGTTAGCGCTTTCTTTTGGTACTCTGGTGCATTATCAAATTTCACCATTACTTGCGGGATATCTTGAAAGCTAACAGGCGTATTTTCCACAGCCGCATGTGCATCCGACATTGGTATCGCCAGTAAGATTGCCACTGCAAAAAAACTATTTTTCATTTTTATCTCAATCAATTTAAGCCAACAGCCTTATGGTAATGCCTTATGGCAAAAATTGGTAATAAGTGCCAGACATTTAAAAACCTTAAAAAGCGCTGGCATTGAAGGAACATCACAGAATGCCCTCAACCATCCTGTAAAAAATTTCAGCTCTCGCTTGACGCTAATCAAACATCGTTCAAATATTCGTCATGTCAGTATGAATTTATGTACATAATAGATTAACCGCTAAATCAACGGAATGAGCTCGGTTCCCCTTCACATATTAAGGAGGCAATACCATGATTAAAAATGCCAACCTCATAAAGTGGCTACTTCACGGCTTAACGGTTGCACCTCTTGTTCATATTTTGATTGGTTTACCCGTCTTTTTTATTCTATTTGCTGGCTCAGTGAGCTATGCCGTTGGCAGTGTATTAACTCTATTTGCGCTTTTTTTGCCAATTGATTTCATCCACTCTCTCGCCATGACATATATGATATCGGGCAAATTATTGATTGGTGTAACCCTATATAGCGGCTGGCCATTAACAATCATTTGTCTGGTGCCAACCTGCTATTTGCTTTCTCTGGCGATACTCGGTCGATATTTACGTAATACCAACTTTGAACATTGGATTGCTTACAATATCGCCACAACATGGCGTGTTATCGTGCTCTCTGCCGTTGCTTTACTCATTCCATTTGCCGGTGGGTTAAGTTTTAGTAACGCGGCGATTTTCTCCGCGATCATTTCAGCGTGCTACTTGCTAATACGGATTTACCATTTTTATGTTCCACTCTGGAGCAGAATAGTAAGGTGGGACCACAACCATAACGCATTTATATAATTGAGTTTACAGATCCCCGATCATTAAACTGACCGAGTTTTCCTGTTTACGGGCAATCAACTATGCTTTGAAAACATGTAAGTTTTCTATGGAAGATCGCCGATGGCACTCTCGCCCGCTCAAACGATGTCACGACTGGCATATCTTGGTTTAGTCCCTTTTATTCTGGCCATCATCTGTATTTGGATAGATAAGACGTTATTTGGCTTAGAGGCCGAAAAGGTTTTTGTTGCCTATAGCGCGGTGATTTTAAGCTTTCTTTCGGGTGTTTTATGGGGCAATGCCATCGATCATATAAAGCACTCACTAAGTCGTAATGCGCTTATCCTTAGTAACCTATTTGCGTTTATTGCTTGGGGCGTATTGCTGCACTCACCAGACAGTTACTTCTGGTCGGTATCGGTTTTGCTCTTTGGTTTTATTGCGGTATGGTTTGCCGAGAAAAAAGTTCGAGAAGTCGAACAAGAGCAAAACCCCAAGAACTATCAACCGTTGCGTAACCGACTTACAGCCATTGTTTCGCTGTTCCACGTGGTTGTTATCATGAGTTGAAGTGGGTATAGCGAGTACGTATTACCCACTTCAGAGTCAATTAACTTCGCTGGTTGAGTAAAGAAACATTCTTCACTTTATCGATGATCAGCTCGCGTAACCAACGATGGCTTGGATCAAGTTCAAAGTGACGATGCCACATTAGCACGTACCCTCCCGGCACTAAATCTACTGGCACTTCAAGCGTATGTAGATCATAGCTAGTGAGCATATGCGAAGCATACTTGGCTGGGGCACACAAAATTAAATCACTTTGCTCACACAGCCCCATCGCACTATAAAAGTCGGTCATATTGACCGCTTGATCTCGCTTTAAGTGCTGTAGCTTTAATACATCATCCAACAACCACTGATCAATACCGCCAAATGTCACCTGTAAGTGGCGATACTTTAAAAATGTATCAAGATTCCATTCTTCTTTCAGTAAAGGGTGCCCTCGACGAACAAGGCACACAGGGTGATCGCGAGCCAACTCGACAAACTGTAGCTGTGATGGAATATTATCAATGTGGCTGGTAGAACGAAGATCCCACTCGCGGCAGCTAATCGCCATGTCGATTTCACAACGCATAAGCTTATCTTCACTGGTATGGTTCCATGTCTGGGCATCAAGCTTTATTTTTGGCGCTTGTACTAATAGCTCCGGCATAAAATAGGGGTAAGTCAGGGAATAAGCCGTTTCAACCATGTGAATGCGAAACTCTCGTTCGCTATCACTCGGATCAAAATGGTTTGGCCGAGTGAATTGATCAAGCTGCTGCAAAACCTGCCGTAAATGAGGTGCGAGTTGTTTTGCACGTGGGGTGGCCCTCAGTCCGTGTGCAGTTCGTTCAAACAGTTGGTCGTCAAACGTTTCTCTTAACTTGGCAAGCTGCTTACTGACTGCGGATTGGCTTAGGTGCAACCGCGAAGCCGCAGCTGTTACGCTTTGCTCTTCTAACAACACTTCCAACACTTTGAGCAAATTATAATCAAACTGAGACACTGACTAAATAACCTTCTTCATTATTATCCCCCCGTAGAGAACTTGGGGGGGCTTTATCCATATTAAGTGAAGTCAGAAAGTTATTCGATATTAACTTCACATTATCACTCTGATAAACCAAATATATCCTTCAGCAATTGAGTGCTCTCTGATTCAGAGACTGGCTTCTCATCTCTTACATTGTTTACAGTATGGATTAGCAAACCATCTGATAATGTCATTCGGCCATCATTTGTTCTGAGTGACACCAGCGTTTTTTGGGTAAACCATGACTCAGGTGACGTTTGAACAAAGTGGCTTGCTGTCGAGAAATCTTCGCGCTGCCATGGGGTATCGCTAAAAATATATCTCGGCTCCCAAACGGATTCTTCATTCAATCGATATAGCGCTTTCATGCCTTCAAAGCTATCCACTTTATACTGAGTATCCTCTCCCATTGTTGCTGAGGGTCTGTCGACACGTTTAGGCTCACCGAAATCTCGACCATTCCCGACATCCACCAAATAGCGTTCACTGGCTATAGTAACAATGAGCGCCATATGATTTCTCATTCCACCAAGAGGCTGACCTGAGTTCATTTCGGCACCGATAAACGTGACATCAAAACCAAGTACTTGCAAAGCATCATGGAATAAGGCGTTTGCCTCGAAGCATACTCCCCCACGCTGCTTGAGAACAATTTTCTCAAAAACACCATCATGGGATAAGTCCAACGCTGTTTTGTTCCGTATATAGAGATTTTCAAACGGTACATGTAAAAGAAATTGCCGCTGTAGCGCCGTCAGTACTGACAGTGTTGGCATCGTGCTGCCGCTATAATGGATACGCTCAAAGAATGCAGTTAAATTCATCAGTAGCACCTATGCAGCAATCCGTGTTGCTAATGCGTCTATCTCACGATGAATTGCTGCTAAATTCTGCGCACTATCGGGCATATCTAACCCCGTGGCATGAACAAAGGTCACATCATCAAGGCCAATCATCGATAGTGTTAAACTCAATTGCTGCTCAATGGCTTCAACTTGTCCACCTCCGCTAGCTATCACAATGATCACTTTCTTTTCGGTTAAGTATCCCTTCGGCCCTTCCGCTGTGTAGTTAAATGTCACCCCCGCGCGAGTAATATGGTCAATCCACGCTTTTAAGGTACTCGGTATGGCAAAGTTATACACTGGCGCCCCAATAACAATAACATCATGAGCTTTTACTTCATCGATTAGCTGAGTTGATAAGGCACTTGCAGCCAACGCCTCCTTACTTTCACCACCAGAGAACCCGAGAGCAGTCTCTGCACTAAAATGAGGAATAGGGTATGTCGCAACGTCACGTTCCGTAACCACCGCGCCATTTCCGCGCCCTTTGATTTGGCCAATAATTTTACCGACTAGCTGGCGTGAGTGTGAGTCATCGATACGTAAACTGCTATTTATTGATAATACTTTTTTCATGCGCTTAACCCCTATAAATAAGATGAAGGCCAAGTATAAAAGTTAAAGTTAACTTTAAGTCAACATATAAATTACTCTCTTATTTTCTATACAAAACCACGATCTGCTGCTTTAGTTAAATGGCAATTTGATGTTAAGCCCGATTAGGTGTTAAGGAGCCAAAATGAAATTATTATCAATTGCCCTCGCCAGTTCATTGCTATTTGGTTGTTCGAGCTTTATCACAGATACTCAACTTGCTAAGCAGAATAAGTGGGATCAATTAGGTTTTAGTGATGGTGCGACAGGTCAACATCAAAGATCTGCTACTGAGTTAACCTTCCTGACTGTTGTAAACAAAGAACAAGTCGAGCAATACAATGAAGGCTTTAACAGAGGCAATGGCACATTCTGTGAATTGAATGCGGCCTACGATAATGGCCTAAAAGGGAAGAAGTACCAGGGTCAATGCATCAACTTTGAGCATGAACCTGATCTGGTTACTGCTTGGCACAAAGGCTATGAACGATACACTACCTTACAAGATAGCTTTGTACTGAGTTCTGACTAATCGCCTCCCTATAGTTACTATACCAAGCCCCAAAAAAGCTAACATTAAAGGCCGCAAATGCGGCCTTCTTCATATTCATTTACAATCAACCATAGCCAGCTTTGTTGCAGGGCGAGTTAACAACACCACGACATTTAATCTATTTGCCCCCGTACCTCACCGCTTGGCACTGCTGGCGTATGAATATTAAGGTAATGACCGCCCATTAGCAGGATGTTGGCTGTTTCTTCATCCAACATAGCGTTATCAGGACTTCGCCATACATTCACATCACCCGTGTCTTGCTCGAGCTCAACAGCTACACCACCATTAGTACCAATCTCTCCCTGATGCACATGCGCGGCAACGGCCTCTTCTAAGCCTGTTGTTAGAATAAGGACTGACAATAAGCCTGTTGCGCCATCAAACCACACATAGCCGTCACCCGCCGCATCAGTAACAACCGGAGGCACTTCTTCGTCACCGCTTAAACCAAATGCAAATACTGTTACTGTGTCATTAAATATTTGGCCGCGGATTTCTCCACTTGGTACACCTGGAGTATGAATATTGACATAGTGACCACCCGCTAGCATTGTTTCCACAACATCGGTCTCGAGGCTAGTGCCATCTGGTGTTTGCCATACTGTCGCGTCTTCAGTACTTTGCTCAAGAAATACAACCACACCACCGTTTGCACCTATCTCACCTTCATGGATATGAGCTGCAACAGCATCTTCCACCCCAGTAGTCAGCACCGTTAAATCAATATCATTGCTAACTGTATTGACCGTTGCATAACCATGCCCAAATGCGTCGGTATCAAGCGCAGGGACCTCCTGACGTCCACTAAGAGCAAATGCCAGGACTTGGGTATCGGCATCCACTATTTGCCCTCTCACTTCTCCCGGCGGAGCTTGTTGGGTATGAACATTGATATACCATTCCCCGCCCATCAACATGCCAGCCTGCTCCATGGTAATGTCGGTTTCGGTAACTATCATCGTACCGTCACCGTTATCCGTAAATTCAAATGCAACAGAACCATTCTCTCCAACACTGCCTTGGTGAATATGGGCAGCAAGCACATTATCAACCGCACTGATATCTATCTCAGCACTCAATGTATAAGTATCATCGTTGCCAAATTCAGGCTCATCCTCTTTATTCATATGCCCTGAAGGAAGCGAGAAGAAATGATCCTCACTACCCTGTGTGATTAATAGTGTCACCGTTCCGGATGCCATCGCAGTTGTTTGCACTGGCGGAACTTCCTGCGAACCCGATAAGGTTACCGCAAAATTTAATTCTTCATCATGGCAGCCAACCAAAGACGCAACTGAGAGCAATAATGCCCAAATCATTTGCTTTCTCATACATTCCTCCAACAGTCATTGCTGTTCTGCCTGAAAAGTTTAGTCATACGCCTATAACCAAGACCTTATACATTGTCTTAGCTTTGAGAGAGGTGGTACTTAAATGAGAAGTGAGAAAATAACACCATGATATATATGCTTATATCGGCAGGTAAAAAAGTAATAAATTTGTAGGATGACAGAAGACTCAGAAAAATAAAGTAGAGGGGCAGATAATTGCTGGTCTACATAAAAAACACCTCTGTCAGAGTAACTGACAGAGGTGTTTTAGAATATTTCATTCGGAATGAATTCAGGTAACTTTATGCTGCTTTACTGCTAGCCGATACACTATCTTTAACATTGCTTTCAGCCTCTTCATCAGATGAAGCACTATGCTCACTAAGTACTTCCGCTAACGTTGAACGAGACAGACGCCCCTCGACTTCACCCTCAGCATTCAATACGGGTAACGGGTGCTTATTCTCTAATGTTTCAGGGATCACCGCTTCTAATAATGCATCTGTTTGTATTGAAGGCACATCTTCTAACATAGATTCATCAATCGCATTGCCATAATCGGCCTGCTCGGCGTTTTCGAGGGTCTCTTGGGTTATAACCCCTTGGTAGCCTTCATCGTTAATGTAATAACCGTAATCATCTTTGGCTTTACGCATTTCTGCGACGGCTTCACCAATTGTTTCAGCAGAAATCCTCACCCCTTGCGGCTTCATCACGGTTTCTACCGTTAAGGCACGTGCACGGTTAACATCTTTTACAAAGGCTTCGACATAATCATCAGCAGGATTCAATAAAATATCGACCGGCTCACCTTGCTGAACCAATACACCATCGCGCAAAATAGCAATTTTATCGCCCAAGCGTAGTGCCTCATCTAAATCATGGGTAATAAACACGATTGTTTTATGCAGCTTTTCTTGTAATTCAATGAGTTGGTCTTGCATTTCACTACGAATTAATGGATCGAGCGCCGAGAATGCCTCATCCATTAGCAAGATATCAGCATCGGTACATAGAGCACGGGCTAACCCTACACGCTGTTGCTGCCCACCAGATAGCTGTGATGGATATTGCTTTTCATATCCACTCAAACCTACCGTTTCAAGCCATTCACGAGCACTGGCTTCCCATTCGTTTTTCTTCACCCCTTGAACTTGCAAACCATAACCGATGTTTTGCAATACAGTGCGGTGTGGCATCAAACCAAAACGCTGGAATACCATTGACATTTTATTACGGCGGAAATCTTGTAACCCTTTATCGTTCAGGTTCATGACATCTGTGCCCGCAATCTCAATCACACCTTCGGTTGGGTCAATCAAACGGTTAAAGTGACGAATAAGCGTAGACTTACCCGAACCCGATAGCCCCATGACGACAAAGATTTCCCCCGGATTCACTTCCAAATTGATATCACAAAGCCCAACGGTGTGACCCGTTTCTGCCAGAATATCATCTTTCGATTTCCCCGCTTTCACTTGTTCCAACACTGCTTTTGCGTTGGGGCCAAACACTTTGTACAAGTTTTTAACCCGAATAAGCGGTGTTGTTTGTGATTTGTTCGTCATGTTAGCGACCTCCTAAATGCTGTTGGGTACGCTTTGCATAGCTCTGAGAAATACGGTCAAAAATAATCGCCAATGCCACAATCGCTAAACCGTTAAGTAAGCCTAAAGTGAAATATTGGTTTGTGATGGATTGAAGTACTGGCTGTCCTAATCCTTTAACACCAATCATTGAAGCAATAACAACCATGGCAAGTGCCATCATGATAGTTTGGTTGATACCCGCCATAATATTTGGCATTGCTAACGGAAGCTGTACCCCGAATAGACGCTGCATAGGGCTTGCACCGTAAGCGGTAGCCGCTTCAAGTACTTCTTTATCAACTAAACGAATACCCAGGTTAGTTAGACGGATAACAGGTGGAACCGCATAGATCACCACGGCAATCACACCTGGAATTTTACCGATCCCCAGTAACATTACGACCGGGATCAAATACACGAATGCTGGCATGGTTTGCATAATATCGAGCATTGGCATCGTAATAGATTGCACCCTGTTGGATCGCGCCATCGCAATACCAATGGGAATACCAATTGCGATGGCAACCATGGTCGAGACTAAAATAATACTCATAGTACGCATGGTGTTGTCCCACATACCGAACACACCGATCAATGTGAAGGCGACAACAACCCCAGCGGTTAGCTTCCATGAACGACTCGCTAAATATGCTAAGCCCGCTAACACACCAATAACTATCCACCATGGCGTGCCCAGCAGAAGTTTTTCAAACCAGATAAGGAACGTTAATAATGGGTCAAAGAAGGATTCGATGCTGTCACCATATTCACGAGAAAAGCTACGGTAAGCACCATCGAGTGTTTTACGAATTTCAAGCAGTTGGTAACGGTCAAGCTGCGGAATTTCCGTCAACCATGATTTATCTGACATAACAATTTTTCCTAAAAATGCAAAAGCCCGGCTTCTCAATTGCCGGGCTTTATAAAGACTTACAGTGCTGCTAACGCTTTCTTCACTTTGTCCGCTATTTCAGGACTTACCCATGTCGTCCAAATTTCTGGGTTCTCATTCAAAAAATGTTCCGCAGCAAATTCACCATCAGCTTGATAGTCTTCCATCCATGCCAATAATGAATTCATTTTCGCATTGGTAAAGGCACGTTTAGATAAGTACTCAACAGCTTCTGGTGAACTTTTCGCAAAGCTTTCAGTTACGACCGTATCAACTGGCGATGGCGGGTACATGGTCGGCACTGGATCCAAGCAATCTACGTTAGTAGTACAGTCTTTAAATTGCTGCTCATCAACACCCGAGCCGAAATCAACTTTCACCATTTTGTATTTACCCAATACCGCGGTTGGTGCCCAGTAATAACCAAACCATGCTTCTTCACGTTCATATGCTTTGGCAATCGAACCCGATAAGCCTGCACCTGAACCTGGATCAATCAAATCAAACCCTGCTTTATCCAGCTCTAAAGCATTAAATAAATTACCTGCTGAAATCTGACAATTCCATCCTGCAGGACACCCCATGAAAGCAGATTTACTTGGGTCTTCAGGATGCTTAAACAATTTAGCGTTAGCTTTAACACCTTCAATAGTGGCTAAAGTCGGGTCTTTTTTAACCATATATTCCGGAACCCAAAAACCTTCTTCACCACCATCTGATAAGCTAGAGCCCGCATAGCGAATACGTCCTTCTGCAACCCCTCTATCGAGAGCGGCTTTCATCGAGTTACTCCAAAACTCTGGCGCAATATCTGGTTGCCCTCTTTCGACCATCGACGCCCCTGTTGGCATCGTGTCGCCCGGCACCAATACAGCATCACATCCGTAACCATGATCTAAGATAAATCGATCCACATTGGCCATTAATGTTGCTGAATTCCAATTCATGTCGGCAATAGTCACTTTGCCACACTCTTCAGCAGAAACGGTGAACGATGCACTGGCTAGAACAAGCGATGCCGCAAGAATTTTACGCATAAAAATATCCTTATTTAAGGGTTTCATTCCCCACAAACCTTTCAATACCCTACATTAACTCAGACAGTTATATCAAATTTATTTGGTCATCTAATCAATTAACAGCGAAAAAACCGAATTAAATAGCGAATTGACGCGATATTTAACACTAAATCAACAAAAAAAATACTTAGTGCTGTAATCATTACAGCTGTTATTAAATTCCATATTGGGCTTGCCAACATATGCCATATCTCCTGAGCGCATATGTAAAAACACACCGACAATTCAGTCATACAATAAGCGAATTATATTTAGCTTTGACGATGGTCGAAGGAGGAGTGAGATAACGTAAAAAGGTGCTTTTTTTTATAATTTAGGTGGGTTCGTTAAGGGCGGTTTCGTGGGATTTTTAGAGAGAGTTCAGATGCAAAAAAGCCGCTGATAAATCAGCGGCTTCTTCTAATGTGGCGGAGCGATTTTGGTATGGCAGGATTTTCAAATCCCTTTCGCTGCCACTAAAACGACGAAAGCCCAGCATTTCTGCTGGGCTTTCTGAATGTGGCGGAGAGATAGGGATTTGAACCCTAGGAGGGTCGCCCCTCGCCTGATTTCAAGTCAGGTGCTTTCGGCCACTCAGCCATCTCTCCGTTGTGCGGCAGATAATACGGACATTGCGTAATACTGTAAACCCTAAACAAGTCCAACCGTTCACTTATCCAGCAATATACGTTCAATTAAACCAACTGATGATTTTGTTGATTAAGTTATAAACGCAATCGCGTTCATCTTTTCATCTAACTGGATTTTTTTCTCCAACTGGACTTTTAATACCTAGCACCATGTCATGTAGACAAAAAAGCTATATACCGTGAGCTTAGTCACCAAACGGCTGAGAGCTACATCACATCTGCTAGCGGTGGATACAATTGTCCAGTTAATGCTTTCTTTATCCAATAGTTTCCTCACTCGCTCAGTCTCATAATTACAGCCAACAAGACAGCATACTGTCGCAGTGATTAGCTCAGACCAATAACGTTGGCTCCCCCGCCAACTAAAAAAATAAACCATAACGAAAATGGAGTGATTTCAATGAAAAACCAATTGGCGGTGATGAAACGGCACTTATTAACAGGGACCAGCCATATGCTGCCCTTCATTGTGGCAGGTGGTGTATTACTTGCTTTATCGGTAATGCTTAACGGTAAAGGGGCTCAGCCAGAAGGCCCGTTCCTAACCGGTATTTGGGACATGGGTATCGCAGGCTTTACCCTGTTCGTGCCTGTTCTTGGTGGTTATATTGCCTATTCAATTGCCGACCGCCCAGCTCTTGCGCCGGGTATGATTGGTGCCTACCTTGCGAACCAAGTGAATGCTGGCTTCCTCGGCGCGATTATCGTCGGATTTATTGCCGGTTATGTGGTTTTGCAACTAAAACGCATTCCTCTATCTAATAAATTGAAGGCTATCTCAACCTATTTCATTCTACCAATTGGCGGTACCTTTATTGTCTCAGGGTTAGTTATTTGGGTAATTGGTACTCCTATTGCAATGGCAATGGAAGGTATGAATGTCTGGCTACAAGGCATGGCTGGAGTATCAAAAGCATTCTTAGGTGCAATTCTTGGTGGTATGACTGCATTCGACATGGGCGGTCCAATTAATAAAGTGGCAACGCTGTTTGCTCAAACCCAAGTCGGTACTCAGCCTTGGCTAATGGGTGGTGTTGGTGTCGCTATCTGTGTACCACCACTTGGTATGTTCCTAGCTACCTTACTGTCGCCAAAGCGCTATTCACCAGAAGAGCGTGAAGCAGGAAAGGCTGCTGGTATCATGGGTTGTATCGGTATTACCGAAGGCGCGATTCCTTTCGCAGCTTCTGACCCACTACGTGTTATTCCATCAATCGTAGTAGGTGGTATTGTCGGTAACGTAACGGCCTTTATGCTTGGCGTACTTAACCACGCACCATGGGGTGGCCTAATTGTACTGCCTGTCGTGGATGGTCGCCTTTTCTATCTACTCGCAACCGTCGCTGGTGCTGTCACCACAGCGCTAATGGTGAACGCACTGAAAAAACCAATCGAAGAACGTAAAGAATCTACGGAAGACGTAGAAGAAGACAGCCTTGAATTAGAATTTGATTAATTAGAACCATTCGGGAGAAAAATAATGAAAGTACTTGGTGTTACCTCTTGTCCATCTGGTGTTGCACATACTTACATGGCAGCTGAAGCATTGGAAACTGCAGCAAAAGCAAAAGGCTGGGACGTTAAAATTGAAACTCAAGGCTCAATTGGCATTGAAAATGAAATTTCGCTCAAAGAAGCAGAGCAAGCTGACATCATAATTTTAACCAAAGATATTGCCATCAAAAATGAAGAGCGTTTCAAAGGTAAAAAAATAGTACGCATCGGTGTTGCCGATGCAGTGAAAAAAGCACCACAAATTATGGATAAAATTGAAGCTCATCTTGCTCAAGCCTAATTCATAGCGTGCATGATGGCGTTACGAGAGAAGTGAAAAGTCTCGTAACGCCATAATTTAAGACTAATAACTCAAATTAAATGGTACCGAGTTAACAATTAACAGAGCAAGATATCGCCACAAGCTACATAATCCATAATAATGAAACTGCTGCAACTTAAGTCATAATCGTTATACCTAAACGACGTCTATATCAGCCACATTACCATTCATCGTCCTCACGAAAAGCATGGGGCCAACGAGATATATTAGATTGAGTGACATGAAGAATACCTTCTCTGACCTACTTGATAGCGCCATCTCTGACAATGCATCTTTTCAGCATATTTGGTTTGCTGGTGATTCTGTTCCGCCGCCGGAAGCAAGTTACCAGGTTAACTTCCCTCGTCTTGAATTAGTTTTTAAAGGCAAGTACGAAAATCATTTTGAAAACCATCAGCAGCAAATTGACAATGTCTCTTTGGTGGTTGGCGACGCACTGTTTATTCCAGCCAATGCTTGGAATAAGCCCAACTGGGATCATGAATGCTCGGTGCTGAGTCTACTATTTGGCAAAAGCCAGCTGGGACTAAGTTTGGTCAGCAAGCATGAAAATGAAGATGGCTTCTATGATGTCGTGAAGTACAGCGTCCCACAGCGAACCGGCCATGCTATTGATCATATTTTGAATGCACTTTCTACTCTCGCGCATGAAAAGAAGAAGCAGCCCGCCGATAAGTATTTATTACTTGCGCTGTTAAGCTATTGCAAGGATATGATTGAAAAGCCGGCTGAAGATACTAATAGCCGAAGTGAAGATCTATTCAAGGGCATTTGTATTTATGTACAAGAGAATTTTCACCGGAATATAAACCGTAATACCGTTGCAGCTAGGTTTAATATTTCCCCTAACCACTTATCTCGATTATTCCGACAAGAAGGGCACATGCGCTTTGCTGATTATATTGCATGGGTCAGGCTAGAGCGCGCTAAATTCATGCTCAAGCGCTACAACTTCCGCTTAGAAGAAGTTGCTCAGCGTTGTGGTTACCACGATTCGAATTATTTTTGCCGTGTTTTCAAGCGCAAAACAGGCAAAACCCCAACAGAATATCGCAGCTACTAGCAGCGCTCCCCAAGACAATTACTACAATAACGATAACTCCGGACCTTGCCCGCCTACCCTGCGGGCTTTTTTTATGAGCCGTATAACCAAGTATTCTCCACAAATAGTCTCCAGATACAGGATTCAGAGTGCTTTCATGATGTTTATTCACTCAGGAAGGGCTGCTCTGTCACTACCCAGTTTTGGATCGAATCACGATAATCAGAAACATAGCGGAAATAGATATGATCAATCGCCATCAAAAGCGGCATTTGTCCAGATATCATCCCTGTTGATTCTTCGCCATTTAACGATGCGGTTAAGATAAAAGAATCTGCAATTGATAGTAGTTTAGATTTTTCATTGGCTGTCACGCAAAGCACACTGATCCCTCGCGCTTTCATCTCTTGTGCATTACGGATCATCCGAGCATTTTGCCCCTTTAGGGTAAGCAAAATCACCAAAGCACCAGGCGTCAGAATCGAGCTCACCATTTGCATCGAGTCACTGTCTTGCACGACTTCAACAAATTTACCTAGGCGGGTGAACCGAAACTTAAGATCGGCAGCAGAAAGAGCACTGTAGCCAGAACCAAACACATGGATCACATCATGGCTATGAATTGCCTTACTAAACTGGGCAACTTGATCTTTATCGAGACGTTTATCAAATGCTTTTAAAACATCGACATAGTCATGATGCAAACTGCTTGGTTCAACATGCTGTGGTTGCTCTTGTTCAAGCTGCTGCTGATAAAGAAATAAAAACTCTTTGAAATTATTAAGGCCAACCTTCTTGCAAAATCGAGTAATCGAAGCGGTAGAGACCCCAATTTCCTCCGCCAGTTCTTCAATGTTTTTCACCGGCTGGCGAGCCAAAAAATAATCGGCAATTTTATTATCAGTACTGGTGAATTTAATTCGGGCATACTCAAAAAGCAGCTGAAAGTCTTTGTTCATCTTCTTTTCCATGCAATACAGCTTTGATGAATAGGCAAAGCAATGATAACAATTTATAACGAAAAAAGTTTCATAACAACAGCATAAAGCAGATAGTAATGTAAGAAGTAATGAAAAGATTTACAGATGAGGTGGGAAGCACATTAGTTGGACGAAAAATGTACTTCCCGGGGGATTCTATTTCAGAATAGAGGCTAAGCTGTAGGACGGGGTTAGAAGTAGTATTCAAGCCCTAAGCGAGCTTCAGTAATATCAGATTCATTAATTTCCATCGCCTTCAAACGTAGGTAAATCAATGCATTGTTATCAATAAAGTAGATCGTCTGGCCAGAAATAACATTATCCGCGGTACCATCAACCTTCTTACTATCGATTTCCAAGTCACTATTGGCGGCATACCCAACCTTAAACTGCCAGTAGCCTACGTTATACAGGGCACCAACTGAATAAGCTGTTTGGTCTTGTTTGCCACCGATCAATGTTTCTATCGTTCCCGCACCTGCGCCAGCATTATCATAGTCAGAGTAATCTGCTGACATCACTTTGTAGGCACCAAAAAAGCCAATGCCATTGTCAAAATTCAGTTCAAAACCGGTTAAATAGGTCATGTAATCCGAGGTTGCAGACAAGGTCGAGTTACTGGCTGCATCTTCAATTTCAACCACTCGGCCTGTGCCATATTCATATCCAGCATGCAGTAAAAGTGGTCCAGTATTATAATGTGCTGCCGCGCCATAAAAGTTGCTGTCTGAATCTTCTGGGTTATTACCTCGACCAGCAGCCAACGTCATCGTGAAGCCCGCCCAATTTGGACTATCCCAGCTGATCTGGTCAGATTGACGGCTGTAGTTAGCACCACCATCAATATCCGCTCCCCAATCAAACACATTTCCTAAACCCGGATTCGAATAAGGCCAGTCGATAATACGATATAGCGGAGTATCAAATCGGCCAAACTTAACCAGCCCCCAGCTATCATCAGTAAAGCCTGCATAAGTGTCACGTAAGCCTAGCTGACCATCGCCTTCATTATCACTCCAACCAACGTTATTCCCCTCGATTTGCCATACTAGCGTTGGCGCACGCGCCATGTCTTTAGTACCACGAAAGCCAATACGAGATTCATTCTCGATGCGGTTTACCGTGTCTTTACCATCTTCGGCATAGCTATAGGCAGATATCGCCACCTGGCCATACAGCTCAATGGCATCATTCGCATAAGTTGAAAAAGAAGCCATAACCGCTATCGCAGAAACGGCAATACGCTGTTTACTAAACATGTCAATTCCTTTAATTTCTTTCAGATAAATAAAAATCAAATAAAACCGATGCCCGTTGTAATCATTTTTTATAGGCATTAAATAACTAGCAGCTAAGTATCGATCTATTTAATAGCGGCCAATCGACACCTAGCAATTTTACGTTATTCCGAATGAATATTTATTGCAGAGAAAATATACAAATTAAGAATCAAACTTAATATATGACATTCCTATTAAATACAGCACAAATGAACAACTCATTTAAAAACATGATCTAATCCATATTTTTAGAAATCAATATTAAGTCTATATACAGGATGGTAATGATAAGGCTAATTCACAGAAATAAAGTTATGCAACATATGTCTAGTATTTAATAGATATATCCTCTCCCCTGTCTTTTTCATGATAAATATAATAATAGATATATTTACTCATACTCATGTCAGGAGTTCATGGTGTCGACATTATTACTCGATGGAGAATGGCAACTCTCATCACCACAACACACTCATATTAATATCGCCTGCCCATTACCGGGGGATATACATTCTGCACTAATAACAGCACAGCTACTTCCTCCTCCTTACCTTGGTTGCAATGAAAATGACGTACAATGGGTCGGAGAAAGTGATTGGGTACTTCGCCGCACGCTTTACCTTGATAGTTCATCACTGGATACTCAGGCTGTCGACCTCTGTTTAGAGTTTGTCGATACCATGGCGCATATTTCGATAAATGGACATTCAGTGCTTCAATGCAGCAATATGTTCCGTCGCTATCGAGTGGATGTTCTCCCCTATTTAGTTGATGGTGAAAACCATATCGAAATAAAACTAGATCGTAATGATATAGAAGCTAGCAAGCGCGCTGAGAAACTTCCTTTCCCGGTGCCTTGGGCGGTTGGCAACAACAAAATTCCACATATGAATACCCTTCGTAAAACCCAATGCCACGCGGGGTGGGACTGGGGGATCTGTCTATTAGCAAGCGGGATTTATAAATCAATCACTTTGGTACCAGTGCACCAAACACGCTTAACTCAAGTGCGCACCACGCAACACTGGCATCAAGATGGGAGCTGCGATCTCAACGTTAATATTGATTACGATGTAACATCGTTATCAGAGAAACCGCAACAGCTTGTTATACAGTTCGATCAACAAGAGCACCTTATTCAACTGCCAGCCGATGTGCTTGGCCCGCAGCAATCTCAATGTGTTATTACTATCACTGAACCACAACGGTGGTGGCCTGCAGGCTATGGAAAGCAAACGCTGTACCCACTCAGTGTGCAGCTCAACAACCACACCATCAACAAGCAAATCGGATTACGTGAACTGAGGCTTAATACCGAAAAAGATAGTATTGGCAGTGCAATGACCTTCGAGGTCAACGGCAAAGCCATCATGGCAAAAGGAGCTAACTGGATCCCGCTTGATGCATTGCCCTCCGCTCATACCCCACAACGTTACCGGCAGCTGCTAGAAGATGCAGCGGCGGCAAATATGAACATGATCCGAGTTTGGGGCGGTGGCATGTATGAACACGATATCTTCTATGATCTGTGCGACGAGCTGGGTCTGCTCGTATGGCAAGATCTAATGTTTGCCTGTGCCCTTTACCCATCAACGCCTGAGTTTTTAGACGATGTCGAAGCCGAAGTCCGTGATCAGGTACGTCGTCTTGCCGATCACCCTTCCCTCGCCTTATGGTGCGGCGACAACGAAGTGATTGGTGCCATTGGCTGGTACCCTGAATCCAAAGCCAACCGCGAGAAGTATGTCGTCAACTATGACCGCCTAAATCGAGTGCTGGCCAATGTTGTCACTACCGAAGATCCGACTCGACGCTTCTGGGCAAGCTCCCCATGTAATGGCGAACTCGACTTTGGTGATGCTTGGCATGATGATAATTGCGGTGATATGCATTACTGGGATGTTTGGCACTCAGGTAAATCTTTCGATGCCTACCACAGCGTTAAACCTCGGTTCTGCTCGGAGTTTGGTTTTCAGTCTTGGCCTTCATTACCAACAGTAAAAACCTACGCTGATGAAAGTGATTGGAACGTTACCTCACCGACGTTTGAACAACACCAAAAAAATGGCCGTGGTAACAGCATCATTACGGAAATGTTTACCCGCTACTTCCGCTTCCCAAACAGTTTTGACAATATGCTCTACCTTAGCCAAGTCCAGCAGGCACTAGCAATCAAAACGGCAAGTGAATATTGGCGGGCTCACAAAGAACATTGTCGCGGCATTCTATACTGGCAACTTAATGACTGCTGGCCTGTTAGTTCGTGGTCAAGCATTGAATACACTGGCCGCTGGAAGCAACTTCATTACCATGCCAAGCGCTTCTTTGCGCCACAGTTGGCTACCTTCATCAAAGAAGAGCAAGCACTTACACTTCATTTGGTTAATGACCAGCACCATCGCTGTACTTTAGAGGGGCACATTCGCCAAATCCGCTGGGACGGTGAAGTGGTTGCCCAATGGCCAGTCAACACAACACTTGCAGCAGATCAGGCCACCAGTGTATGGCAGCAGCAGGTACACGAAATAGAACCGAATGAAAGCGCAGATCACTTCTTCCATGTTCAACTGCATTGCGGTGAAACACTTATCGAAAACAGTTATTACCCGGCATTATTTAAACATGCCAACCTTCAGCCATCTGTCGTTCATTGGCAGGTAAAAACAGATAACACTGGGATATACGTTGAGCTCGACAGTAACAACCCGGCTTTATTTGTTCATCTTGAATTCGATGGTCCTGGCCGCTTTGATGATTCCAGCTTTACGTTGCTCCCTGCTGCCATAACAGGGGCGCCTAAAAAAGTCCGTTACCAAGGCTGCGTATCAGCTTATGAATTAGCAGAAAAACTACGGGTATATCACTTACGCGATACATATTAACTACGACGCTAAACGCATACTTAATACCGATCCCAGCTTTTAGCTGGGATTTATTTATTTCCTCCCATGCACGATATATTTTGCCCCTTCCATATATCATCCCAATATATCATCCCAATATAGATAACCCAAATAGACAACCAAAACAGATAGCCAACATCAATAACTTTTACATTAAGTAAAATGTAGATTGAATAAAAAAGCCGGCAATGAATGCCGGCAAAAGGTGGTAAATAACGTGAATCTATTTCCCGTTTAGCTTATATCCTAACCGTTCCTATTATGACGAATAACAAAGCTCCGGATCTGTTTAGGTTTAAACTCTCCGAGTTCAACATCCCCTTTTATTTCAAGCTCAGTAGATATTTCTCTCTCCATTAAATCTACTTCAACAAACTGATTAAATACCGACGGCATAGTCAGCGAGCCAGATGATTTAATGAATTCTGCACTCGGGTTATATACCCTTATCAATACACCTGTATTATCTTCTGTTGGCTTAATAGCGCTACACACCACATTTTCTGAATTTAGACAAAAGCCTTGCTGATGATCGTCAACCGGTTTATCCAATGGGTGCAGTACAAAATATTTAAGGGTATTAGTAAACTGATTGAGTGATTGGTTTTGATAAACCAAACAATCAACAGCATAGTGTTGCCAAGATTGTTGAATATCAGCCGGATCAAAATGCGGTTCAATCAACACTGCACACTCAACTTTTAACTTACCCTGTAACTGGCTATCGGGGGTTGGGATATATTTAAATTGCTGACCAGACGCAATGCCCGGACGGCGCTTTAAGTCAGGCTTACCTAACCAACCAACCGAACGGAACATTGTTAATGCAAGCTGGTTATCGGCGCGAACCTCATACTCCTTCACCCCCTTCGCCATCAAGGTCATGCTCGATTTAGCATCATGCAAATTCGCAAAATGTAGCATTGGGTAAATTGGGCTTGGTTCTTCTTTCCAGCCAACCTGTCGCCAATCGTCTAAATGTTGGTGCTGATTCGCGCGCTCAACGACACCAAACGGGGTGTCAGCCCACGATGTTTGGGTCTTGAACGGCGTTGTCATCACCAATTGCAGACGGTGATCTTCCACCTGATTATCAAATTCCGCGTCAATCACCAATGGAGAGCAATGTAGCCCAGACAAGCTATTATCTGATGTTTTCTCCAAACGTAATTCGATACGGTAACCCAACTGGCCTGAACGTTCTCTGCTCACTCGTTCTGCCAAGTTTTTCGGCAAGCTCCATGCCCCTTCTACCACTAGCGATTGAGCATATTGCCCTTTGCTTACAGTAAACGTCGCTTGCTGCCAGTCTAAAGTTAACAGCCAATCCTGCTCTGGCGGCGAGTAGTCATAGGTATCCCCATCATCCCCCATGTCTAACAGTGTTAGGCAATCGTCCCACCATTGCTGCTGTTGTTTATCAAACAACCGGAACTGGCCTTGGCTATATTCAAGGCAATATCGATCGTTCTCAATCTGAGCTTCACTAACACTGGCTTCAGAGGCTAGGCAACTATTCAGCGAAGGTTGTTCAGCTTTAATGACTTGCAAGCTAACAAATCCAGAGGCAGGTAAAGCATGATGGAACACTATCTCAGTTTGGTAATAATACTGGCTAGGATCATTTGAACGACTATCACGCTGAATAGTGCCACGATAAGCGTGCTCAGTCTGGTGCACATCAAACTCAACCGTATTACCCTGAAGATCGCACAGGGTAAAATGTGGATGAGTGGTCGCTATCGTCGTTTTGATCAACGGCTCGCGCGCATACGGCAAAGTGTTAAACACCGTTAAGCGTCCGTCGATACCCCCCTGTTCAGCCGTTGGCTGTGATTCTGCCAGTTTTCGAACCAAGTAATCGACAGCAGAGCCTGACATTTGGTCCGCCTGCTCATAGCGAGCTAGGATGATTTTGTTGGTTTTATCGGTATTACAGCCACCAGCGCTATCATGGGCATGGTTGCGCAAAATCGCTTTCCATATGTTGGTCACCATCGACGGCTTCGCCTCAATGCCCCATGACTGGGCCATGACCATAAGCGGCTCTAACTGATAACTCAGGCGACGTTCAACTTTGTCGTTCAGGTATTTATGATCATAACGAGATGAATATATTGAGCGATGGATCTTCGAGACTTGACCGTCAATCAACTCACCGCTAATCGTCGGCAACGCCAATTTTTCATCAGCTAGGGCTTCGAACAAACGATCATAGCTACTTTCGACCAATGTATAATCAGCGCAAGCACGGTTATTAACGGCTAATCGGGCCTTGATGTTCCGGTCGACATAGCGCTGATCACCACCAAGCGGAATCGCGATATTTTGTCCTAGTGCACCATCCTCCGCTTGATGGCAAAGGGGAGCTGGATCATCATTATCGATGAGATAAGACCCAACAAAATAGCCATTTTTGATGTTATACCCAAGTACCTCGCTACCGTCTTCACATTGCCAGTTAAACTCACGACTGGTACATATGTCTGTCGATAGCCCGCGCCAGAACACCGTCTTATCAATCCCAACACCTTGGTAGATTTTAGGCATATCAATACTCTGACCAAACGCATCAGGCACATAACCTATGTTCATCACCGAGCCGAACTGCTCACCAAGGCGAATGCCCGTCATCAAATTACGGACAATCGATTCGCCTGAAATGATCAGCTGATCCGTTTGGGTATACCAAGGGCCAATAAGCAGTTTCCCCTGCTGAACCAAGCTTGTTAAGCGATCTTTCTGATCAGGACATTGCTCAAGGTAGTCCTCAATGATACTAAGTTGGCCATCAAGTAGGTAAGTGTCATTTTCACCAGATTCTAAGCCCGACATCACTTCTTCCATATGGTAAACCAGTTGGATCAGTGACTCATGCGTCGAAAAGTACCACTCGAAATCCCAATGAGTATGTGGGATCACGTGAAATGTTTTTTGCATTTTCATTTCTCTCTTCATGCGCTATCAGGCTATAGCCGTGGCAATAGCATCTTCAACTTCAAGGCAGTCAGCTTGGCTTAACGTGTCGCGGAATGGCTTATGCATCATATTGCGAGATAGCTTCGTTAACATGCGAACGCTCTCTTCATTGCCTTCTGCAGGAATACTCAACGCCACAGCCGTCTTCACCGGTTGCTCGTCCATGGTTTCCCATTCAATAGGATGACTAAAGCGGACAACAAAAAGGCCTGCATGGGTTGCAGCGGTATTCTTACAATGTGGAATAGCCATCCCACCGGTAAATCCAGTGCTTGAAGACTGTTCACGAGCCTTCAACCCTGACTCATAAGCTTTCGCATCCGAGACATACCCAAGTGCCAATGCTTGCTTGGCAATGAATGCAAAAGCCTGCTCCTTGGTGGTTGATTCACGATCAAATAAAACATGCTCAGGGTTAAAAACAGGTTTTGTGCTCGTATCACATGATGTCTTTGCCGCTTGAGTAGATAGGGTTTCGACGGTTGGCTGCGCATCAGCCTGCGAGGTTGGTGAAGCCGTTTCAACTTCAATCGGTTTCCGCCATAAACCAATAATCAAGGCCGTTAGAGTGATACCCGCAAAGGTACAAAGGATCCAGGTAACAAATGGGATTGGCTGCTCAATATAGCCAACAAATGTGCCTAATGGTGAGCCAATACCGCCGTAGAATTTAACGTCAAAGAACCCCACTAAACCACCCGCGAGGGCAGAGCCGGCAACACTTGCAGTGATCATCTGAACCGGATGCGCCGCAGCAAACGGGATTGCTCCTTCAGTCACCCCAACAATACCCATACCAAAAGCAGAGTTAGCCGCTATTTTTTCCGTCGAGCTAAACTTGTTCTTAAACAGCTGAGATGCAACAAAAATTCCCAATGGCGCAACAGAAATTGCCGCTTGCGCTGCCGTTCCCGGAACGAAGTTAGCCCCTTCGATACCATATTTAGCAACGGTATCGGTGAATACTGCGGTACCAAAAATCAGTGCAGTTTTATTAACCGGACCACCAAAGTCAAAACCAATCATTGCGCCGATAATCGCGCCAATGATAAAGGTCGAAGCCGAATAGTTGACAGTCAGCCAAGTTAACCAGTCGTACATCGCCCCCATACCTGAGGCAATAGGCCCGCCAATCATGTACTTAACAACAATCGTAATAAAGAAAGTGGCAATTAGCGGCAGAATCATAATTGGCACCAGCGGCTGAAGCAGCTTTGGCCAACGGATCATTTTCAAGTATCGAACAAAATAGCCAACGATGAACGCAACTAGAATTGCAGATAAGAAACCACCACCGGTTTCAGTTCCCAAGAAACCAGCATCGTTCGCGATATACGCGCCGATCATTGCTGGCGCAATGGCTGGGCGGGAGGCAATTGAATTAGCGACAAACCCAGCAAACAATGGGATCATCAATTTAAAACCAACTTGGCCGACTAAGAACAGGTGATACATCAAATCACCAAGTGGATCTGACTGATCAAACCCCCAAGCGACCATACGGCCAAGCTCATCTTTCTGGAAAGCAAAAATATTGGCAATCGCCAATAGTAAACCAGCAGAAATAACCATCGGCACCATGTACGAGATGCCGCTCATGATATGCTGAATAAAGCCATTTTCATTGGTTTTACCTAAGGTAATATTACCCACCTCAGTGCCTTTACCACCAAAAACTTGCGCTTCCTTTAACGCAACATCAACCAATGCTTTGGCATCTTTAATCGCAACCTTCGGGCGCGTTTTGTAGATCCGCTTGCCAGCAAAACGGGCTAGTTCAATCTCGATATCAGAAGCAATAATCACGACATCTGCCGCCGCAATTTCTTCCTCAGACAATATATTTTCAGCGCCGATCGAGCCCTGTGTTTCTACTTTCACGTTAAAGCCGTGCTCTTGCACTAACGCTTCAAGCGCTCTTGCTGCCATATAAGTATGTGCAATACCTGCTGCACAAGCAGTAATTGCTACTATGGTGTGACTCATTGAGTGGCACTCCTATCAATTTTTAGTCCGTCCAACTGCTGCCTATTGTGTTAATTTTTTCAGAATCTTTTTGAGATCAACCACACAAAACAACAAATAGTGAAAATATTTTCACCAAAGTTAGATCAAATAAACAGATAGAAGGTATGTAAACAGGTACTTTATTAATAACGCAGTGTGCCTAGAGTTGAAAAATTATGTCGCTCGTTTTTTAAAACCGATGAAAATATTTTCACTCAAGATCAGTAGCACTTTCACATTACAGTAGAAGCTAATAGCGGATGAGTATCATGAGCCAAGCAACGACCTCTTCTCAATTACTAGAAAGCCATGCAGTCCTTCCCCCTCGAAATAACGACCAAATTGTTCAGCAGCTAACAAAATTGGTAGACAGTACGTTGGCGATCAGAAAAGTCTACGTAGCCGCAGAAAACCTGTCTGCACCAGAGCTTGCTTGGCAAATTGATATTCCACGCATCGATATTATTATTTCTGGCAGTATAGTGACCCACTACTCAATCGATAACAGCCACCATATACAACAATACCTTGAAGCCGGCGATGTACTGTACTTTCCCGCAAAAGCCTGGAGCCAGCCTATGTGGCAAGAGGAAGTCACCATATTAAGCTTGATGATAAGCCCGCATAAAGTGGGATTTAGCCTCCAAAAATGGAACGGTGAAAGCTTTACTGAAATAGCAAAACGACCGACGATTCGACATCATCAAAAAATCGGTAATGGATTACTCCAAGCACTTAATGAGTTAGGGCACGATGGTGCAGATCACCATACGGTTAGCCTCGTCATTCGTTCGCTCCTAAGCCATATCATGGTCATGAGCGAGATGCCTGATTGCCTGCCTTCTCGTCAAGAAGAGCTATTTCAAAAAATCACCAGCTATATCGACCACCATTTTGACCAGCAGTTAAACCGTGAAATGATTGCCGAGCAGTTCTACATTTCCGTCAATTACCTTTCCCATATATTCCAACAACAAGGTAAAACCAGCTTTAAGGACTACTTGTGCCATCGACGACTCGATAAAGCCCAAGCGTTACTGGCAGAAGATCAATGCCGAATTAAGCAGATATCAAAACAGTGTGGATTTAGCGACAGTAATTATTTCTGCCGTCTATTCAAACAAAAGTTGGGGATCACCCCATCACAATTTCGAGCAGGATTAGCAACAGGCCCAGCCTAAGCTGAGCCTGCTTTATCCTCTTAGAACAATAGCGATTTAGTTAAATGGCCCTTCCGCTGTCCACGATGGCGGGAAAGCATCTGGGGTTGTTGCCCAGCTATAGTTGGGTTCATTACCCATTTCGAACACCAGCTCACCGCCTTGAGTGATTTCGCCGTGGCTGATCCATGAACGATCAAGACTATTACCATTTAACGTGACGGATTGAATATAAATATTCTGCTCCGACACCTGCTCAGCTTTCACGGTAAAGATATTGCCGTTAGGTAAATTCAGCGCCACTTCTGGGAACATAGGGCTGCCAATTACATAGCGTTGATCGGCAGGGTTTACCGGATAGAACCCCATCGCAGTGAACACATACCAACTCGACATCTGGCCGTAGTCATCATTGCCGCAAATCCCTTCAGGCTTATCGGTGTAACACACATCCACCACTTCCTTCAGCCACTTCTGGGTTTTCCAAGGCTGACCCACATAGTTGAAGAGGTATGGGGCATGGTGATCCGGCTCATTTCCTTGCACATACTGCCCTACCATACCGGTACTGAAGATCGGCAGCTCTTGCTCGGGATCAGGTGTGGTCTCGAATAAATCATCCAAACGCTGGATAAAGGCTTCCTGACCCATCTTGTCGACAAGTCCTGCAATATCATGCTGAACATGCCAGAAATACTGCCAAGCATTACTTTCAGCAAAGCCGGCCTCATAACGTTCTGGATCGAAATCCGAGATAAAGTCACCGTTTTCTAGCCGTGGAACAAACCAATCTCGACTACTGTCATACTGATTCTGCCAGTTTTTAGCCTGCCTGATAAAGTGCTGAAAATCCGACTCTTTACCCAAGGACTGTGCCATTTGCGCAATTGCCCAATCATCATAGGAATATTCCATTGCGCGTGACGCCGCCCAACCATCACCACCTTCTTCTTCACTATAAGGTACATAGCCCTTTTCACGATAGGCAACAATCTCGGCACGATCTGACGCTGCCGATGCCTTCATCGCTTCTAACGCCAACTTAGGATCAAAGCCTTCAATGCCTTTTAGCCACGCATCCGTAATCACAGGAACAGCGTGATAACCCAGCATCATGTTGGTCTCGTTACCTTTCATTGACCACACTGGCAACAAACCCGTTTCCTCGTAATGGGACAGCATCGAATTGACCATATCACTTACCCTGTCTGGCTCAACCAGCGTCTGGAACGGATGGGTGGCTCGATAGGTGTCCCACAGTGAAAAAGTATCATAACGATCGAAACCATAGGCGCGCTGGATTTGATGATCCGCACCTTTATAGCGACCATCGACATCTGAATGCAATGTCGGCCCAAGGTAAGAGTGATAAATCGCGGTGTAGAAGATCCGCTTTTTGGTCTCATCATCACTGGTAACGGCCACTTTTTCTAGCTCGGTTTGCCATGCATCTCGAGCGGCTTGGCGGGTATCATCAAAGTCCCAGCCTTTCAATTCTGCATCGAGGTTTTTGTAGGCACCAGCAACATCCACCGATGACAGAGCAACTTTCACCAACACTTCCGTTTCATCCGCGCTGGTATCAAAGTTAAAGTAACCACGGGTTTTGGTGCTTTGTACTTCATTGCCGCCAACAACCTGACCCGTCTCATCATCTTTCAACTCAAAGCCTGTCATGGGTTTCGAGAATTTAATCACGAAGTGTTCACGTTGATCGGCAGCCCAACCGGTTGAATAGCGATAGCCTTCCAGCGTCGTCTCATCAACCACTTTGATCACCGTATCTGTCGGCGAATCCCAGTTAAGGGCATACCCCAAATTCAGCACGACCTTAGAGTCGGCATCTTTAGGGAAGGTGTAGCGGTGAAAGCCAACGCGATTGGTGGTGGTCAGCTCGGCCTCAATACCATAATCATCAAGCATGACTTTGTAGGAGCCAGCCTCTGCCGTTTCGTTGTCATGGCTAAAGTGCGACGCTTCGCTAGTACCACGCATTTCATCCGAGCGGCTGTTAAATGGCATCAACAAGATATCGTTCAAGTCCCCAGCCCCCGTACCAGATAGCTGGGTATGGCTAAAACCCACCAGCCGATCGTCATGGTAATGATAGCCACTGATGTAATCCCAGCCACCGGTACCGTTATTCGGGCTTAATTGCACCATACCGTGAGGGACCGTTGCCCCCGGATAGGTATTGGCTAAACCGCCTGTGCCGATCATCGGATCAACATATTTGACTAAATCAACTTTCGGCGTATCTTTGCCATCGTCAGTGTTGCTATTACTGTTCGAATTACATCCGACCAAACCTATCGAGACAGCAACCGCTGCGGCAAGTAATGAACGTTTAAACATATAACCTCCAATGTAAATTTTGTTTGATTCGCATGCCGACATTATTTGGCAGGTGCATCAGGCTTTTGGTTCGACATAACAAAGCTCAGCTGTCCGCCGGCGTAAATTTCGTCATGGCTAAAGGTGTTGTTGCTATCGAGTTTCTTGCCATTGATGGTGACCGACTCGACGTAGATATTGTCGGGGCTGTTATTCTCAGCGGTGATGGTGAATAACCCACCGTCGACAGCCACCGTCATTTCATCGAATAGCGGACGACCAATGGTATATACCGGTTCTGCAGGAGATATTTGATAGAAGCCCATTGCACTCATGATGTACCATGCTGACATCTGGCCAACGTCTTCATTACCTATCAAACCATCAGGGATCGGGAGGTAGAAAGTATCCATGACCTCGTCGATATACTCTTGTACCTTCCAAGGCTCTTCGGTGTAGTTGTAGAGATAGATAACATGATGATCGGGTTCATTACCGTGGACATACTGACCGATATAGCCCGTCATATCGCCCTGGCTAGTATCGGCATCTGAATCGGCATTAAACAACGCGTTGAGGTTGGCAAGAAACGCTTGCTCTCCGCCCATCACTTCTTTTAGCCCGTCAATGTCATGTGGCGCAAACCATGTCCACTGCCATGTATTGCCTTCAGTGAAGTCTTCCCCTCGGTGCTCGGCTTTATATGGCCAGAAATAATCCAGCGGTGCACCTTCACAATCATCGCCTTCACACGACGACATATTGTTAACCCAAGAGCCATCGAGGTTCTTCGGGCGCATAAACCCTGTCGCACCGTATTGGCCATATTCACTCGGGTTATAATCGAAGTAGTTCTTGAACGCTTTCGACCGGTCGAGGTAACGAGTTTCTTGCTGTTTATCACCCGCTAAACGGGCTATTTGGGCAATACACCAATCGTAATAGGCGTTCTCTAGCCCATAAGAAACGGATTCATTAACAATGGTGTCGTAGATATCTGCGGGGTTGTTTTTAATGTCGGCTGGCACATAACCAAGATCTTCCTGATATTCGCCATGGCGGGTCATGACAATCCAGCGCTTATCACCGTTCCACGCATCCTGATACGGGATCCAATCACCCGTAATGCTCATGTCAAAGTTAGCACTGACTTCAGCCGCAGCCAATGCCAACTCATAATCTTGCTGAGTAAAAGCTTCTGGATATTTCACCATGGTATCGGCAATCACCGAAACCGCCGGATAACCCACCATTTCACCGGTATAGTCGGAATGCAATTCCCACTTCGGTAACACCCCACCGGTTTTAAATTTATTCAGCAGATCATGAACATATTCAATGGAGCGCTCTTTATCGATGATGGTTTTTAACGGGTGGGCAGCACGGAAAGTATCCCACATCGAATACACCGAATAATTGGTAAAGCCTTCTTCGGCCTGGTAGGCTTTTCCATCCATACCTCTGTATTGGCCATCACTGTCTTGATATACAAAAGGGGCGAAATAGGTGTGATAAAGCGCGGTATAGAAAATGGTTTTCTCCGCTTCTGTCCCGCCTTTCAACTGGAATTTTTCCAGCACGTCATGCCAAGCAACAGCCGCTTTATCTCGCACCTCATCAAATTCGAAGCCGGTAGTCTCCGCCGCAATATTGGCTTTGGCGCTATCCATACTCAGGGGTGAAATCGCTACCTTCACCTGCAGTGCTTCGCTACCCTGACCAAAATTAAGGTGGGTGATCACATCGCGGCTATCCGTGATTTCAGTCTCCTCGGTTTGTACCCCTTCATTGAGTACCAGATACGACTCAAAAGGTTCGGAGAACTCAGCATAGAAATACACCGTCTGGTACTGCGCCCACTCGTTACTTACTCGCATACCCGCAATCGCATTGTCACCGACAATTTTGAAGCTGATTTCGCGGCTATGATTGCCCCACTCACCTAGCAGTTCATGGCCCAAATCAACCTTGACCTTGCGATCTTGGTCGTCAGGAAAATGATAGCGATGAAAAGCCACGCGCTTGGTTGCCGTTAGTTCGGTTTGAATGTGATTCTCGATTAAATCAGCCGAGTAATACCCCGGCGTCGACACTTCGGTAGCTTTATCTATAGTCGCTACCCCAGCATTAAATCCGGTGTATGGCATGAAAGCAAAATCGTTCAGATCCCCTTTGCCCGCCCCTGAAATATGGGTAGTACTAAAACCAGAAATCCTATTGTTTGAGTAGTGGTAGTCCGTCGGCGTATTGTCGTCTTTAGCACCATCGGGGCTTGGCTGGATCATCCCTTCTGGTACAACAGCCCCGGGGATCACATTTCCCAGCCCATCAGTACCGATAAACGGGTCAACATATTGCAGTAAAGTCAGTGAGTCATCAGGCTGTGTTTTAGTATCACTGCTGCTGGAGTTACACCCCACCAGCCCAAGCGATAGAATAATGGCAGTCGCAATCAGCGTACGTTGAAACATGTTACCTCCATGAACATTTTCTTCAGATACAGCGATCCCTTACCGCTAAATCGAAATACCGAGATCTGGCAATACCTGACGTTATAAATAGTTGGCAACTCGCTAAGCGGCGTAGTTGCAAGGATGTGTGAAAGCAGGCAAGAGAGCACTCCCTTGCCTGTTTGCTGCTACGTTAATCGTATATAGTTGCGTGCGTATATGGCTGCGTTAATTGTGTGTGGTTTAGTTAACGGGTTGCTGGTCGGTCATGACGAAACGTAACTCGCCACCCGGATAGATTTCGCTATGTGCGAAAGTATTGTATTTATCCAGCGGCTTACCGTTAATCGTCACCTCTTGCACGTAAAGGTTATCTGGGCCGTTATTTTCGCTGACCACTTTGAACTCACCTTCAGGCAGATGCACAGTTACTTCATCAAAGACAGGACGCCCGATAGTGTAAGTAGGGTCTCCAGGAGTGATTTGATAGAAGCCCATCGTACTCATGATGTACCAAGCCGACATCTGACCAACATCTTCATTACCAATCAAACCGTCAGGACCGTTGTGATAGAAGTCCTTATACACCTGATCCAAGTATTCCTGCGCTTTCCAAGGTTGATTGGTACGGTTGTACAAATAAATGACATGATGCGATGGCTCATTACCGTGAACATACTGGCCAATGTAGCCTGTCATATCTTGCAAATCACCTTCGTTCGGCTCGGCGTTAAACAGCTCGTCTAGCTTCTTATTCAGACCATCAGCACCGCCCATCAATTCAGTGAGGCGATCTAAATCCTGCATCAATGTCCATTGCCACTGCCAAGCATTGCCTTCAGTAAACCAGTAATGGTCCACTTTATACGGGTCAAATTCAGCAAGCTTGGTGCCGGTATCATCAACCGGGACGAAGAACTTCTCGACCGGATCCCAATGATTTTGCGACCACGTACTGCGATCCATGTACTTGTCGTAATTCTGTGTATCGCCTGCCGCTTTCGCTATCTGGGCAATCGTCCAATCGTAATACGACATCTCTAAAGCATAAGAGACCGAGTTCCAGTTCGGCACATGGATAAACTGGTATTGCTCATAATAGCTGTACTGGCCTGGCATCACTGACGCTAAGATATCATCAGGAATTTGCGGGAAATCTTCTGGGTGGTAAGTCGAGCTTTCCGTTGCTGCTAGTAGTGCATCGTTGGGATCAACATCCATGCCTTTGACTATCGCATCGGCAATGATAGCTACCGATGGATAGCCAATCATAGTACCTGTATAGCTTGAATGGGCTTCCCATTTAGGCAAGATCCCGGCGTTCTGTTGCTTACGAATTAAATCATTCGCAAAGTCTTCGGCACGCTGTGGATAGATAATTGTCTGTAATGGATGTACCGCTCGGAAGGTATCCCACATCGAGTAGATTGAGTAGTTGGTCAACCCATCTTCTTCGCGAATAAAACCCAGTAAATCGCGGTATCGACCATCAACATCTTCAAACACAATTGGCGCTATTTGGCTGTGATAAAAACCGGTGTAGAAGTTGGTTTTCTCAACCTCGCTTCCGCCTTTTAGTCCAATGACAGACAGCTCTTTTGCCCAAGCGTATTCAGCATCTTCTTTCACCTGCGCGAAATCAAAATTAGGGACTTCCGACTCCAAATTCAGCTCAGCCCCTTTCCAATCAACTGGCGAGATCCCCACTCGCACTTCAATCGGCTCATTACTTTCTGAACCAAAATCAAGATAGGCGGCTATTTCAGTATCAGTGCGGACTGCACCATGTGGTAATGAACGCTCGGCATCATCTTGGTTTAACATAAATGCATTAGCAATCGGCGCTGAGAATTTGGCATAAAAGAAGATATTGTGATCTTTTACCCAAGAGCCACTGACCCGGCGACCACGGATGGTGTAATCATCAACCACTTCAATTTTATTTAATACACTTTCACCACCATTTGCTTGCAATGTATGGCCAATATCTAATTTAATTTTACGCTCACTACCTTTAGGGAAAGTATATTTATGAACACCCACACGGGTTGATGCTGTTAATTCCGCCTCGATATTCGATTTATTTAACTTAACTTTATAATAACCGGCCGATGCCTCTTCAGAGGCTTTATCGAATGTATTTTCCTCTGCATTACTTTCATCCGTATAAGGAAGAATAAGTATATCGCCTAAATCTGTGACCCCAGTTCCACTAAGGTGAGTATGACTAAAACCATAGACTGTAATATCTTTATCTATGATTTCGCCCTTTTCATAATCACTGGCATCATGATAACCACTGGCAGAGTGCCAACCATCCAGCGTGGTATCTGGACTTAGCTGCACCATACCTTGAGGCACCGTCGCCCCAGGGAATGTATGGCCAGAACCCGCTGTACCGATAAATGGATCAACGTAATTCAGTATTTCCATATCAACGACAATTTCATTATCTTTATCGTCGCTACTATTACCACTATCAGAATTACACCCACTCAAACCTAGCGATAAAGCAATTGCCAATGGTATATATTTCTTTTGGAACATAATGCCACCTTATATAGCTAGAGTTTATTATTGAGAAGAACAACAAACCTGCTAATTTATTATTAATTTGTATATCAAAACGATATTGGATTATCTGGTGTTTATTATTCGTTAATGGCACTTGGGGATATATAGGATAATTTACGCATTCACTATAAATTTGTAACCACCCCAAAAGGCTGTGAGTAATCTCTCATTGGTTTATAAGCAACCACAAAAACACCTCCATGACGGAGGTGTTTTTTATAAGCGCTATTAACTGGTAGGCTTTTTATCTGTCATCACAAATCTCAGCTCACCACCAGCAACGATATCACTATGATTAAATACCCAGCCTTCAGCCAAAGTATTACCGTTAATCGTCACGCTCTGCACATACTTATTAGCAGGACTATTGTTCTCGGCAATAACCGTGAATGCCCCGTCTGGTAAGTTGATTTCAACCTTATCGAATAATGGACGGCCAATGGTGTATTCAGGGATCCCCGGTGTCACCTGATAGAAGCCCATCGCACTGAGTACATACCACGCCGACATTTGACCCACATCTTCATTTCCTATTAAGCCGTCAGGTGTTGGAGTGTAAAACTCTCGCATTACCCTATCTAAGTACTCTTGAGTCTGCCACGGCTCATCAGTACGGTTCCATAGGTAGACAATATGGTGTGATGGCTCGTTGCCATGCAAGTACTGCCCGATAAACCCTGTCATATCCGGAAGATCTTCACCACTGGTTGATTCATCGGCTTTAAACAGAGCATCAAGATCTTGCTTGAATCCTTCTTTACCGCCCAATAGCTCTTCTAACTTATTAAAGTCATGAAAGGTTTGCCACTTCCACTGCCAAGCATTGCCTTCAGTGAAAGCAAACTCATCGACATGATACGGGTCGAACTCATCTTCCCCTTCCGGTAAGTTAAATGAACCATCAGAATTAAGGGCGCGGAAGAAGCGAGTCTCAGCGTCCCAATACTTCAGGTAATGCTTAGAGCGATCAAGATACGTCTGCTGGGTGGCACTATCACCGGCTAATCGTGCAATCTCCGATACCGCCCAGTCATAGTATGAATATTCGATGCCGTATGATGCCGAGTTCCAATAGCCATATGGGACAAAACCATCCTCAATGTTTGCCTTCATCTGCAAGTCCTGCACATAGGCCAACGTATTCTGATCCCAATCAGGGAAGCGGGATAAGTCGTAAGTCGTGGTTTCCTTCACTGCATGCAAAGCATCGTTGATATCGATATCAAAGCCTTTTGTCAGCGCATCGGCAATGATTGAAACCGATGGGTAACCAATCATGGTGCCAGTGTAGTGGCCGTGCAGCTCCCATTTCGGTAATAAACCACCATCTCTCTGTTTGCGGATCAAGTCGTTGACATATTGTTCAGCTTTATCTGGATGAATAATGGTTTGTAACGGGTGGAATGCTCGGAACGTATCCCACATTGAATAAACGGTATAGTTCGGGGTACCGTCTGCCTGCTTGATGGTTTTTGCCGGATCCATAGCCCGATATTGACCGTCAACGTCTTGGAAGATCATCGGGGCAATTTGGGTATGATACATCGCGGAATAGAAATTGGTTTTTTCGGTTTCAGTTCCTCCCGAGATTTCTACAGTACTTAATTCATCAGCCCAAGCTTTTTCAGCGGCATCATGTAGCGCTTTAAACCCCCAATTTGGCACTTCAGATTCAAGGTTGAGTTGTGCACCTTCCATGCTCGTTGGTGAAATCGCCAGTTTAATTTCCAGTGGTTCATTACTTGGCTCAAATTCAAAATATGACACGACCTCTTCAGCTTCGATATTGACGTTATTCAGCACATCGTCAAACTCTACGCCATCAGCGACGACTTTATTTGAAACAATCGGAGCAGAAAACTTCGCATAGAAATACACGCTTTGATTTTTCGACCAAGAATCACTTTTCCTATGGCCTCTAACGGTGTATTCATCAATTATTTCTAGTTCATTGAATAATGACTTATTCCCCCAGCTTTTATTTAACGTATGCGCTAGGTCTAATTTAATTGAAGGTTTTTCGCCATACTTAAATTGGTATTTATGATAGCCAACACGCGGTGAAACTGTCAGCTCTGCCTTTATATCACCACGATTTAACTCAACAGAGTAATAGCCTGGCGTTGCCTTTTCATTGCTTTTATCAAACGTGTTATAACGGCTATTTTCATCATTGGTGTAAGGCAAAATAAGAATATCACCAAGATCCGTGATCCCAGTTCCACTTAAATGCGTATGGCTAAAACCATAAACAGGAATATCTTCAGTGGTACCATCATCAAAATAGCCCGCAGCCGAGCCCCAACCTTCCATAGTTGTATCAGGACTTAGCTGTACCATACCAGATGGAAAAGCCGCTCCAGGAAAAGTGTGTCCATCAGGTCCTGTACCAACAAAAGGGTTAACGTAATCTAGCACTTTGTAATAGTCTGGGCGCTCATCAACCTTACTGTTGTCATCGCCATTAGAGTTACATCCGGTTAAACCGATAACACCGGCAATAGACACAGCTAAGAGTGCACGTGTAAACATATAAACTCCTAATAAAATAGATACCCAACATTGTCGAAATTATTAAGTTTGCATTGGGTTTGAATTATCATTAGAAATTCTATCGAGGAGGAAGTTTTAATTTAATACGACTTTTAATTCATTTACTGGACTTTATTACCTTATATAAACAATTGTGTTGGCGATCTCAATTCGCAGTAAATTTCATCAGTCATTATGCATTGGAATAAAAGTCACATCGTCAGCCATTAGGCACAAATATCCTATAAAGGGCACAAATGTCCACTATTAACTATTTCTATACGTCCGATAATAAGTCTCGCAATAGTTTACTCAATACAAAGCATTAATAAACATGAGTAAGTAACTCTACATTTTCTTTTTGCATCACTTTCTTTTTACATCACTTTATTTTATATCAAAAGGTCTGTTATGTTTAATAAGCACATTCTAGCAATAACACTTTCAGCCACTTTAGCATCACTAGCAGGTTGTAATTCTGATAATAATCAATCCGATGATGGCGGAAAAACACAGCCAACGAACGTCCTAGAGTATGTTGACCCTTTTATTGGCACCGGATTTAATGGCCATACTTTTCCTGGCGCTGTCGTGCCCGAAGGGTTTGTCCAATTAAGTCCCGATACCCACCTTACCGGCTGGCACTCATCCAGTGGTTATCACTATGATGACACCACACTCTATGGCTTTAGCCACACCCACTTAAGCGGTACAGGCATTGGTGATTTAGGTGATATCTTGTTTATGCCTTACAGCCAGGATGATCAGCACCAAGAGTCTGAATTTCAAAAATCGAACGAGCATGCAACAGCTGGTTACTACCAAGTTACACTCGATAACTCAGGCATTGAAGCAGAGCTCACCGCAACCCCACGGGTTGGTCTCCACCGTTATCACTACCCTTCCGATCAACCACAAAAACTGAAAATCGATCTTGGTCATACCTTAAACGAAGACTGGGGTGGCGTCAGCCTAGAAAATGAAATCACTTTCATTGATGACAAAACGGTCATTGGTAAGCGGATCAGTGGCGGCTGGGCAGCTGATCAGCATGTGTATTTTGTCGCAACGTTCTCGTCTCCGATCAAGCAATTTCAAATTACAGATGAAGGGCAAGATATTGGAGGTAATACCGGTAATGGCAAAAAGATCGTGGCCTTTATCGAGTTTGAACCCAGCAATGAGCCGTTGGAAATCAAGGTGGCATTATCCCCTGTAAGTACAGCTGGCGCTGAAGCCAACTTAGCGGCAGAAGCAGCTGATATCAATTTTGATCTTGCTCACCAGCAAGCCGAGCAACGTTGGGAAGAGAGCCTTGACCCGTTCTACATCCAAGGCGGCAGCGACGATCAAAAGACCATTTTCTATACCGCGCTCTACCACACTAAATTAGCGCCAATGATCCACCAAGATGTAGATGGTCAGTACCGGGGAATGGACAAAACGATTTATACCAACCCAGAAGGACAAACCAATTATACGGTCTATTCAATGTGGGATACCTTCCGCGCCTTACACCCATTGAAAACCATTACCGAGCCCAATCGTGCCGTGGAGTACGCACTCAACTTGGTCGAGAAGCAGAAAGAAGGCGGCCTATTACCCAAGTGGGAGCTACACAGCAACTACACTGGCACCATGGTGGGCTACCCTGCTGTTGCCATCATTGCTGATGCGATGATCAAATACCCTGACGCTTTCACCCAACAGCAAAAGCTTGAGGCACTCGAAGCCGGTATTGCCAGCTCGACATGGCACCCTGAAGATTTTCAGCACTGGGATCAAGACTTGCTCAATAAAGTCATGACTCCACACATTAAATACATTGAAGATATCGGCTATGCACCCGCCGATGAAACTAACGAATCGGTTTCTTACGGACTGGAAAATGCCTACTACGACTGGTGTATTGCTCAAATTGCCAAGTTAGCGGGTAGCGATCCTGCTTATAACAAATACATGGAGCGGGCAAAAGGTTACCAGCGCTATTTCGATTTCAATCCCGCAGAGTATACCGAGCATAGTGCCACTGGCTTTATGCGCCCGGTAATGTTGGATGGAAGCTGGCGAACGCCTTTTGACCCTTACAATGCCGAGCATGAAACTGGTGACTACACCGAAGGAAATGGCTGGCAATGGACATGGTTCGCCCCACATGACATCAATGGGTTGAAGTCAGTAATGGGGGGAGAAACGGCCTTCCGAGAAAATCTTAATGCCTTATTCAATGCCGAGGAGCAAGAAGGCACCAGTGATATGACAGGGCTAATAGGCCAGTATGTCCATGGTAACGAGCCGGACCAACATGTGCCTTATCTATATAACTACACCACGACGCCTTGGAAAACCCAAGAATATGTCGATCAAATACTGGAAGAGTTCTACCTTGCCACCCCTGAAGGGATTGTCGGCAACGAAGATGTGGGGGCGATGTCAGCTTGGTATGTCATGAGCGCGTTGGGCTTTTATCAAGTCACGCCAGGTAGCACAACTTACACCATAGGCCGCCCACTGTTTAATGAAGCGACGATACCTGTTGAAGGGGGTAACTTTACGGTTACCGCAGAGAATAATAGCCCCGACAACTTGTATGTTGAATCGGTCACCATCAACGGAAAAGCACTGACTAAGGACTTGTTCTTTGACCACAGTGAATTTAAACCCGATGGCAACCTGCACTTTGTCATGACTTCAAATCCGCCGCAGCTCTAAATGTAGCGGCATCGTTTATCTCTATCAACGTACGCCTCAGCCCTTGCTGTGGCGTGCTTCCCACCAGCGTTCACACAAGAACATTAATAACACTCATCTTTCTAAGGAAGGAACCCATGTCCAGACGATCTGTATTACCGACAATTCAAATCATGAAAACTGCGCTGTTTGCAGCCACATTAGGCATTGCGAGCCTAGGGCTAACTGGTTGCAACAGCAGTAGTGATAATAGTGATTCAGAAACCACCTCAAATACCGAGCTGATTGGTCACTTTTTTGGTATTTTCGACGACAATTGGGACAAACGGCTCCGAGAAGACACCCCGTTCGATAAAATGGACTTTGTTTATATCGCTTTTGCCCATCCCTACGATGAAGATGGCGACGGTATTTATGAGCTTGGCTATGAGAACGCTCACCAAGAAGCTCCGTTTACCGATCAAGAGCGTATCGATCAAATTGTTACTCTTGCTCGCGCTAAAAACCCTGATATCAAGCTGCTAATCTCTGAAGGTTGGAGCATGCAAGACTACTGGAAAAGTGCTCAAGACCCTGAAGTCTTTGCTGAAAGCGTCATTACGATGATGCGCGCCCATCAACTCGATGGCTTTGATATGGATTATGAAATAGGGACCGACCCGATTAATCTAAGCCAATTTACGGATCTGGTTTTAGCATTAAGAAAGCGCATCGATCTCGCTACCATTGAAGATGGACGCAGCGATAACCCTTATCTGCTGACCATCACTCCGGATCACACCTCACTCGACGTTTGGGATGGAAAGCTGGTTAACCAGCACTTTGACTATGTCAATCTACAAACTTATTGGGGTAACCGCTTCGAGTTCATTGACCAATTTGAGGAAACTGGCATCGAGGTATCAAAAATGCTAATAGGCCTTGCCAGTGAGAGCTATGACCGTCCAGCTGATGCGCCAGCAGCCTTTGTCGATATAGCTAAAGAGCGCGGGGCACGCGGCGTTTTTGCTTGGCGTCTTGATACAGATAGCCTAGATCAACAAGCTACGCCTCACTACACCATAGCCAAGGAAATGTGGCAGTTAATGGGGAGAGACAACACTCAATAAAGCTTACTCGCTCTTGCCCTCTTCGCCAGATAACACATTAAAGTCATTAGGTTATCTGGCCTTTCACCACTCTCTTCTTAGATGAAATGCGATCTCTATCACGCTTGTTTATGGCGGTTACAAATGTCCAGTAAAGGGTTGATTTATCTTCTACCGCCAGAGGATGTAACTTCTTAATATGTCAGCATCAAAATTAAAAAGTTCATGACAGGAGATACACAATGAGAGTGGTCGCAATAACAGCTTGTCCGACAGGTATTGCCCATACTTATATGGCCGCCGATAAGCTGACCGAAACAGCGAAAAAGCTCGGTATTACCATCAAAGTTGAAACTCAAGGTGCGATGGGTATCGAAAACCGCCTCAGCGAACAAGATGTCCAGCGAGCCGATGTAGTGGTGCTTGCCGCTGACATCAATATCGAGCATAGCCACCGCTTTAAACAACAACGATGCCTTGAAGTCACCATCCAAGATGCTCTCCAGCATCCAAGACGTATTTTCTCTCAATGTCAGCAAATGCTAGCGCATAACAAGTAAGGCCTTCACCATGAAACAAGCAGTCCAATTTCATTGCACCTTACCTAACGGTATTCACGCGCGCCCTGCGAGCCATTTAGAAAACCAATGCAACGCCTTTAAATGTCAGATCACGTTACTGAATCACCGTAATGGCAACACCGGCGATGCCAAAAGTGTACTGGCTCTCGTCGCAACAGATACACTGTTAAACGATGAGTGCACACTGTCATTTGAGGGAGAAGACAGCCAACAGGCTTACGATGCTCTTAACTTATACATCCATCAAACGTTCCCACACTGCGATGAAGCGCTGGATAGCCCCAAAGAAACAGGATCGATCACAGTACCTCAGTCTCTTTTACGCCATGAACCAACATTGGTGCATGGCAAACGACTCGCACCCGGCATTGGCTGTGGTCAGCTCCTGTCTTTCAAAGCCATCGATCTAGAGCAGTTTGCAACAGACCTATGTCACGATGAACAAACTCGCTTTGAACAGGCACACCTGCAAGTTTCAGCCAAGCTTGAGCAGGCAGTTAAGCAAGCAAGTCACCACGAAGAAGACATTATCAACGCTCATCTTTCTATCCTCAACGATACGAGCTTTTTGGGTAGTATTAAGGCGATGTTGGCTTCTCACTCGACGGCCAATGCTATTTTGGCAACAGTAGAAAATGTTTCAGCGCAATTAATGCAGTCTTCCAGCGCCTATCTTCGCGAGCGTGTGATAGACATAAAAGATGTCGCATTACAGCTATTAACAGCCGCTTATCCTCTCATTGAATGTAACAACGAATTTATACTGACCGAGCCAAGTATCGTCATTGCTAACGATTTAACCCCAAGTCAGTTCCTCGGCCTTGATAAGGAATACCTAAAAGGATTAATACTGACCCACGCAGGCAGCACGTCGCATACGGTCATTTTAGCCCGTGCCTTTAATATCCCAACATTATCAGGGATCGAAGCAAAGCAATGTGGTGAAGCACTCGAGCAGACAGTTTATCTTGATGGCGACCTTGGTATGGTTGCCTTAAAACCAAACCAAGGCGTTCAAGGTTATTTCAACCGCGCCATGAACCTGAGCCAAGCAAAAAAAGAGCAACAGCAAGCCTTTGCCAAGCTGCAGGCATCTACCATGGATGGCCACACAATAGAAGTTGCAGCCAACATCGCTTGTGCCATCGAAGCACCTGCTGCCTTTAACAATGGTGCCGAAGGCGTCGGTTTATTCCGCACCGAAATGCTGTTTATGGATCGTAATCAAGCGCCTGATGAAGAAGAGCAACTCGGTCATTACCGTGATGTACTCACCGCAGCCGATGGCAAACCTGTCATCATTCGCACCATGGATATCGGCGGGGACAAGCCCATCGATTACCTCAACCTACCCGACGAAAACAACCCGTTTTTAGGCTACCGTGCGGTACGTATTTACCCGCAGTTTATTTCACTGTTCCATACTCAATTACGGGCGATTCTACGTGCATCGGTACATGGAAAAGCAAAAATCATGATCCCGATGATCCAAAGCATCGAAGAGATTCGTTGGGTGAAAGAACAACTAGCGCTTGTTAATCAGGAGCTCACCAAAGAAGGCTTAAGCTATTCAGACACTATCGAGCTGGGCATTATGGTCGAGATCCCTTCGGTGGCCTTCATCGTTGATCAGTTCTGTAAAGAGGTCGATTTCTTCAGCATCGGCTCAAACGACATGACCCAATACCTGTTAGCGGTTGATCGCGACAATAACGGTGTTGCCCACCTCTACAACAGCTTGGCACCAGCTTTCCTGCGTATGCTAAAACAAGTTGTCACAACCGCACACCAGCATGGTCGCTGGGTGGGGCTATGTGGTGAGCTGGGTGCCGACAGCAAAGTACTACCGCTTCTTGTTGGAGCCGGACTTGATGAAATCAGCATGAGTGCGCCCAAAGTGGCCGCAACCAAAGCGTCGCTCAGTACGCTTAACTACTCATCCTGCCAAGCATTGTTCAATCAAGCTTGTGATTGCTCGACCATTAGCGACGTTGAGGCTCTACTTGCTCAAGCTAATGCCCAGCAGGCCGCGAAGCCGCTATTGGCGAAAGAATGTGTATTTAAACATGCCGAGTTTGCCAATAAAGAAGAAGCTATTCAGGCTTTGGTGGGCAATTTAGGCATACACGCCAGAACTGGCGATGCTTACAAACTAGAAGAAGACATCTGGGCACGCGAAGCGGTGTTTTCGACTGGTCTAGGGCATGGATTTGCGATTCCACATACCAAATCTGAACATATTCACCATTCCAGCATCAGCATCGCTCACCTCGATACCCCAATTGATTGGCAGTCTGACTCTGGTGACGTCGATTTCATTATCATGCTCACGCTAAATAAAGAGCATGGCGATCAGCATATGAAAATTTTCTCTGGCCTTGCACGTAAACTGATCCATCAGAGCTTTCGCGATAAACTCCGAGCAGGCCATAATGCTGACGAGATAATTGCCATTCTTGAAGAAGAACTGGCTATCTAAAACGACTAATACCCATTGAGTGGATATCTCCCCCCCTTACTGTCCACTCGCTCCCAAGCCACTTTAATTCGATCTTGTCGGATCAATTAAAGTGGCTTCTCTTTTATGCAGACATGAACCAACCTCACATATCAAACTTGTTTTATATTAATACTCAATTAGCCTTATTCGTATAAGGGATATCTTGCTTTTATATATAAATAACTTTCATGCTTATCAATAGCATAAAATACAGACTCCCTTCATGTAATTGCCTGCGTCGTATTTCAGGTTTTCATTCATTTAATGACCACTACCCACTCATTAGTTTCATTAAATAAGGGAATACAATAATGAAAATAGTCACTCTACTCACTCTCTGGGTCTGTGCTTTAAGCAGCTTTACCGCTGGCGCAGCATCCATGGCTTCGCAACAAGATCAGCTTGCAGTCCAAGGTAATCAAGCGCTCGAAAAGATTTTTACCGCAGCAGAAGCTGCAGGCATTACCGAGCTTGGTGATTGCTCTTATAGTTGCAATGGTCACCCCAGCTGGGACCCTATTGCAGGGTACTATTTTGTGGAGGTTGATGGTGTAAAAGTGTATGTACGCTATGGCGCTCCGGTGCGCTACTCTACTCCTATCTACCGTAGTGAAGGGGCACAAACTGACTTCTTCACCCAGCTTGCAGGCATCGACCCGAGTACCTTTAATTCAGGGGTTATCCGACAAGATAAATGGCCTGACTACTTCATTGATAATTCCCTTGATCCTTCTCTGGCAACTCAGGCAGAAAATACCCATACGGGATGCTTTATTGCCTATCAACCGGTTAACAGCCTATCGCCAACAGCCTCTTTCTATGCGGTGACAGACAGCTGCCCCGATCCAATGGAGGCTGCAATAGAAACAGGGAATGCACTGCTGATCCCTGATCGTGAAACGGCATTACAAAGTATTTTGGACGAAATTGAAGTCAACCGTCACCGTTATTTAGACGCAAAGGTCGCACTCTTTAACCTAGCAGAAGACGGGCAAGCTAAGCCCGATGGCAGCAGCCTAACCCAAATTACGTGGGATCCCACCCATGATGCCAGTACATTTGTCCCCACCTATGGTGTCAACGAAGCCGTTCTAATGACTAATGATGTCTTCGTCTCGGGCAAAACCGTCTATGAAAAAGCAATTGGAGTTATTGGAGAAACTGCGTCATCGAAATACATGATCCTTGGGTCTAATCCAATGCGAACATGGCAACGAGGCTTTGAAACCAACGAGCAAACTCAGCAGTTCATGGCCAACAGTATTAGCTGGCTGACAGGAAAAGCCACCTCTGATATCACAACAAACGGACTCAATGTTGTCATTGCTCAAATGGAAAATGGGTATTACTTCCCCGACGAAAGTGCGACCCGAAATTGGTTAGATAATCGCTACCCAGACACGATAGCCTACAACCCAGCACGAAGCTGTAACGGTACCGAGCTCGCAAGCTGTATTAGTACTAACACTGATTTGATCATCATCTCGCAATACTTACGTTCTGGTGAAGACGCTGAACAAATTACCGAGCAGATCGAGCTTGCCCAACAAAATGGGATACCGGTGCTCTATCTTCACCATGATGGTAACCAGACCGCATTGGGCAAAGCATTGTTCAATGCATTTGATGTCAGCTATGAGTGGGATAATTATTGGAAAAAATTGGGGCTTAATGACTTTGATATCACAGCGTCAATTGGCACGCTTCCGGTCGATGTTGCTAAGGTGCAAACCCTTATCCAACATTTTCTCGATAGCAGCTTCACTATCGACCTAAGCCAATGTAATTCAAGCTGTTCTAATTTAGATAACTTCAAGGCAGAGTTTCAAGAAGCGACCACCGTTGTTCGCAACATGACCAATAGCTTTGATAGCAACAAGGTTAATCTCTTTGAACAGCCTGATTTACGTTACCAAAAACTATTAATTTTATTAGCCGATCACTTCCGTCAAACTGTCGTGTTCCCCATGAACATGAAAACAACCGATACCACCACGTTCTTGCAATCCTATTATGCTGACCATGTCATTTATAACTATCGCCCGCTGAACCCAGCCCAGTTAGATCTTGGTAACTTCAGCCGAAGTAATTTTAGTCATATCACTCCAAGCAATCGCACGGTTGAGCTATTGAGCAAGGCCAATTTCCAATCTGCGGGTGTGTACGCACTACCGGGACAGACGTTTACGGTACGTCGCATCGACTCACAATCAGCAGCAACGACAAGCATCTTTGTCAATTCCCTGCGTTCCGGTGCCTCCAAGCCATTCTCATCAGGTGGCTATATTCGACCTAAATACCTGCAGTCGCAGCATATTAACGTATTACCCGGTGAAACCATTGAATTCACCTCCCCTTATGGTGGCCCAGTCCAGATTGGCTTTGGTGGTGATCACAAGCTTGCTGTTGAGTTTGAATTTACCAATATCGGTCGCCACCCTCACTGGCGCAGCGAAAGTGACAATGTATTCTTCGAGCAAGCATTCGCACAAGGCGACTATGATTGGGTTGAAGTTGCTACACCTTACTTCGAAGTCCATTCAACTCTCTCGAAAATGAAAACCACGTTGTCCAATACCAACTGGTCAACGCCATTTAAGCTATCACAAGCTATCAATGCCTACATTCATGATTACCCTCATGTACTCGCAGGATTTAAAGGTGATGGGGTCTCGGTGATCCCAGAAATCCACGATTTTGCCGCACAGCAGGGGTGGGACATCAGTACGCTTGATATCGTCAAACACATGAACGCCGATCAACCGACCTGTGGCTATGGCTGTTCAGGCAACCCCTATGATGCTGGTTGGTCATTTAATCCCGTCGGTCATGGTGATATCCATGAACTTGGGCATGGACTAGAAAAAGGACGTTTCCGTTTTAGTGGCTGGGAAGGACATGCCAGTACCAACCCTTATTCTTATTACTCAAAGTCACAATTTTTCAAAAATACCGGCCAAGCCCCAAGCTGCCAGAAACTTCCCTTTAAATCGATGTATGAAACATTGCAAGTCGCACAAACTCAAGATGACCCGTTTGCCTATATGCAGCAAGCAAGCCTAACAGGCTGGAATTATGGGGTTGGGATGTATGTACAAATGATGATGGCGGCACAAAACCAAGGCGAGTTAACCGATGGTTGGCACTTACTCGCGCGGTTACACATGCTCGAACGTGAGTTTAACCAAGCCAAGAAGAATGAAACTGACTGGCTACTAAAACGGGATTCATTGGGTTTTAGCCATTATAACTACGACGAAATTAAATCAATTGCGAACAACGATTGGCTTGCCGTTGCCATTTCATTCGTTACCCGCTTAGATTTTGCTGACTACCTCACGATGTGGGGCATCGAAATCACTGAGAAAGCCATGCAGCAAATTTCTCAACATGGTTATGCCGTTGTACCACGTGAGTATTACAAAGCCGACGGGAATGACTATTGCCTCGGGCTCGATAAACCCACACTGGCTATTAACGGCTCTATGCGCTGGTCTGGCATCGATCCTGGGAACAACATCGATGTCGCGTTAAATAAGCCGACAACAATTTCTAGTTACTATAACGAAAGTAAATACCCTGCCAGCCACGCTGTCGATGGCCTATCATCGACCTTTGTCCACTCACAACGCGGTAGCAATGAGTGGCTCGAAATCGACCTAGAGGCAGACTACAAGCTAAACGCTATTTTGCTGACCAACCGCACGGACTGCTGTCAGTCACGAACGCAAAACAGTGAAATTGTTTTACTCGACGCGGCACGTAACCCTGTTTGGGCATCAGGGCCACTTGGTGTGAATGACGAATGGTTCATTGATGTGCCTTCAGAGCTATCAACTCGTTATATCCGTTTCGAAGCATCAGGCGAGTATGTCAACTTTGGCAATATTTCTGCTTACGAGTAATCCTTCGGAATTGGGGCGGCTTCGGTCGCCCTGTCTTTTTTGCGAAATTCCAACACAATAAACGTGCAAGAAACACTCACAACTTTGAGCAACCTCTGATACTCAACTGGCATCTTATGGTTATAATTCAAACAATTGTTTAAAAGGAATTAAATCATGTTGCGCTACAAAACCATGGTGGGTGTAAATAAACAACTTAATAAGCTTATTGCGATTGGCTTTCCTCAATTAGAAGTGGGGGCTGACAGCATCTTAAAAGCCGGTGAGCTGATTGCCTCTACAGGGGCAAAAAAAGTCCTGATTGTCACCGATAAAGTGATCGGTTCGATGGATATGACCACGACACTGTGCAACTCATTGAAAGAAAAACAGCTAGATTTTTTTATTTTCGATGACGTAACACCCAACCCAACCATTGCTGCGGTGGCCATTGGCGCTGAGTTTTACCACCAGCACGGCTGTGATGCCATCATTGCTATCGGCGGAGGCTCTCCCATTGATTGCGCCAAAGCCATTGGTGCTAAAGTGGTCCGTAACCGTCCTGTGCGTACTCTTGCGGGTAAGCTAAAAGTGCGCAAGAAACTGCCGCCTTTCATGGCAATCCCGACCACAGCAGGCACAGGCTCAGAAGCCACTGTCGCTGCCGTTATTTCTGACCCTGCAGCTCGTCAAAAATTCGCTATCGTCGATCCAGCCCTGCTACCCGACTTTGCCATCATCGATCCAACTCTCATGGTTGGCTTGCCGCCACATATTACCGCCGCAACAGGTATGGATGCGCTGACACATGCAATTGAAGCGTATATCGGCACCTATCACAGCCCACTGACCGATGAGTTTGCGGTTAAAGCCGTTGAGAAAGTATTTAACTACTTGCCTGAAGCGTATGAAAACGGAACGAACCTAGAAGCTCGTGAGAAAATGGCGGTTGCCTCATATGAAGCAGGCTGTGCCTTTACAAGGGCGTATGTCGGTTACGTGCATGCTTTTGCCCATCAACTGGGCGGGATGTACCATATTCCTCATGGGCTAGCCAATGCCGTGTTGCTACCCAAAGTTTTGGCGTTTTTATACCCAGACTGTAAACCTCGGCTTGAAGCATTAGCTAAGGTAGTCGGCGTCAATAGTGGCCGAGAATTTGTCGAAGCGGTTGCTGACTTGAATAAGCAGCTTAATATTCCAGAAACCTTTCCGGAATTAGTTGCCGACGATATCCCGTTGATCACGCAACGAGCATTGGCAGAAGCACATGGTACCTACCCTGTTCCGGGTTATATGGTACAAGAACAAGGTGAGCAGTTGCTCAAACAGTTTTTACTGACGCCGAATAACAGCTAGCGCTGAAGCTAAGTACCGTTGATGCTGTATTTACAAATACATCATCAACACAGCCTTGTGACAAGAGCTATCAGCTTGTCACTGTTATGGCATTCTCATCAGCAATTATTACCTTACAACGCGCCCTATCAAGATTTTTATCGATTGTTCAATCACTGAGCACTCGATAAAAAACACTGTTTACATACGTGCGGAGAGCTGTATAGTTTCCGTCATAAATTTGACAGTGGCCGGATAACACTATGAGAGAGCACCCTCTTACCGCAGGTTCAATAACAGCACTTGATGATTTTATACTGACACCTGAAACAAGCGAAAATATAAGAAAAGAATTCAGTGTAAAGAAAGTGCATACCAATGACCCTTTGCTTGTCATCGATATCAGCGAAGAAGAACTTACCAATCTAACAATGAATATATTCAGTTTTGTCGCAATATTAATGATTTCATTTCTTGTTATTGAGTGTATTCGGTCATTCAACGGTACGTCTTAATGATGAGTAAAGCCCCTTCACTCATCACTAAGTCAATCGGTAATTAACTCGATTGTACAACCGCTTTTACCTTTTTAAACCCACTTACAACGACTAACACCGCGGCACCACTTGCCAAGCCCACAGCCGCATTAATTACTGCGGGTAACAACATGATGCTCCCCGGTATCATCGACATCTTAATGACAAAATGCTCGATCATAATGTGCGAGTGGGGGATGCTATGAATCACAATACCACCACCAACCAAAAACATTGCGATTGTACCTACCACGGCCAGTGTTTTCATGAGGTAGGGAGCTGATTTGATTAGGCCGTTGCCAAGTGTTCGCTTGAATGACTCGGCGATACTGTTCTTTACCAAATACAAACCCAAGTCATCAAGCTTTACAATACCAGCCACCAAGCCATAAACACCAATGGTCATCAGTAGGGCTATCACACTCACCACCAGCACTTGGGTGAGCATGGGGGCTGATTGCACCGTCCCCAGAGCAATTACGATAATTTCTGCCGACAGTATAAAATCCGTTCGGATCGCGCCTTGAATTTTCTTCCGTTCAAATTCAACGATATCTTCAGCCGCGTCCATTCTCTCCAGCACATCGGACTCTTCAAGTTTGGGGGGGTGTAAGATTTTATCAATGACCTTTTCAAATCCTTCGTAGCACAAGAATAAGCCACCAAGCAGCAACAAAGGGGTAATTAACCAAGGTGCAATAGCGCTGATTAATAAGGCGGCAGGCACCAAGATAAGCTTATTGCGAAACGAGCCTTTCGCTACCGCCCACACAACCGGAATTTCACGCTCGGCACGCACCCCCGATACTTGCTGGGCATTCAACGCTAAATCGTCACCCAATACGCCAGCAGTTTTTCGCGCTGCCACCTTGCTCATGACTGCAACATCATCGAGCACTGTGGCGATATCATCTAATAATGTTAGTAAGCTCGCTCCTGCCACAGCCCCTCCCGTTTATTCTTAAATTACTCACCTAACCTTAGTGAAAGAAAGCATTTTTGCCGACTTACAGCAGAGAAAATGTCGACCAACTCGCAGCAAATGCAATCCTCCGCTAAGCTTTTTAACTAGAGTCTGACGACCAATATCAAGTTTTACCTGTTTTATTACAGGCTTTTTGGGATCTTGTTTTAGCCATTATCACGGAAGCGACCTAACCAATAATAAGGCGCAAATCTATGGCAATTGCCATTGCCCTGATAGTGATCGTAATTGCATCCATTGCTTTCCATTTCTGGAGTCCATGGTGGCTGACGCCTGCGGCATCCAACTGGGGAGAAATCGATGACGCCTTTACCCTTACCCTTGTCATTACTGGCGCCTTCTTCATCGTGATCAACTTGATGATTGCATGGTTTGTGATACGTTATCGCCATAAAGAAGGACGAAAGTCTGTTTATCAACCGGATAATAAAAAGCTCGAAGCTTGGCTGATCGGGCTTACCACCATTGCCATTATTGGATTACTTGCGCCTGGGCTTGTTGTGTATGGTAAGTTTGTCACCGTACCTAAAGACGCCAAAGTATTTGAAGTGGTTGGCGAACAATGGAAATGGAGTTTCCGTTTTCCCGGTGACGATAATAAGCTGGGACAGTCGCACATTCGCTTTATCAGTAGCAGCAACCCCCTCGGGCTTGACCCTGATGATCCCGCCTCTAGTGACGATAAAATCATCTTAAGCCCAGAGTTACACTTGCCACTCTACACACCACTGAAGGTATTGCTTCGCTCCAAAGACGTATTGCATGATTTCAATGTACCGCAATTTCGCGCAAAAATGGACATGGTGCCCGGCACCGTCACCTACTTTTGGTTTACCCCGACCCAGCGCGGCACCTTCGATATTCTTTGTGCGGAACTGTGCGGTGTTGGCCATTTTAATATGCGCGGCAGAGTGGTGGTTGAAGATGATGCTGGCTTTGGCCGCTGGCTCGCCAAACAGCCAACCTTTGCGGAAACACAGCAGCCGCAAGCTGCTGGTACAACAGACCTAGTGGGACTTGGTAAAACCTTATCAGAAGTGAATGGTTGTATTGGCTGTCACAGCCTAGATGGTAAACCCGGAGTGGGCCCTTCTTGGTTAGGGTTGTATGGAAAAACCGAGCGAATGTCGGATGACGCCGAAGTACTCGTGGACGATGCCTACCTGAGAGTCGCTATTCTCAATGCCAATGCCGAAGTGGTAAAAGGCTATCCAGCCATCATGCCTGTTTACCAATTTAGCGAACAAGAAGTTGATGCCCTTATTGCTTACATCAAAGCGGTGTCCGCCCCTGAGCTATACCAAAAACAAGACCAAGCACCAGATAAAAAACAACAAGATCCTAGCGGGGAAAGCCAATAATGTTTGATACCAGCCCCTACGCAAAAAAAGCACCGCCCCAGTCTATTTGGACAAAATATATCTGGAGCCAAGATCATAAAGTGATTGCGATTCAATATTCACTCACTGCTATTTTTATGGGTTTAATTGCCTTAGTACTTTCGTGGATCATGCGCCTACAAATTGGTTTTCCGGGTCAGTTTGACTTTATTGATGTAAATACTTACTACCAGTCAATGACCTTACACGGCATGATCATGGTCGTTTATCTGCTTACTGCCCTATTTCTCGGGGGATTTGGTAACTACCTCATTCCGCTAATGGTTGGCGCGCGGGATATGGTTTTTCCGTTCCTGAATATGCTCAGCTTTTGGTTCTATTTACTTGCCTCACTCATTTTAATTGCCAGCTTCTTTGTTACTGGTGGCCCAACAGGGGCTGGCTGGACACTCTACCCACCTCAGGCCATTATGCCCGGTACACCGGGCACAGATTGGGGCATCGTACTGATGCTTATCTCACTGGCTGTGTTTATTGTTGCCGCGACCATGGGTGGCCTTAACTACGTCACTACCGTCTTGCAAGCTAGAACACAGGGTATGACGTTACTGCGTATGCCATTAACGGTATGGGGTATCTTCACCGCTTCTGCAATGGCATTGCTTGCCTTTCCGGCCTTATTAGTCAGCGCTATCATGATGTTGTTTGATAAGCTACTCGGCTCAAGTTTCTTTATGCCTGCGATTATCTCGATGGGACAACAGACCGATTATGGCGGAGGCAGCCCAATCCTCTTCCAGCATTTATTTTGGTTCTTCGGCCACCCTGAAGTGTATATCGTGGCGCTGCCTGCCTTTGGTATTGTCTCTGACTTGATCAGTATTCACGCACGCAAAAACATTTTTGGCTACAAGATGATGGTGTGGGCAATTATAGGGATTGGTGCATTGAGTTTTATCGTGTGGGCACACCACATGTACGTCAGTGGTATGAACCCGTACTTTGGCTTTTTCTTTGCCACTACCACCTTAGTCATCGCCGTCCCTACCGCGATCAAAGTTTACAACTGGCTATTTACCCTTTGGCGTGGCGATATTCACCTCAGCCTGCCGATGCTTTTCGCTATCGCCTTTATGAGCAGTTTTATCATCGGCGGGCTAACCGGTTTATTCCTCGGTAATGTGATTGTTGATATTCCGCTTTCTGACACCTACTTCGTGGTTGCCCATTTCCATATGGTAATGGGGGTCTCACCGATATTGGTGATCTTCGGTGGGATCTACCACTGGTATCCAAAAATCACAGGGCGAATGCTTAATCAAACCATGGGACACATTCATTTTTGGATCACCTTCCTCGGTACGTATGCGATTTACTTTCCAATGCACTACCTTGGTATTTTGGGTATGCCAAGGCGTTACTATGACTACGAGGGCTACAGTTTTATTCCCGAATCAGCCCAAGCACTGAATGCGTTTATTACCATTGCAGCACTGATTGTTGGCGCAGCCCAACTGCTGTTTATCTTCAATTTATTCTGGAGTTGGAAAAAAGGGCAAATCACTGATGGTAACCCGTGGAAAGCCACATCATTGGAATGGCAAACGCCAGATACTCCGCCAAAACACGGTAATTGGGGAGAAGAAGTCCCTGTGGTATACCGCTGGGCGTATGACTATAGTGTGCCGGGACATGACCAAGACTTTATCCCACAAAACATACCGCCCACCAGCGAACAGCATGAGGTTAACGGTGATGCATCAGATACTTCACCGACACAAGGTGCAGGGCCTGAGTCGTCAGTAAAAGCCAATAAGGAGCGGTCATGAAGCAGGTAGAAAAAACGCCCACAATGGCGACACTCACTCCAGACCCGCATTCACGCTATATGCCTGCGTCATCTTATGCTCCTGCATCAACCGCAGTCTGGATTATGCTGGCGGTGATCAGTATGTTCTTTTTCCTGTTTACGGTGGCTTACCGTATTCGTATGGCTTTGCCTGACTGGCAACCACTGAACGAGCCGTGGCAGCTTAGCATCAGTACAGCCATGCTAGTCATGAGCTGTATCACCATGCATTTATGCTACCGGAAGTCAGCGTTACTCCCTTCACTAACAGCGAGCCGAGCCTTATTGCGGTTAACGTTATTCTTCACTCTGGCTTTCATTACTGCTCAGCTCTGGGCTTGGGATCACCTCTATGATTTAAATAAAGGTATCGGTAGCAACCCTGCGAACAGCTTCTTTTACCTATTAACAGGATTACATGGCTTACATGTCATCGGTGGACTAACGGCGTTAGGCTGGGCGGTATTTCATGCCATGCGAGGCCACCCTAACACGCTATATCCAGCCCTTCGATTATGTAGCCGATATTGGCACTTCCTACTGTTTGTGTGGCTGTTTTTACTCGGGCTATTGCGGTTTACATAAATCGCATTTACATAAACAGCAATAACCCGTTACAGAAGCAACCTTAACAGGATTACCTAAAAGGTAAGGCTTATGGCACATTCATCAACACAATCGACAAGTAACACCTCAACTCAGCCACAACAAACTGGCTGGCCTTCTGTGGTGAATGACTACGCAGGTGATCAAGCTGTATTCACCGTTTCATCCAACAAGGCCATGATGTGGCTGTTTTTACTTAGTGATATTTTTGTCTTCGGCTGTTTTTTGGTTGGTTATATGTCAGTACGTATGACGACCACAGCCCCTTGGCCACTACCCACCGAAGTGTTTGCTCTCACCATCGCCGGGCAATCTATCCCACTGGTGTTAATCGCTATTATGACATTTATTCTGATCACCAGTAGCGGCACCATGGCAATGGCCGTTAACTTTGGTTATCAGCGCCGTAAAGGCCTCACCGCTTTTTTTATCATTCTAACGGCTTTATTCGGTTTGAGCTTTGTCGGTATGCAGGCATTCGAGTGGAGCAAACTTATCGAAGAAGGCTTTCGACCATGGGGTAACGAGGCAGGTGCCGCGCAATTTGGTGCCAGCTTCTTCATGATCACGGGTTTCCATGGCTTGCATGTCAGCATTGGCGTGTTGTACCTGCTGATCATTGCTTGGAAAGTATTGCGGGGCACCTATGACCGCAGCGGCAATTATGAAAACGTTGAAATCGCCGGACTCTATTGGCACTTCGTCGATTTGGTTTGGGTGTTTATCTTCGCGTTTTTCTATCTTTGGTAGGAGGGTATACACATGGCCTACTCTACAGCGTCGACCACAACAAAATCAGCGCAAACACAACAACACCCTATTAGCTTATACCTCAAAGTTTGGTTGCTGCTGTTCGTGCTCAGCTCATTGTCATACATGGTGGATTATTTTCATTTAGAAGGGCTGCTAAGGTGGAGCTTGATTCTCATATTCATGGCCTTGAAAGCTGGCCTTATTGCTAATATTTTCATGCACATGCGTTGGGAGCGACTGGCATTGATCTATACGATTTTTTTACCACCGCTCGCCTTATTGGTGCTAGTTGCGCTAATGGCAAGTGAAGCCGATTACATCTTCCAACTCAGGGAGGTTTTCTTCAGTCAAGAAAGCCATCAATAACAGCACAGCGCCAGCCGATACTGGCGCTATCCAGCTAAATCAGCCCAACGCTTTTTGCAGGTAAGCCATAGATAGCCTCTCTGCGGAATGGTTATGCTTAACGCTTTCAACGTTTGCACGTAATTCTCGGTATATTTCTACGCAGTTATGCATCGCCTGACCCAACGATTGTGCGTTATTAGTCGCGATGGTCTTTTCAAGTTGGCGGGAAAAATCTGGAATAACATGTTCGATTTTTCGCACCCCTGCAGGCGTTTCACCAGCCTGCACCAATGCCATAGGTGAAAGCGCATTTTGGCGTAGGAACGAAATAAACTCTAAGGTTTCAAAGTATTCGCCACGTGCAATTTTCGTTGCTGCGTAATGCACCCAAATCCAAAACCTGTCTTCAATCCACTGTGGGTTTGGCTGTGGGTAGCTCGACGCTGATTGGTCAAGAACATCGGATAAACAAGTACCTCGCTGCCATATTACGATTGGGTCATCGACACGCTGCGCAGCATCCGGTAACGCCACAAACTTGTAATCGACATGAACAATATCTTCCCCATCGTACAACGCTATCACCAAGCGGGGCTCACCAACATGCTCACCTGTGAAATGTGCAACCATGCCTTCAACTTGATTAACGATGAGACTTCTTGATGCCATGACATCGTCAAATGCTATTGGATCAACAGCGATGACTAAATCTAAGTCACTGTATTCATCCATGGTATTTGAAGCAAAGGAACCAGCAGCAGCCACACCAACAAAGCGCTTGTCGGCGGACAACATAGCTATAATTTTGTCTAATAATTCACGGTGCACACAAGGCAGCGAAGTCGGATATTTCATATTTTACCTATAACAGTTGGGTGAGAATTGCGAGTGCAATTAATGCGGTAAAATCAACGCAGCATTACAGAATATAACCAGAGCTTGAAAATTTCAATACTTAAAAAGCCCTTATGATTACAGTAAGGGCTTTAGTCTGGAGCGCATTTTCAATAGGCTTTAAGGCAAGGTATGCATGGTTCTCTCCCAACGGTTTTGGAAGGAAACCAGCCAGCGAGGGGGCGATTTTCCTGTTCCCGCAGGTTTAAGTTTGTCATGTGCCAGAGTGACATTGGCGAGTGTCAGCTCCTGCTCTGGCTCAACATCAACCATTAAGACATGACGTCCCGACTTGAGCACATGTTTAAAGCGGCGAAATTGATAATGCAATTCCTGAAAGCCGAATAACCCCCCTTCCCAGGTAATAAAACCTAGCATCACAATCGACAACATCACGAAGGGCAACCAACCAACAGTCTCTGTTACTCCTGAAGCATAAGCAAAAAACAACACTACTGCGGCAGTAACACAACCGATTACGGCACCAATTTCAGTAGAATGGATAACATCATTACGCATGAACGATTTCACCGGATGAAGGTGATGATGGCTAGCAACCTCGGCATCCTTGTCAGAGAGCACATGGATCTGTGGAGCGGCAATACCACTTAGCTCCAGCTCATATTCCACCAGCTCTAGGTCATCTAAGTCATCGCTAATGTAAAAGACCCGTACCATGACGGCCTCCTGACACTTCGATTACTGTATTTCAATTTTACTACACGCAGGAAAATCCACCGTAGAATAACGAAAAAGCATAACCATAAACTCACACAGTACTGACAGTTTAATCAATAAAAGTCTTAGACTGTGCGTCCACGTATATTCAGTACCCACTACAGGCTAAAAAATGAAAAAGTATCCTTTGCTTGCAGCCCTTTTAACAACGCTTTTTCTTAGCGGCTGCCAACTAACTCATATTGAAGGTGAGGTAGATGGTGTGAATATTAAAGCCAGCACCAAAGAGACAAATAACGGAAACGGTAATTTTTGCCCTCCGGGTCAAGCGAAAAAAGGCAACTGCTAATCCACTACAGGGCTCGAAAAGGTTAACTTATTATTCGCTATATCAACTTGCATAACGGTAAACATCGAGTCCGCTTGGATCGATATCCGTCGTTTTATTGCTCATAATATCAGCCAGTAACCTTGCCGAGCCGCAAGCCATGGTCCAGCCTAGTGTGCCATGGCCCGTATTTGTATACAGATTAGTGAATGATGTCTTTCCCACGACCGGTGTTCCATCCGGTGTCATTGGCCGCAACCCAGTCCAATATTCAGCCTGACTAAGATCACCACCATCTGGGAACAGATCGCGGATCACCATCGCAATTGTCGCTTTGCGCTTTTTAGCCAAACTTAAATCAAACCCCGCTAACTCAGCGGTACCAGCCACTCTGATCCTGTCGTTAAAACGCGTCATTGCTACTTTATAAGTTTCATCCATCACGGTAGACACTGGCGCAGCATTGCTATCAGAAATTGGCATGGTTAGCGAGTAGCCTTTAACCGGGTATACGGGTAACTGAATACCAACCTGCGCGAGTAGCTGGGTTGAGTAACTGCCCGTCGCGACAACATAGGCATCGGCCTTTAACTCACCTCGAGATGTCTGCACCGATATCAACTTATTCCCTTGGCGGTTAAGCCGTTCAATGGAAGTATCGAATAGGAACTTCACACCTGCCTGTTTGGCAAGTTGAGTCAATTGCTGGCAGAACAAGTAACAATCACCTGTTTCGTCATCAGGCAGCTGTAAGCCACCCACCAACTTGTCTTGAACCCTTGCGAGTGCGGGTTCGGCTGCGATACAACCAGCTACATCAAGCTCCTGGTAGCGCGTACCGCTTATTGACAAAACGTTGATATCTTTCGCTACCGCATCAAGCTGTGCCTGCGTACGGAACACTTGTAGTGTCCCCTTTTGCCGGCCGTCATAATTCAATGTATGCCGCAGGCGTAAATCATATAAGCACTCACGGCTATAATTGGCGATCCGCAGCATTCTTTCTTTGTTAGTTTGGTATTGTGACTGAGTGCAGTTAGCCAGCATTTTACTGGCCCAAAGATACAGTTCTGGCGAGACCGATGGCTTTATTTTTAACGGCGCATGCTTTTGCATTAACCATTTCATGGCTTTCAGCGGGATACCCGGTGCCGCCCAAGGCGAAGAATAGCCATAAGAAATTTGCCCTGCATTAGCGAAACTGGTTTCTTCACCACTTCTCGGCTGACGATCGATCACTGTGACATCATGGCCGGCCTGCTTGAGATACCATGCCGATGTCAGGCCTATCACTCCGCTTCCCAGTACAATCACTTCCATTTGCATTCTCCAGCGCTCGCACTTGGCGCCCTTTGTTATTGTGAGTTGTTATACAGAGCAGAATGCGGCATTTACATTTCCCTAACAATCGATAAGAATTAATACCTGTGTTTAGTTTAACTAAACACTCACCACATTTGGTTCATCAAAAAGGAAGACTGATGAAAAGCAGTACACTGGCAGGTCTGGCAACCTTCGAAGTCGTCGCGAGGTTTGGTAGCCTCACCCAAGCCGCCAAGCAGCTTCACCTAACAACGGGTGCGTTAAGCCAGCAGATAAAACAGCTTGAGCAACGGCTACAGTTGTCTTTATTTGAACGCCACTCTCGTGGACTGACCCTAACGGATAATGGCTCTGCGCTGTATCAGGTCGTTAGCCAAAGTATTGAAAATATCGAAGCGGTGTTGCTTAGCCTGCAACAGCCAGCCGACAATAAGGAGATCCGTCTTAAGCTAACGCCCTCTTTTGCTTATAAGTGGCTGGTGCCTAAATTGCACGACTTTTACCGCCAGCACCCAGACATCAAGGTACTGACTTTTGCCGACGGGGCGCTAGTCGATCATCATGATGCCAGTTTCGATTTAGTTATCGATTATTGCCGCCATAGCCAAGCAGGAAATACACAGTTGCTGATTGAAGAAACACTGCTTCCGGTCATGAGTCCTTCGTATTTACCAACGTTAGATTGRCATAACGTTGACGACTGGCAACAAGTGACGTTACTGCATGATGCCCTGCCATGGCGCGAGGCAGATAAAAATTCAGAGTGGCAGTATTGGTTTTCAGCGATGGCAGATGCGTTGAAAGGGCAGATCACCGTCGATACGCTTCAGCAGCAAGGACATTATTTTAATCGCACCGATATGGCGATGGCAGCGGCTGAAGCTGGGCTAGGGGTTGCGATGGCGCGCAGTGCGTTGATACAAGAAGATATCCGTAATGGCAGGCTAGTTTCACCGTTCTCGCCGATTTCGGCCAATGCAGGTTATTACCTGTTTCAAAAGCGGTCTACACCTTCAATTAACCGCTTTTGTCGATGGCTAACCGAGCAGTCTAACTAACCATCCAAGCTTGGCTCAGTGAGCTTGTTCTGTCGAAAAACACTGGCGGGTAACATCTCCCCAGTAATCATCCTGATAAATATCTTCAACGAAATTATCTTGGGTATACGCACCAATAGCACGACGCCAAAAGGCAATCGCATGTACGGCGCCCTCGATCTGTTTACTTTCCCACTCGCCAGGCATCATTGAAAAAAGTTGATGGGCAAACTGCTGACCCATCCGGTTTTTACGAAATACTGGCACGACATAAAAATCACAGACTTCATAGTGCTCTGGCGCGGTTTCAGCAATGGCTGCGAGGCCTGCTGGTGCATCATCAATATAAAGTAAAAAACCTTTAACATTGCCGCCTATCTGAGTATCCATGGCAAAAATGCCATTATCATCAGGTTGCTTCTTGGTATAAACCGAAAACTCGGCCTCATACGGCTGGCTTAAATTAAGATAAACCTGCAAATTACTGTCAACCACCTCAATGATTTTCATTGGTTTCCCCTCGTTAACCTTTTCACTAGAAGTTATGGATATTATCTAAATTATATCGACGCTCTTGCTCTATTTCGCTTTCAAGCCAGCGGGAAAAGGCCTGAAACTTCGGCCGGTGCTGCCCTCCCTCAGAGCAAACCAGATCGTAACCAAGTCCGGTATTAATGGGTTTAAAGGGTGCGACAAGTTCTCCGCTACTTAAAAACGGAAGCACAAAACGCAAGCGCCCCATAGCAACCCCCATTGATTGACGTGCAGCTGCAATTTCAAGTTCATATTGATTAAAAGTGTACTTGCGCTGGGTACAATTTAACTCGACGCCGCTATGAGCTAACCACTGCTGCCAAATAAGTGAGAGTTCACCATGGATAAAATTCACATCCCTTAATGCTTCAACAGAGCCATCAAGTAAACCAAATTTCTTCGCGTATTCAGGTGAGCATGTCGGCAACCTTCGTTCATCAAAAAGTCGATAACTATAACTGTTCACATAGTTTCCTCGACTATAAAAGATAGCAGCATCGAGCGGCTCGTTATTAAACTCTCCCCGATAGCCTTTCACTTCAATGCGGATATTCAAGTTCGGATATAACAGTTGAAAGCGGTCAAGTTTAGGCATCAGCCAACTGGCGGCAAAAGATGGTGACGTGCCAATATATAATTCGCCCGTTAGTTCATTACTACGAATATCATCTAATTCATTAAAGATGTTATCGAATGACTGATTCAGGGTCATTAATAACCGTTCGCCTTCCGGCGTTAATTCCATGCGGCGAGTCAATCGTACAAACAGCGGAAATCCGAGCTGCTTCTCTAAATTCTTGATCCTATGGCTCACCGCTCCCTGTGTAAGGTGCAGCTCAACGGCGGCCTTGGTAAAACTTAAATGCCGAGCGACCACACTGAAAGAGTGCATATTTGCCAATAGCTGCTGTTTTCGTTCCATCTTTCTTACGCATTAAAAATTTTAATAGATTGTACGTAATATTTCGTTTGTCTGCCTTTCTTTTTTTGAATTAAATACCCCCATCACGATTAACTTCAAACCAGTTTAAATCGACACACTGGACACCAAGTTACGCCTTGAAAAGTTTCTAATCATTGCAAAATAACAAGGATAAACATGAACATACTGGGTTATTTACAAAAGGTCGGCAAGGCGCTCATGGTGCCTGTTGCTACCCTACCAGCGGCGGCCATTCTGATGGGGATCGGCTACTGGATGGATCCTGTTGGCTGGGGTTCTGAAAGTGTTGTTGCAGCCTTACTCATTAAATCAGGTGCTGCCATAATTGATAATATGGCGATTTTATTTGCCATTGGTGTTGCCTTTGGCCTGAGTAAAGATAAAAGTGGTGCAGCCGCTCTTTCTGGTTTTGTCTGCTTTACGGTTCTCACCACATTATTATCGCCTGCTGTTGTCGCCCAGCTTCAAGGTGTTACATTAGAAAATGTACCAGACGCTTTCGGTAAAATATCAAATCAGTTTATCGGTATTTTAGTGGGTATTGTCTCGGCAGAAATCTACAACCGCTTCCATACTGTTGAACTGCCAAAAGCTTTAGCCTTCTTCAGTGGTAAGCGTTTAGTACCTATCCTGACATCCATTGCTGGCATTTTACTTGCGACAGTGCTGCTTTACGTTTGGCCAGTCATTTATGACGCCCTCATTGCCTTTGGTACTCAACTTGAATCAATGGGCGCTATCGGTGCAGGACTATTCGGTTTCTTCAACCGCTTAACCCTAACGATTGGCATGCACCATGCGCTTTATCCTGTATTCTGGTTTGATGTGGTTGGTATTAACGATATCCCGAACTTCCTTGGCGGCGCACAGTCTATCGAAAATGGCACTGCGATTATCGGTCAGACTGGTATGTACCAAGCAGGTTTCTTCCCAATCATGATGTTTGGTTTACCAGGTGCAGCACTCGCTATCTACCGCTGTGCAGACAAGAAGAACAAAGATAAAGTCTTTTCTATCATGCTGGCAGCAGCAATGGCATCGTTCTTCACTGGTATTACTGAACCGCTTGAATTCAGCTTCATGTTTGTGGCACCGGTACTGTACTTAATCCACGCCGTGCTAACAGGTATTTCAATGTACATTGCTGCGAGCATGCAATGGATGGCGGGCTTTGGTTTCTCTGCTGGCTTCGTTGACTTAGTGCTATCAAGCCAGAACCCACTTGCAACCAAATGGTACATGCTGATCCCTCAAGGCTTGGTCTTCTTCACGCTTTACTACACACTTTTCACCGTCACTATCAAGAAATTCAACTTGATGACTCCAGGACGCGGTGAAGATAATAGTGCTGATAATGCAGATGAAAACATGGGTGAGCTAGCTAACGCCTACATTAAAGCGATTGGCGGCAAAGAGAATATCCTTGAAGTCGACAACTGTATTACACGCCTACGTTTAACGGTAAAAGACTCATCAATTGCTGATAAAGATGCCATGAAAGCGCTTGGGGCGGCTGGTGTCGTACAGCTTGGCTCTGGTGGTCTGCAAGTTATTATCGGGCTGGGTAAAGTCGATAAAGTTGCAGCCGAAATGAAAAACATCCTTAGCTAAGACACTCTTAGCCTAACGATCCCCCGAGAGCGAAATGCTCAAGTAACGCATAGCGACCTACTGAAAGCATGATCAGAACCCATTATGGTCATGCTGACAGTTTCCCCCCGCTAAGCATTACGTGTTTCGCTCTCACCCTCCACCAGCTAATGAACAACATAGTGGCAATATATTTTGTATATCCGAAGTGTTATACACCACGCCACGGTGGTTCATGAAATTTGAATCGATACGGTTCAAGTCTAAGGCCTGACCGTAAATATCGCTCACACTCATGTCTTCTGCAGCAGTTGCTATGGCCGCCGTAGCGGAAAAATCCCACAAACTACCACCACCTTTACTGGCTTTGGGTAACTTCAGATAACAAGCTGGACGCTGTTCCATTACCCCAATCGCATTCATCACTGCACCAAATTGGCTTTGTACTTTTAGCTCGGCATAGCCTTTATCACGAGCAAGTTGTGTAAGCTTATCTTTCAAATCAATATATCGAGGATCAGATAAAAAACTGCGGTCAACAAACAAGGTGAACACGCCCCTGTTCGCTGGTAAACGCCAAGGCTGACCATTCTTCAATAATTGTGAGGCTTGCTGATAATGAACAGCTTGGTATAAATCATTGTTAATAGGGTTGAGCACGACACCCAATATAGACTTACCCGAACGAGCAACTAAAGCAATCGACACTGCATACCCTGATGTACCCTCAATAAATGGCAATGTGCCATCTAACGGATCGATGCACCAGAAGTAATCACACTGGTGGCGAGGATGTTGCTCCGCATACTCCTCACTAGCATTTTCTTCCGACAATACCGCGAAGCCATAACGCTCTGTCATCGGTTTTAATGCTTCAAGGATCAAAGCTTGGCTATCAAGATCAACTTGGGTAACAACCTGTGAGCTTAAGCTTGCACCTGCACTTTTTGTATCAACATGCAGTAAGCGCCGATCAAATTGACGAATATAATTGCCAGCCTGTCGAGCTGCATCTGTAGCGACGTCAAGAAGCTCATCAATTTGTTGTTCTGAAAACACCACCTTTAACGCCGCAAATTCAAATGCCATTGAGCTATCTCTCTTTTTTCTCTAGTTGTTCAAGCGCACGCTGGGTCAGCGATTCTGTATACGGGTTGATCTTCCAGTGTTCTGGGCTCCACCCTTTTACAAATCGTTGGAAATCAGCCCAAGCGACACAATAGAGCGGACGCCAAACATGCTCGACATCGTCTCTATCAATATTAGGGTGGTACTTAACCAATACCTGTTTGAGTTGAGTAAAATAATGATCAAGGTAGTTTTCAATCACTGACTCCGACTCATTAAAACTCAGTACGCTACTTAGCAACAAGATCACATCTTTCATACCGCAGCCTCTGCCAACGTATTGAAAATCGACGGCTGCGGCAGAGCAATGATCAGGGGTAAAACAAAAGTTTGCCAATTTAGCATCACCATGCACCAAAGTTTGGTACTTACATTGGTTCAAAGTGGTATCTATCGCCTTGGCTGCTGACTTCAGCGCGTGATCCTGTAACGCATTGAGTTCATCTGGCCGTGTGGCTAAATGCCAATACGTACCGGTAGCCCACAACCCGTTAGGCTCTGTATTCATATGCTGACCATGAAAGTAGCCTAGCCATGACAAGCAAGCAAATACAGCGGTTTGATTGGCTTGCTTAAGTACCTGTGTATAGCCACATGTCGACAAATCTTCCAGAATTAATAGGATTTCATTATCGTGATGCTCAACAAAAAGGCACTCCGGTACAGGGCATAATTGATCACAACTATTGGCATAATCACGATACCAATTTACTTCTGCATGATAAGAATCCAATTTACGCTGGTGGGAAAGCGATGTATTCCAGCCTCGAGGGTGAAATTTTGGTTGCGGTAACTTTATATGTTTTACGATAACAGATGTATATTGGCAGCCGGTAAGGTAGGCTCGAAACAACTCACCATAACCTCCCCACAAGGGTTGAATTATGTCGGTACTCGCAATGCGTTGTGCTGCTACCGCTGATGCCACTTTATCTAATACAACCGTAGGAATCGTCATCATTTTCTCAATATCAATTCGATAGCGATATTGTGCCAGAAGCATGGGAGAGATTCGAATGTCCTATTATCAACCTCCATGCAAGAAGCGCTATTCATTTTTACTGACTAGTGAATTTTCAATATCAGTATTAATATTTGAATATTAAGTACGATAAGGTAATCACGATGGCGAGCACAAAGGGTATCAATTGGCCAAACTACTACCACCCTAAAAATGCGCAAATACATGTCATTAATGAGGCAAACATTCCTGCCAATGTGGATGCTATTTGGGCTTGCCTTATTCATGCGCCTTACTGGCCAACGTGGAGCAACTGTAAAACGTCAGTTCAGGTGCTTAATGGTGACGGTATTGAATTAACCAAAGGTTCTATTTTCCGATGGAAAACCACAAGAATGAATTTTGACTGTACCGTCGTGGAATATATTCCATATGAAAGAATTGCATGGCGTGGAAAGTGTGGCGATGTTGATATGTATCATGCGTGGCTGCTAGAACCCGCATCCAGTGGCGTTAATATCATTACTGAAACCACACAGCGCGGCGGCCTAACTTGGCTGACTAAATACTTCACCCCGAGAAGTATCACAAAACACCATCAAAAATGGCTCAAGGGGCTATATCAAAGAGCCATGTCAAAGAGCTAAAACATGTCTGCATATATAGTGCCGAGCCATCGACAAAATTTGGCTAGATACAAGTGAAACTTTTGTTAACGCTACATACCTCAACAACATCATGGATGTAAAGTATTTCAAAGAGTAAATACATTAAGGAAAAAAACGCTTCACCTCGAAGCCTACAAGAATCCCACCCCAAACAAAACCAAGTCAAAGCACTAAAAACCCCTTTAAAAACAAAAGATAACCACCACCAATAAATGTTAAGCATAAGTTGTTAATTTGTTCACATCATGTAACACCTGAAATACATAACCATTGGTTATGTATGTTATAACATCACACCTTTCACTTGGGTATGGATAATCCTTTCATTACCAAGGAAGGATCCCCGCAGTCTTTAGCATCAATTTTTACCACCTTAAGGCTTAGGGATTAAATCAACTTAGCGTTATTAATTGTTTAATAAAAAAAGGCAACAGATGAAAAAAACGATAATTGCAATTCTCATCCCGACAATTTCATTTGGCGCAATTGCATCAGATCAATCCCATGATCACGAACACGTGAATGCAAGCGCTATTATGCAGGGAAAAGGCAAACCTGCATCTGATCACACAAAACAAGCCAACAAAGAGTTTGCGGAAACACTTAATTTTGAAGATACACGAGTATTTGAAAATAACGACCAAGGCTTAATTACTGAACTTGATAAGGTAAACCTCGCACACCTACGTAACCGATTCACATTTGTGCACTCGGGTAAATCAGCGCACAACTCAGCGCCAGAAACAGTGAACCCTTCTTTATGGAGACAGGCACAAGCAAACTATGCCGCCAATGGCCTTTATCAAGTTAAAGAGGGCATTTATCAAGTTCGCGGTACTGATTTAGCATCAACAACGTTCATCAGATCGGACAGTGGTTGGATTGTCTATGATGTGCTAATGCATGATAAGGCCATGGAAAGCTCCCTCCAATTTTTCCTTTCAAACGTACCTGAAGGCGGCGATCTTCCTGTTGTCGCAATGATTTACTCACATAGCCACGCTGACCATTTTGGCGGCTCTCGTGCAATTTTAGAACAATACCCCGACGTTAAGGTTTACGCTCCACACGGATTTATCAAAGAGTTAGTTGATGAAAACGTCCTATCTGGAAACGCGATGTCGCGCCGGGGATCGTATCAATATGGTTCTACGCTAGGAAAAGCAAGTGCGACGGGTGCTATTGATGCCGCGCTTTCGAATGGTTGGTCACAAGGGCCTAACCATATGATTACGCTAGTGCCCCCACATGAAACATTTCCATCAGGTGACGTTGAGAAATATCACGAAAGAACAATCGACGGTGTAAAATTCGTATTTATGGACACGGCAGGCACTGAGGCACCTTCGGGTAACGTTGCTTACTTGCCCGAGCATCAAACCCTTTGGACTGGTGAAATGTTGTATCACGGGATGCACAACGTTTACACGCTTCGAGGGGCTAAGATTAGAGACGCTTTAAAGTGGTCTAAAGACATTAACCAAATGATCCAAAGCTGGGGAGGAGATGTGGAAATCCTTATGGGTTCTCACTCAGCACCTATATGGGGAAATGATGAAATCGTTGATTACATGAAAGCACAACGTGACAATTACGGATTCGTCCACAATCAAACATTGCGCCTTGCTAACAATGGCATGACAATTCAAGATATCGGTGCCACGATTAACGATGAATTACCAGAATCATTAAGTACACTATGGCACACGAACGGGTACCACGGGACGTACTCACATAACGCCCGAGCAGTATATAACATGTACTTAGGTTTCTATGACATGAATCCTGCAAACCTTAACCGCCTAACGGTAGACAAGGAAGCTGAACTCTTTACTGAGGCTTACGGTGGCTGTGATGCGGGGTACAAAACGGCTGAAGCCCATTTCAACGATGGGAACTATCGCTTTGCAGGCGTGATGCTTGATCACCTTGTTCGCGGTTGTGACGGCGAATTTACTCAGGCTCGCCAATTACTCGCAGATAACTGGGAGCAACAAGGGTACCAATCCGAAGGCGCAGGATGGCGAAATATTTACCTTTCAGGGGCTCAAGAATTGAGGGTTGGATCAATGCCGGGGGTACCAAAAACAGCATCCCCAGATGTGCTATCGCAAATGACGGTTGAAAACCTACTTGATTACATGGCCATTAAAATTGTTGCCACCAAAGCTGAAGGTAAAGACTTCACACTCAATATTAGTGTGCCGGATTTGGATGAGATTTATTTTGTTGAGCTATCAAACGGTAACCTAAATAACATTAAGGTCAGTGAAATTAATGAAGATGCTGATGCAACAATCAAAATTAATAAATCTGACATTAACAGAATTATGCTTGAGGAAGCATCTCTTGAACAGATTTTAAAAGCAAGACAAGCTAGTATCACAGGCAATATGTCAGTACTCAAAACGCTGAAAGATATTTCAGTTGAGTTTGATGATCAGTTTGAAATAGTTCCCCGCCCAGAAAAAGGTTTAGAGGTCGACGCTCACATATACCGTTAATTTTCAATGACGCGTCTAAGGGCGCGTCAATTATTAATAACATTTGGCCAGTTGACTTTATATTAAAATAATTCCAGGCCATAAAGCATCTCGACTTCCAATTATATTTATTTCTKCTCTCAATAAACTTTATATTGCGAGTACGCATTATATTTTTATATCCATAGGTTTTATAATGAAAAAAATCTTAGTTCTTTCACTGATTCCTTTCACACAAGCCATAGCGGCAGAACCCGAGCAAATACAAGACATGTCCGATCCTTTGGCTGTTTATACACAAGCCGGGATCGGTGTCACTGACAAAGGGTTAAATCTAAAAATTGGCAAAGCTTACGACACGGGCCGCGATAATACTCGCGCAATGAACATAATCGAGGTTAAAGGCTTTGGGGCCGATAGCTTGGGTCTCGATGGTAGTAACTCCGTTGACGGTATACGTTTTCGTAATTTCGGTATAAACACCGATACCGGTCTCGGGAGCCAAGTTGATTTAAACTGGGATTTTAACGCGAACGTCGGTACAGGGTCATATTCTTTCATTCAAGCATTGCCCGCTCTTAGCGCGGTTCAGCTCTACCCGTTAGCAGGTATTGGTTTGACTGTAGCTGAAACTGAACGGGGCTATGACTTCCCTGCATCCTTTGGTGTACTTGGTATGTATAGCAGAATCACTCTCTCGGATAATATTTGGCTAAACTATAATCCTATGTGGACCACACAACTTGGTGGTGGAGATTATAGTAACAGTTTTGGTTGGGCGCATGAGGCAGCAACAAATTATCAATTAAACGACAGGCAAACCGTACGAGCTTTTGTTAATTGGGGGGAGGTAGTTAATAACACTGATTTAAGAATAGAGTTTAATCATCAGTTCTAATTATTTAGCTTAAACACCGATTCAAACTAAACATTATTATTCCCTTAGTGGAAGATTAGTTTCACACATGGATAATTCCATTTAAATAACTGCGTTAATATATTCACAAATAGAATGGATTTAAGGCTTAATGGCATTAGTCATAACACTCTATTTGTGAATTTTAACTAAACCTCGTAAAAGTATACTTTATCTAATTACATTCTTTATTCGCTATAAAGTAAAGAAATCACTGTTCATCTACAACGGGTATCAAGAAACGTTACTAACACACCGTTTAAGCAGGAATTCTCTTATTCCTTACCAACCCGCGACGAACGTTTTTACACAACTTACCAAAGCTATATAACTCATCAAATGTCGGTGGGTTACCTCTATCAATTTGATGTTGCCAATACGACAAATCGCTATCGACCAGTTCCATCAACTTCTTAGGGCAGCCCAAGCAACTATTGTCCGGCCCGCAGACAAACGTATCTTCCTGATACAAAGGAAATTCCAACTTAACTGCATCAATGATCTGCTGCATAGCGGTAATTCGGTCTGGTTTTTGAGTCATAGTAATTGGCTTGAAAAATTACGAGAAGGAGATTGTAAGCTCAATTTTTGTAAAAACAATGCCAAAAAAGGATATTTTAACGTGTATAGATGGTACCTGCGTATCGTTCAAATCTTCGCGAGAGTATAGTGCCAAACCATCGACAAGAATGGGGGGGATGGGGATAGATAGATAAAAAGGAATTATGAATAATAGAGCCAAATAGATGCGACCATAAGAATGGCTGGTCGCACCTTCAGGTACTATAGCAAAGCGTAAATTATGAGATAAAGTCTACGTGACCATTCGATAAGTTATACATCGCCCCTACGATTTTGATTTTGCCCTCGGCTTCAAGCTCACGTAATGTATTACTTTCTGCTCTAATATTTTCCACCGTCATCAAAACGTTCGTTTTTGCTACAGCATCAACAAAGTCGTAGTTATCCGCACTTTTTTCTCCTGCGTACTCTGTCTTCGCTATCGCAGGCTTTATCTTATCTAATAAGCCAGTTAGATTTTCGAGTTCCGCATTTGCGATAGCGCCTTGTACAGCACCACATTTCGTATGGCCAAGTACAAGCACCACTTTTGCTCCAGCAACAGCACAAGCAAATTCCATGCTTCCTAGAATATCGCTATTAGCGATATTTCCTGCTACACGGCTATTGAATACATCACCAATCCCCGCATCGAGAATAATTTCTGCTGGGGCACGAGAATCTATGCAGCTCAATATTACCGCGGCTGGATATTGTCCATGCTGGCTGGCGAGCTTTTGAGCTTTATAATCATGCTTCAGGGCTTTGTCATTAATAAATCGGTTGTTCCCTTCTTTTAGAAAAGAAAGTACGTCATCTGTTGTCATTGCATCTCGGTCTGCCTGACTAAGAGATGCTGCATAACTTACTGATGGTGCAAGTAAACCAGCAGTACCACCCAATGCAACAAAGCCAGCACTCGCGATCGAACCTTTTAAAATATTTCTTCTAGATTCATTGATTTTATTACAGCACATAGACAAAGTTCCTACTTATTGAAGAATTCATCAAAATAGTACTCGAGTTTTCAATTTACGAATATTATCTTGCCTTTCAGAATGTAAATGATTGTCATTAACAGTGTTATTGTTGTCTGTATTTTCATACGTATGGTCATTCTTTATCGTTATGCTTACTTTCTGAGTGTGGCGGTGCTGGTTTGGTACTGCGGAATTAAAATCGCTTTCATGGCGTCTAAAACGACGAAAGCCTCGACATTTCTGTCAATGCTATCTAAATGTGGCGGAGCGATTTTTGGTATAGCAGGATTTTCAAATCCCTTTCACTGCCACTAAAACGACGAAAGCCCAGCATTTCTGCTGGGCTTTCTGAATGTGGCGGAGAGATAGGGATTTGAACCCTAGGAGGGTCGCCCCTCGCCTGATTTCAAGTCAGGTGCTTTCGGCCACTCAGCCATCTCTCCGTTGTGCGGCGAATAATAGAGTGATACTGGAAAGTTGTAAAGGATTGAAAAGTCTAAGTGGTTAGAGTTCAAACGATATTCGCGATTTTTTACCTTCGAGAAACCCTGTAGCCCCACTTTCGCAACAAATCTAAGCCAGTGGTAACAACTCCCCCGCAGAAATCAAAACAATGCTTGGGCGATGGCAAAACCTTTCGCGGCTAGATTATGACTTTCACTCGACCTACATCACCACTTTCTAAACGGACTTTGATGCCATGAGGATGATTCGGTGACTTGGTTAAGAGATCTTTCACCACACCAGAAGTCAGTGTACCGCTACGCTGATCTTTTTTAAGTACAATTTTAACCTCTAATCCAGGATGAATATCGGCGCGATTGGTTCCACTCATTGTCTCTACCTTTCAGTCTTGATTTTTCTTGAAGGTACACTTAATAACGTATTTAGTCGAGTTGGGATTCAACTCTCTTTTGGTAGAGCGCAAATACCGCAGCCAACTTCCAATGCCCTGACTGCGATTTGTAGGCTTGAGCATTGGAATACAATATTTTCTCGGGAATATTGTTGTGAATCCACTCATTCCATAGCAAGTGAGGCGGTCTTTCCTTCATAGCAATAAATCGATGTTGGGATAACCCCTTTTCAGTCGGCACTCCCATAAGTTCGATGTAATCTTTGTAGGCACACAAAACTAACTCTACATCGGTAATTGGAAAGACAATATTGTTTGGCGTTATAGAACACGTTAATTTTGCCGTATTGAATAATATTGGATGTAACGAGTCAGGTAATTGAAGATGAAAATAGACTACTTCGAAGTTACCTTTGCTACTCTGCGTAATTACGAGCCATTGCATTTGGTCAAAGGGGATGTGCTGGTGCTGGAACGAGGGCGAAACCCGCACAATGGCTGCCATGCGCTGATTGAGCAAAGTGGCGACAGGATGCTGGTGAGCTGCATTGGCATCACAAACAGCGGTATGCGATTGCGGCTGATGGGAAAAAAGGAAAGTCACGGAAGAAATGTTGCGACTGGGCGTGGCGAGACACAGCGTGAAAAACCAACTCGACTAGACAAAGAAAAGGTCGTCATCAATAGTTGTGGTCGATGATTTAAAATGGACAGATTGATAACCCTGACGGGTTATCTACCAATAAAATCACAAGACTAATAGACGCAACCTTACTCAGTTAACTCAAACGACAGGTCTTGCCAAATTACCAGCGTACTTACGAGCAAGACCAATTAAGCCCAAGCAAAATATAATAAGCGTGCTAGGCTCAGGCACATCAGACACCTCAGACGGAGACCAGCGAGCGTAGTTGAAAAATGGGTGCGCTGCAAAATTTTCATTTTTACCAATTGCGTTCCCGCCTACGGTATGACTATCACTAGGCTCAGACAGAGCGTTTCTGACTCCAACAATCTTTATTGTGGCAATATTGATAAATTCGTAAGGCGTTAAAATGAAACAAACAGGTATAGCAGAGCAACCGTTCGTCAACGAAGGATCACTATCGAACAGCCCATCCACCGTATCTATAAGCACTGTATCCATAAGCGCACTAACCGCAAGTTGAGCCGACGGGAGTGTGTTAAAAGCAAAGTCCGATAGCTCATCGCACCCATTAAATAAATCTGTGCAAGTCCCGGCAACAAACTCCACATCATACAGAACCCCGCCAACATCAACGTTAGAGGCCCCGAGAAGTTGCCCTGTGCCATCAACATTGCGAATAACGGTAGATGATACTGCTCCACTAAATAAAATCAGAGAGACAGCTAGAAGACGGATTAAACTATTCATAAAAGCAATCACTCGCTCATATTATAATTCCTAATGAACAAGCAATATAAATGCCAATAATCCAATCAATATATATCAGTCACTTACAAAGCTGTGATTTCAAGAGTGTAAAAATATCCGACAACTAGGCAGTTCGATACCACGTATTTAATGGTGAAATGCTTGAGTACCATGACGAGCTTAAATCCGCGGGCAAAATACTGATTATCGGTGGCGGTGTCGTTGGTGTTGAACTGGCAGGCGAAATTGCCTACGCATTTCCTGAAAAGAAAACCGTGTTAGCTCATAACACCGGCGCGCTATTAGATGGCTTTAAAGATAAAACACGCAGAGTCACACTCGACCAATTGAAAAACCTTGGTGTTGACGTTGCAAAGTCGATAGTAAAAAAATTAAAGAACAAAAAGGTAAAAGGATATAAACGCAACCCGTTAATCGCGCTTATTCCAATAGGGCAAAAAAGTGGTATTGCCGAGCTCCCTTTTGCTGTGACGACGTTCAAACCACTCATTAATATGAAACAAAAAGATCTATTTATAACAAAAGTGTACACAGCATTTGGGGCTTAAATACAGCCATAACCAACACAAATAAGGCCGGTATAGGGCTATTTCGTTGCTATGCCAGAACCCCAGAATGCGGGCTCTGGTTGCAACGCTAAGTCAACAGCAGAAAACTGTTTAACCAATGAACGAAGAGCTGTTGGGTATAAATTCCACTTTTCAATATCTTCACATGGAACCCAAAAGAACTCTAAATGTGCTTCATTTGAGACTACGGCTTTTGTATTTGATAGCTGAGTATCGACCTCAAACAACAAGTTAATTTCTGCTTGGCGCTCATCACCTTCAAACCATTCGTTCTCTGCAGCGCCAATAAAACGTCCTGCTTTCCCAACAATCGAAGCCTCTTCCATAAGCTCTCGCTCTAAAGCGACCTGCGCCGGCTCGGCAAATTCAATATGGCCACCGGGTAAAAATGTAATCTCGTCACCAATCGCACGCACAAGCAATACATGACCATTCGTGTGAATAACCCCACGAGCCAGATAATGAAACGCCATGATAATTCCTTCTTATTTGTTTATACGACAAAACTTTCTCTACGGCTCATTTCAGCCTGAGCGCTACATTTTAAATAGCTTTCGCATCAGAGTGCCACTGGTAATTCATCACAAATATTAAACCTTCTGTAACAGTCTCTTTTTCGCTAGCAACTATAGTTATGCTAATCTCTTTCTTCTCATACAAACAGATAACGATAACAATGAAAATTTTCAGCAACTTCGAAAGCGGCAACATTCATGTAGTAAAGGCAGAAACGCCTGAGGATATCCAGCTAACGATCCCTGCCGATAATCAATCTGATATCGCCCAGTGGTTCCATTTCCGTTTGGAAAGCCAACCTCAGGTTCAACATAAAATCCAAATTAACGACCTAGCCAAGTCCGCTTACCCAGAAGGTTGGCAAGGCTATGATGTCGTCGCATCGTATGATCGTGAAGAATGGTTCCGTATTCCAGCCGAGTTTGACGGTGATACCCTAACCTTCAACGTTATCCCAGAGTATGGCTCGATGTACTTTGCCTACTTTGCCCCTTATACCTACGATCGCCATCAAGATCTGCTTCACCAAGCTCAGATGCACTTCAACTGCCAGCTTGAAACGCTGGGTCAAACCCTAGATGGCAATGACATGAGCTTGCTAACCATTGGTGAGCCTGCAGAAGGAAAGAAAAACATCTGGATCATCGGCCGTCAGCACCCTGGTGAAACCATGGCTGAATGGTTCATCGAAGGCTTACTGCAACGCTTACTTGATGAAACCGATACCGTTGGTCGTGCGCTGCTTGATAAGGCCGTATTCAATATTGTGCCAAACATGAACCCAGATGGCAGTATTCGAGGTCACCTACGCACCAATGCGATTGGTGTAAACCTTAACCGTGAATGGCAGACGCCATCGATGGAAAAAAGCCCGGAAGTCTTCCTTGTTCGTGAACGCATGCTAGCAACTGGCGTCGATATGTTCCTTGATATCCATGGCGATGAAGCAATTCCATTCAATTTTGTGGCTGGTAGCGAAGGGATCCCATCTTACGACAAGCGTCTTGAGTCACTGGAAAATGCCTTCAAACAAGCACTGCTGACGATTACCCCTGAGTTTCAGGACGAGCATGGCTACGACAAAAGTGAACCGGGCAAAGCGAACCTAACCGTTGGTTCTAGCTGGGTGGGCGAGCAGTTCAAGTGCTTGTCTTACACTGTTGAGATGCCATTTAAGGATCACAACAACCAACCTGATGAGTTCTACGGTTGGTCGCCAGAGCGTAGCGTCGCATTTGGTCAAGATGTACTGGCTGCAGTTTGGGCTGTTGCTGACGAGATCTAAACCATCACCATAAAACGCTATAGCAAAAGGCCAGTACCGTAGGGTACTGGCCTTTTTTGTCCCAATGCCTTGCTCTCGCTTTTCTATCAGGTAAGAACTTTAGAAAACCAAACTGGTTGCACTTTATTACTCAAGTCGTTAGCATTGCACCAACTTTTCCTAACGAAGAAACCAAGTGACTTTGACTCCGCCTTAGGGCTCCCCATCCGAGCAGCACGCTCAACCATACCGCAATAAACAGTCAACAGACTGTCGTACCTATATATCTGATTGATCTAATCAATCGGACACTAATCTATGCTAACAACCATGCCAGTCTCTGGTCGGTTTTCTGCATCAAAAAAATGAGTTTATCAATGATTGAAACTGTTAAAAAGCAGTGGCTTGCTAACGTCCGTGGGGATGTATTAGCTGGTCTTGTCGTCGCATTGGCCTTGATCCCTGAGGCCATCGCTTTCTCAATTATCGCCGGTGTCGACCCCAAAATCGGACTCTATGCTTCATTTTGTATGGCCGTCATAATTTCGTTTACTGGCGGAAGGCCAGGTATGATTTCAGCCGCGACAGGGGCCATGGCACTATTAATGGTTACGCTTGTCAGAGAGCATGGCCTCGAATACCTCCTTGCGGCTACTTTGTTAACGGGCGTACTGCAGATTATCGCGGGCTACCTTCGCCTTGGTAACTTGATGCGCTTTGTTTCCCAATCGGTGGTTACAGGTTTTGTTAACGCGTTGGCCATCCTCATTTTCATGGCTCAATTGCCAGAGCTGACAAATGTTAGCTGGCACGTCTATGCCATGACCGCTATTGGCCTCGGGATCATTTACCTCTTCCCATATATACCCAAAATTGGCAGCCTCATCCCCTCTCCGCTCGTCTGTATTGTCACGCTTACGGTGGCGGCTATCACTCTGGGTATAGATGTGCGAACCGTTGGGGATATGGGGCAGCTACCCGATACGCTACCTATATTTCTGTGGCCAGAGGTTCCCCTTACTTTAGACACCCTTATGATCATCTTCCCTTATTCCGCTGCACTGGCTGTCGTTGGGCTGCTGGAATCTATGATGACCGCAACCATTGTTGATGATCTTACTGATACAGAAAGTGATAAAAACCGAGAGTGTAAAGGCCAAGGCATTGCCAATATTGGTGTTGGCCTGATGGGTGGAATGGCGGGGTGTGCCATGATCGGTCAGTCAATTATCAACATTAAATCAGGGGGCCGGGGTCGGTTATCCAGTTTATGTGCCGGCGTATTCCTACTTGTTATGGTGGTTTTCCTAGGTGAATGGCTCAAATTGATCCCAATGGCAGCATTAGTGGCAGTCATGATCATGGTATCAATCGGTACTTTTTCCTGGGATTCAATACGTAACCTAAAACAGCACCCACCTTCAACCAACATCGTCATGATAAGCACTGTTGCCGTTGTTGTAACAACTCATAATCTGGCCATTGGTGTTTTTGTTGGCGTCCTTTTGGCTTCGCTGTTCTTTGCCAATAAAATTAGCCGTTTCATGATTATCAAAAACAACGTTCCTTCTGAGAAGACTCTCTGTCGACGCTATGATGTTGTCGGCCAAATCTTCTTTGCCTCATCTGATAAATTCAGTCAATCATTTGATTTTAAAGAAGTGATCGATAAGGTAACTATCGATCTATCTCAAGCCCACTTCTGGGATATCACCGCCGTTTCTGCGCTGGACAAAGTTGTGATCAAGTTCCGCAGGGAAGGCACAGATGTCGAAATAATAGGAATGAATCAGGCAACATCAACCATCGTGGACAAATTCGCAATCCATGATAAACCTGAAGCCGTAGAAAAAATGCTAACAGGGCATTAAAGGAAATATGATGACGAAAATTATTGCATGTCTTGATGGCTCTTCCCTTTCATCTGCCGTCGAAGATACCGCTTGCTGGGCCGCGCAATCTCTTAACGCCCCGCTGGCATTTTTACATGTTATCGATCAACCAGATCAGGCAACTTCGAGTGAATTATCAGGCCAGATTGGACTGGGTAGCCGAGAGCAACTGCTGAACCAGTTAGTCATACTTGATGAACAACGTAATAAACTGGCCGTTAAGCACGGAAAACTGTTGCTTGAAGATGCACAGAAAAAAGCGTTACAACTTGGCTTATTTGATCCGCAACGATTGTTGCTACATGGTTCCTTACTCAGCACCTTGGATGAATTAGCAGACGAGCTGCGTTTATTGGTGATTGGTAAATCTGGCAGCGAACACCAGAACATGCAGCATACGATTGGGTCTCAGCTTGAGAGTGTTGTTCGCTCGGTTCAAGCGCATATCTTAGTCGCAACCAATTGCTTTACCGTTCCGGCAGAGTACCTGCTGGCCTATGATGGCAGTGCAATTGGCCAAAAGCTAATTGAAAAGGCAATCAGAACACCACTGTTAAAAGGCATGACCTGTCACCTAGTAACAGTCGACAAACATGCCTCAGAAGGTTTTGTCCAAGCAAGCCAGAAACTACAAGCTGCTGGAATTGACGTTATCGAGCAAGTATTGCAAGGCGAGGTTCACTCTGCATTGCTTAATTACCAACAGCAAAAACAGATAGAACTGATTGTGATGGGTGCTTACGGTCATTCACAGTGGCGACAGTTTTTCGTCGGTAGTAACACCACGAAAATCATGGCTGACAGTGAAGCGGCCTTGCTGTTAATTCGTTAAGCCCGTAAGCGTAAAAAAGCCAGCAGAAGGATCTGCTGGCTTTATATTCCATCAATGCATTTTAAAGCAAATGCGCTTTTATCGCATGATCATCTGTTCGCGACCAGGACCTACCGATACCATTTTCACGGGAACACCCATTAATTCTTCAATGCGCAATACATAAGCTTGGGCTGCTTTTGGTAACTCTTCAAACTGACGACAACCTGTAATGTCTTCACTCCACGCGTCCATTTGCTCGTAAACCGGTGCCAATGAAGCCGTTTGTGGCCAAATTGGGTTTTCGCTGTGGTCGCCATCATAGTCAACACAGATTTTCAGATCCGCCATACCACTTAAGCAATCTAGCTTAGTAAGAGCAATTTCTGTCGCCGCTTGGATCTCAACACCGTTACGGGTTGCAACCGCATCGAAGTAACCCATGTCACGCGGACGACCTGTTGTTGCACCAAATTCATTAGAAGCTTCACGGAAAGCGTCTTGCTCTTCCATCGCCGTAACCAGCGTGCCTGTACCAACCGATGAGCTAAATGCTTTAGCAACCGCGATCACACGTTCAGGACGTAGCGCTGGCAAGCCACTACCAATACCCGCGTAAGTAGAAATAACGTTCGATGATGTTGTCCATGGGTACTCGCCATAAACCAAGTCACGACCTGCACCTAGCTGAGCTTCAAACAACAGGTTTTCATTTTTGGCTTGTAGTGCTTTAAGCGGCAGCGTGACATTACAGATGGAATCACGCCAAGGCGCAGAAACCTCTAGCAGCCACTGAGTCATTTCTTCAGCGGTTTGCTCGAATTCAAATGAAGGGTATAGGGCTTTTAGCTGTGGTAATTTCCAGTCCATCATGAACTGAATGCGCTCAAGCAAAACTTCAGGTTGTTGTAACCAGCCGACCAAGATACCTTTTTTCATCACGCGGTCGCCATAAGCCGGTGCAATACCCTGACGGGTTGAGCCATAAGCACCATCACCTAAACGCTCTTCTTCTAGCGTATCTTCAAGCGCATGAAGCGGAAGACATAAAGTCGCACGATCTGAAATGCATAGGTTTACATTAACGCCTGCAGCTTTCACTTCTTCAATTTCTGTTGAAAGATGCTCTGGGCTGAGCACCATACCTGGGCCTAAAACGGCAATACAGTCTGGGTTAAATACGCCGCTTGGTAGCTGGTGAAGTTTGAATGTACCAAGATCATTGACCACGGTATGGCCAGCATTATTGCCACCTTGGAAACGAATACTTGCTGATGCCTGCTCAGCCAGAAAATCGACAATACGACCTTTACCTTCATCACCCCAGTTTGCACCAACCACAACGATAGACGACATAATTAACTCTCCTTATAAGCGAAGCCTCTATGCTATGCCTCAGCCATAAATAAGAGAAATTAATAATAGTTATCAGCTTAATAAGGATTACATATGGGCATTTGGTAAAAATTAGATAAAATAGGCCGAGTAACTTAAGCCGTAGCGGCAATTATCACCATCAACTTCCTGTTTTCGAGGGCTCTGTATGCTAGATCTCAATTGGCTCAATACCTTTGTTACGCTTTCACGGCTTGAACATTTTGGTAAGACAGCTGCAGCACTGCATATGACCCAACCGAATGTTAGCCTGCATATCAAGCAGCTCGAGCAAACAACCCGAGTGAAGCTTATCGAGCGAAGTCCATTTCGCCTTACCCATGCAGGGGAGCGTTTATTGCTTAGTGCACAACGTTCGTTGCAAGAACTACAAGTTTGTCAGGCTGATCTCAACGCCATCAATGACATGAGCCAAGGAACCGTATCTATCGCCGCCAGCGATATTATTTCTCGCCTATTATTGATCAAGCCTTTCCAGTCTTTTAAGCATGAGTTTCCCGGTATTGACCTATCACTATTTAATACCACTTCTACCCAAGCTGCCGAATTAGTTAAAAGTGCCAAAGCCGATTTGGGCTTTGTGATAGCCCAGAAAGAAAGCCAGCCACTGCACTTTACTGAACTCAGGCAAGTACGTTGGTGTGCATTAGGCAATGGACTTGAACAGTGGCAACAACACGCGATGCAGAATAAAGAGCTGGAGAATGGTGAAGCGCCCACATTGATTTTGCTCGGGCACGATACCCGAACCCGTGATTTAATCGACATGGCACTGCCGAGCCTAAAACTGCCCAAATACCGAATAATGGAAGTCGGTAGTGTTGATGCACAAATCGACTGGGCCGAAGCGGGTTTTGGAATCGCTATTGTGCCAGCCTTCTCGCTTCACCCTAAACTCAATCTAAAGAGCACGATTACGCCGCTGCCAGATTTCCCAACCACCAGCCTTGGCTATATTGTAAGGCAAAATCAGGTGTTGTCTCGGGCTATCAAACAGTTACTGCAGTGGGTAAGTGAGGAAATTGCAAACTCGCAGCATAATTAGTAGTGTTGAGCTTATCAAGCGATAGACACCATTCATTCGAGTCAAAATCGACACTAAAACAACCTTAAAAACAAAGGATTACAAGAAAAACCCAAGCAACACCCTCACCAGTCGCTCATAATAAAACCAATAAGCCTTCAATTTGTACAATCGTTCCACTTTCAGCTGTTTTCATATGTAACTAGTTGAACTTTAGTGTTAGCATTTGTAAAATTTTAACCTATTAAATCAATAACATAATGAAAAAAATTATTTTTCCTGCATTAGCCGCCATTGCACTTACAGGTTGTGGAGGTGGTAGCGGGAGTGACTCAGGCTCATCTTCAAAATCCGCTTCGGAAAATCAAGTCCGAACCATCATGAGTAAGCTTGCTGAAGAAACCTTTGTTGAATCCTATGCTGGTAACATCTACCCACTCAGCGACATTGTTGATCAAGATCTGATAGATAAGAATAACCTCTGGTACTGTCGTGGTGGCCAACTAGCTGACAACACATCTTGGTCTTCTCTTTGTGCAGAAAACTATGGCCTCCCATCAACTGAAGGGTTAACCATGCGCTTTCACGCCACAGAAGAAGACCCAATTCACTACTACTTCAATAACTCAGATAAAATGACAGACGCCAACCAGCAGTTAATCAAATCTGCAATTGCCGAGCTGGAAGTGGTTATGGAAGCGCCTGGGGCGTTTAAATTCATGGGCTATACCGATATTGATACCAGTGTAGAAAACCCATGGAAACACGATATCGACTACTCATCTATTGCAGGTGAAGGTGGCGTTATCTTCTCGGTAGGCACAACTATCAAAGTGTATGATAACCAACAAACCTGCGGTACGGTGTCGGGCGGACCAAACATGTCTACCGGTGCCAACCTGATTGTAGATGAAAACAACTACTTCAACGGCCAAAAAGGCTTTAATTGGATTAACCTCGGTGACAAGTCTGGCCAATGTTGGTTTGATAAAGGAATCGTATTACACGAAACTGCACATTACCTTGGCTTTATGAAAAACGTTGATGGCGGAGATGGACACTGGCCAGGGTTTGGTGATGATGGCGAGACCTTTGGTGATCGTGCCAAATCTGTGCTTCGCACACTTTACAAAAGCCCAGCTCAAAGCGACCCACAAAATGTGCAAGTTTACCTATGGCCTGAAAAGTAATTTAAGTGCCTAAAAGCCCCACAGCGACGAAAGCCTCGATATTTCTGTCGAGGCTTTCTGAATGTGCCGGAGTGCTACGAGGGTATTACGGATTTACTTCGCCCTACGGGCCGTTACTTCAAAACGCCTTCGGCTAGTAACGTTGTCTCGCTTTGCTCGGCTGAACCTTGGGTTCTATATACCCTAGATGCAAAAAAGCCGCTGATAAATCAGCGGCTTCTTCTAATGTGGCGGAGAGATAGGGATTTGAACCCTAGGAGGGTCGCCCCTCGCCTGATTTCAAGTCAGGTGCTTTCGGCCACTCAGCCATCTCTCCGTTGTGCGGCAAATAATACGGGGATACAGAAAAGTTGTAAAGCCCCTAAAACGCTAAGTGGTTAGAGTTCAAACGATATCTGCACCTTTTGCCTAATCAATACCTTTTAGCACCACTGATTCAGCCGATAGATAACATCTTACGCTTTATTTTCTATCAACATGGTACCCGCTCCGGTATTGGAAATAGGGATATGGTAATTGCTGTGTAGAACATTAAGCTCACCGCTAAGTACGCCACGCATGCCTAGCCACATGATCAACTCAGGTCCTTGCGCCCCCGCTTCTTCGATTAAATCACGGATGGTCAATGCAGTAAGTGCCTCTGGTTCACTAATGATTTTATCCATGCAGTACAAGTCGAATTCTTTATTAATAAAACCGGCACGCTCACCATCAAGTTGGTGTGACATACCACCGGTACCCAACACCACAACCTTGAGATCTTTATCGTAAGATTCAACCGCCTCGCCAATTACTTTACCCAGATCGAAGCAGCGCTTCGGAGACGGCATTGGGTGCTGTTCAACATTGATACATACAGGGATCACCTTCATATGATCGTACTGATTTCCCGGCCACATCAGCTGCATCGGCACCGTTAAGCCGTGATCGACCCGCATTTCTTGGCAGATTGTAATATCGAACTCTTTATCAACGAGCTCATTACAGATATGCCAAGATAGCTCCTGATCGCCATTGATCGGCGGGATCGGTTTTATCCCCCACCCTTCGTCAGCATTATGGTATTGCGCTGCCGCACCAATCGCAAACGTGGGTTTCTTATCAATGAAAAATTCCAGCCCATGGTCGTTATAAAAAACAATCGCGACATCGGGTTTCTCTTCCTCTAACCATTTATGGATAGGAGGATATGCATCAAAAAAGGTTTTCCAATAAGGCGTCTGCTGAATGCCTTGCTCAATGGCTTTGCCAATCAAGGGAATATGAGATGTTGTGATACCACCAATAACCTTCGCCATCCGCTTATTCTCCTGCCTTAACTAATTTTTGTTTGAACTCTTCAACAGACATCCCTGTTTGAAGCGCACCAATATCTTGCATATTCATCCCTAACATACCGACAAACTTAGCGAGATAATAAATACTGCCACCCTCTTCAAGCAGCTTGAGCACATCACGATCACGTATTGCGGTTTTTTGCTCATCCGTTAAGCCAAACTTATCGCAATATGCCACTTCATCTTCTGTAAATGCCTGACGCCCTGATTCATCGTTTAGCGAATAACACATTTTGTTCAGGCCATAGCCTTTCATTGCCATCTTGCTGTCAAACATTGTTGTCCCCGAAATTGGGGTCGAGTTATTTAAATATGACATTCCAGGATCCCTATTCTGACCAATATAATTTCATCGGATTATTGATTAACAATGCTTGCTGGCTCTCAGTCGTTGGCGCAATCAGCGGAATTACATCCACCAGCTTACCGTCATCCGGTACATGAGATTTCATGTTCGGGTGTGGCCAATCAGTCCCCCACAGCACTCTGCTAGGGAAACGTTCAACCAAGTACTTAGCAAAAGGCACGACATCACTGTAATCCGGTGCGGTATTTGTCAGTCGCTCTGGGCAGCTAACTTTAGTCCAGATATTCGGGTTGTCTGCTAGCAACGAAACAAAGCGCTGGAAGTCAGGGTGATCAACCCCTTTTGCAACATCGGGGCGTCCCATATGATCAACCACAATGGTCATATCCAGCTCTAATAAGAACGGGGCAATATCTTCTAGATCGGGCGCTTCAAAATACACCACAACATGCCAACCGAGCGGGCGAATTTTATTGGCGATACTCTTAAAGACTTCTTTCGGCGTAGTATCAACTAAGCGCTTTACAAAATTAAAGCGAACCGCTCGTACACCACGTGCATGCATATCTTGCAGTTCATCCTCAGTAATGTCTTCCGATACCACAGCAACACCACGTGCCAGCTCACCTGCGCTGTCTAGCGCATCAAGCAACGCTGCGTTATCTGTACCATGACACGATGCCTGCACAATCACATTTCGGCTAAAACCTAAATGATCACGCAGAGCAAATAACTGAGATTTTGACGCATCACACGGCGTATATTTTCGTTTCGGCGAATAAGGGAACAATGCAGCAGGGCCAAACACATGACAATGCGCATCAACGGCACCAGCAGGCACCTTAAAATCAGGTTTTGTAGGGTTACCATGAAAAGGTAAATAATCTGCGTCCATGTTTATTCCTTGTTATTTCTCTTCCGTTAGTGACCAAACACGACACCGTCGTATAACTTACGCGTCGTTCGTAAAATCGCTGAGTTTTCGACGTTGTTATTGTGATCTGTAGTCAGTATTACCGTCAGGTTACCGATAGGATGCTCAATAGCTAATGATTTAACCTGATCCTCTGGGATGCTTGCCAGACCAAAAGCGGGAGACTCAGGCAACATACAGGCTGTTGCGACGCTAACAGCGCCGAGTACACCAATTGACGCATGGCAACGATGTGGGATGAACGTGCGAGTCGCAATCGCGCCTCCCTGGAGCGGTGCACTTACCATGGTCATCTTAGGCACTGAACGTTCAGTAACATCGCCAAGGTTCATCATTGGCCCAGCTTGTAAGCGAATACTTTCAAGCTTTTCACGCAATAGGGGGTTCTCTTCAAGTTCAGCACGAGATTCTGTTCCGGAGATCCCCATATCTTCTGCTCTGAGTACAACAACAGGCATGCCATTATCAATTAAGGTAACGGGGACACCATCGATATTGTCAAACTCCCGGCCCGTTGGTAGTAAGGCACCACAGCTCGAGCCCGCGGTGTCTTTAAATGTCACCGCTACGGGACTTGCTGTGCCTTCAACGCCATCAATTGACGCTTCGCCTCGGTATGACACAATCCCGTTCGGCGTTTGGATCACGCAAGAAGCAACCTGGCCCGTATTTTCCATATAGACAGTGACTGTCGTTTCACCATTCTCGGCAGCAACCAAGCCACGTTCGATGGCAAACGCACCGACACCCGCAAGAATGTTGCCGCAGTTTTGCCCATCACTCACAATGGCTTCATCAACAAAGACCTGCAAAAACAGGTAATCAACATCAATATCGTGACGTGATGACGGCTCGATCACTGCCACTTTAGATGTCAGGGGGTCACCTCCCCCCATGCCGTCAATCTGACGAGGATCGGGTGAACCCATCACACTGAGCAGAAACGCATCACGTGATGGCAGATCTTGTGGCAAATCCTCTTTCAAGAAATAAGCCCCTTTAGATGTCCCGCCCCGCATCCACATACACGGTGCAGATAAAGGCGTTTCATTAGACATATTTCAGTCCTTTTTCCGCCAAACGCCCACGCATATTATAGATATCAAGCCCGAGCTCTCCGTTCGCCAATCGAACGCGCTTCTCCTCTTCACGCACCATGCGGGCACGAGACTCAGCAAGTACTTGATCGGCTTCTTCGCGGCGAACAACACACACACCATCATCATCAGCAACAATCACGTCACCAGGATTAATCAGCTCATCAGCACAAACCATCGGTACGTTCACTGAGCCTAGGGTTTCTTTTATTGTGCCTTGGCTGAAAACATGTTTTGACCACACCGGGAAATTCATCGTTTTAAGATCGCGGGTATCACGCACCCCACCTTCAATGATCAATCCCACCACTCCACGAGCCTGAGCCGACGTTGCCAGCAGATCACCAAAGAAGCCAAAGTTAGACGGTGACGTTGGTGCGAATACCAACATGTCACCTTCGCGAGCTTGCTCAATAGCAACATGCATCATCCAGTTGTCGCCTGCAGCACCTGAAATAGTCAGCGCCGAGCCAGCGACTGACTCACCGGAATAAATTGGTCGCATGTAATCAGCAAGCAGACCACGACGACCTTGCGCTTCATGTACTGTTGCGACACCGCACTCCGCTAACCCCTGAATGATCTCAGGGTTAACACGCTCGATATTTTGCACGACAACATTCTTGTTCATGATCACTCCTTGTTTCTTCCGATACTTGTTTATGCAATATTTAGGCGGCTAAAGACACGACGAGCATTGCCTTCGAAAATCAATGATTTTTCTTCACTCGTTAATTTGGTATTCGCATCGATATAACGCTTGGTATCATCAAAATAGTGCCCAGTTTCTGGGTCGATACCACGAACCGCACCAATCATTTCAGAGGCGAACAAAATGTTTTCTGTCGGCAAGATATCAAGCAGCAGATCAATCCCTTTTTGGTGATAAACGCAGGTATCGAAATAGATATTTTTCAAAACCAGCTCTTCCAGTGGTGGCAATCCCATATCTTGGGCAATTCCACGGAAGCGTCCCCAGTGGTACGGCACTGCGCCGCCGCCGTGAGGAATGATAATTTTCAATTCTGGAAAATCTTTAAATACATCTGACATCATCAGTTGCTGGAAGGCAGTGGTATCAGCGCCAAGATAATGTGAACTCGTGGTATGGAAACAGTCGTTACACGCGGCACTGACATGGATCATCGCGGGTACATCAAGTTCAACCATCTTCTCGTAAAGTGGATAAAAAGAACGATCGCCCAGTGAAGCATCTTTCCAAAATCCACCTGTCGTATCAGGGTTCAGGTTACAGCCAATAAAGCCCATTTCTTCCACGCAACGAACTAGCTCTGCAACTGATTTTTCAGGCGATACACCCGGGGACTGGGGCAGCTGCGCAACAGGCGCAAAATTGTTCGGATATAGATCACAAACACGGCGGATCAAATCATTTTGATGCTCGGTCCAAAAACGACTGGTATGTTCATTACCAATATGGTGTCCCATCCAGCTTGCTCGAGGCGAGAAAATCGTCAARTCAGTGCCGCGCTCTTTTTGTAAACGCAGCTGATTATTATCAATACTTTCACGAATTTCATCGTCGGTAATATGGATTTGTCCCTTACTACCAATATGGTTCGGGTTTTGTGCTAGCGCAGCTTTTTGCGACTCTCGGTAATCGCCTACTTGAGGAGGGGTTGTGGTGTAATGTCCATGACAGTCGATAATCATACTAGGCATCCTGCTTGAAATAATTATGTTACTAAATTGTTTTCAATTTACAGTTCACAGTATTCATAGCTGCCATCATTTTYACCATTCCAATTTAAAGTAATGATATTGATTTTTGATATAGCAAGACATCAGCACTGAATTACAGGCTCGATACACCAAGGAAAACAATTAACCATAAACAGATTGATTTAATTAATTTTCATAAAGTTACACTCGCACCATTGGAAAAAGTAAATATTAAAATCATTATTTGTTATCAGAGAAAGGTCTATTCAAAAAATGAATGACCGCTCGAATTAATCAATTATCGTTTTCGTTATACAACTGATAAATTAGGCCCATTAAAGTTACACAAAAATAACAAATCGCATTTAACCTATTCCAGACGCAATAGGGAATAATTCAATGACTAGCAAGGGAGCTGTATTATGAATGTATGTATTGTCGGAGCCTCAGGCGCATTTGGCACCAAACACTTAGAAGCCATCGGCAATATTCAAGGTGTTAAGGTCGCTGCCTTGGTTGATACACAGCTGGATAAGCTACAACAAATTGCCATGCAGTATGACACCGCTCCTTATATTACTAACGAACTGGAACAAGCTCTCGCACTTGAAAATGTTGATGCGGTGATCCTCGCGACCCCGACACAAATGCATGCCAGCCAAGCCATCCAGTGCCTTGAAGCCGGTAAACATGTGCTGGTAGAGATCCCAATGGCAGACAATATTATTGACGCCCGCCGCTTAGTGGATATCCAACAATCAACCGGACTGGTTGCCATGGCAGGGCACACCCGTCGCTTCAACCCTAGCCACCAATGGATCCACAATAAAATTCAGGCTGGTGAGCTGAATATTCAGCAGATGGACGTGCAAACCTATTTCTTCCGCCGCACGAATACCAATGCCAAAGGCGAGCCTCGTACGTGGACTGATCACCTGCTTTGGCACCACGCTTGCCATACGGTCGACCTATTCCAATATCAGACAGGTGAACAAGCGTCTAAGGTTCAGGCCATGCAAGGTCCTATCCACCCAGATCTAGGCATCGCCATGGATATGAGCATCGGTATGAAGGTGCCATCTGGTGCACTTTGCACCCTCTCGCTCTCATTTAATAATGATGGTCCTTTCGGTACCTTTTTCCGCTATATCTGTGATGAAGGGACTTATATCGCCCGTTACGACGATCTATTTGACGGTAATGAAAACCCTATCGATCTCAGCGATGTTGCAATCTCTAACAATGGCATTGAGCTCATCGACCGAGAATTCTTTGATGCTATCAAGACTGGCCGAGAGCCAAACTCAAGTGTTGCTCAGTGTTTACCCGCCATGGAGACACTAGACCAAATCGAGCAGATCCTTGATTAATAGAATGTTGGTGTGGATCAGAAGGGTACATAATGAAGAAGTTATCTCTTGTAGGCGCAAATATTGATAAGTCAGGTTCCCCAGGTTTTTATAATCACTTGGCTGAACTCAAAGGTATTAAATTAACCTATGACTTATCACCAATAAACTCAGGCGACAAAGATGACTTTATCGCTCAAATCAATAAACTGAAAAACTCTAAGCACCGAGGGGTTAATGTAACTTACCCGTACAAGGAGTGTGCGCTGCTGGTATCAGATACGTTGGATGCATCAGTCCAAAAAACCCTTGCTGCAAATACTCTGATCTTCTCAGAAGAGGGAACGCGAGCTTACAACACTGATTACACCGGGTTCATGAAAGCCTACAAGAATAAATTCTCCACCCGAAAACCTGGCAAGGTCACCCTGTTTGGGACAGGCGGCGTCGGTAAGGCCATCGCTTTTGCTCTCGGTGAACTCGGTGCTGAGGAGATTGCGGTGTATGACATTAACCAGCAGCGAGCAGAATCGTTAGCTAAAGAGTTAATACACAGCGGTTTTAATGCGCAGGCTTTGTCCCAATCAACCCTCGAGCATTATGCCAAAAACGCGGAAGGTATCATTAACTGCACTCCAATTGGCCATTATTCAACCCCGGGCTGTGTAATCGACAAAGATTGGCTTGGTCGTCAATATTGGGCTTTCGATGCGGTATATACACCGCTAGAAACAACATTCCTTACTTTATCTAAACAAGCGGGATTAAATACCCTATCTGGCTTTAACTTATTTTTCTATCAAGCGATTGATGCCTACGAGCTCTTCAATGACACCAAACTCGATATAGATACCATTAATGGATATCGCCAAACCTGTTATTCTCGCCTTGTGGCCCAACACTAATTTAGGAACAATTATGTCTGAAATCATGGTCTTGAACGGCCCTAACCTTAATCTGCTTGGCACACGTGAGCCTGAGCAATATGGCAATGAAACCCTGCACGATGTTGAAGAGAACTGTAAGGTCGTTGCCCAGCAATACGACTACACCATTGATTTTCGTCAGTCGAATCATGAAGGCGTTCTTCTTGATTCTCTTCATGAAGCCAACGAAAAATTCAAGCAAGGTACACTGCTTGGCGTAGTGATCAATCCCGGCGCTTACACCCACACATCTATTGCTCTTCACGATGCAATTAAAGGCATTGAAGTGCCAGTAATTGAAGTTCATATCTCTAATGTTCATGCCAGAGAGCCTTTCCGTCACCACTCCTATGTCTCACCAGTAGCAGCAGGCACACTCATTGGTTTTGGCACCAAAGGCTATGAATTGGCTATTCGTTCGCTGTTGATGAAATAAAAAATGAAATAAAATTCGGCGTACCCCATCAAACATTATGCAAGATGCTTGATGGGGCGGGCTATATTATCTCTTTAATTGTTTCGATCTCATCGTTCAATGAAATGCCAATTAATTGAGGCGCTGGCTTGCTATTTGTTATTTCAATGGTTTGCACTGAAGAAGCGGTACCAAATTGTTCAACTAATTCACCCGCAGGATTGAATACACAACTTGAACCACAATACTGACCCGTTAATTCTTTCGTTACATCTTTTCCAACTCTATTGCATGTAACCACATAGAAGCTATTTTCAAGCGCCCTTAACTTAGAAAAATGTAAACTTTGTTGCCCACCAAAGTTAGCCGGGTGAAGAAGAACGTCTATATTTTCTTTCGTATAAGCTCGAATTATTTCAGGGAACCAAATATCAAAACATATCGCAATACCAAAAACTAACCCTTTATGTTTAAAACTTAAAGTACTTTCGCCACGAGAGAAATACTTCTGATCAATTGGGTTTTGACTGATCTTTCTATAGCGATGAAGTAAACCGCTTTCACTTATCACCGCAACACTGTTGTAATATTTTCCATCGTGCTGCTCTGCGATACCTGCTACGAATGTAGTATCGTATTCTTTCGCAAGTAATCGTATCGCATCAATTGTTTCACTGTTTGAATAGTCCTCGCTCAAGTTATGTATTTCACTTGGCTTAGAGAATATATAGCCTGTAGAAAACATTTCCGGCAACAATGTTAGGTCTCCGACTTCTTCGGCGTTCGCTAACATAGATGATAGCTTTGATATGTTCTCTTTTTTATTTTTATACACTACATCAGCTTGCACTATAGTTATTTTCATTTACGGTCTCTAATGGTTTTGTTTCCGCTAGTATAATTATGAAAGGTAAATTCCACTCAGCTTATATCTTAAATAAAAGATGCGCAATCAAGATTGACAGCCAAATTCAGCTCTTACCAAGTTAGCCAATAGCCCAATTTATTTAATAATCCAACCTACCGGCTAAAAACTAAAACTTCTAGTTATACTTATGGGCATTTATATTGATTAACGCCTGCAATCACAATTCTGCATACTTTTGAACCTTAGAGGGCGATATTAGAAATAGCCTCTAGCTAGTTTATGCCCTGCATGAGTCTAAGGTACAAAACGAACTAATATGAACACCAAGGAACTTGGTATATATCGCCAACAAAAAAAAGCAGCACACTAGTGCTGCCAAAACGATATACACACGAGCAAACAAATACGTTAGTTCGCCATCCTTGCCATCGACTGGGCCGATAAACGAATAAAGGCATTTTCTTCGCCGTAACGGCAGTAGTCACCGACACGTTGAACCATTTCAAAGAAGATGCCGTTGATCTCTTGGGTATAGAAGTGGAAAAAGGCCCCCTTTTCGTCCTGATCATACATAATATTGTTGCTTGCCAGCTTTTCCAGTAGTTCTTCCGACAAGCCGAATCGGGCTTCTAAATCACGATAGTAGTTAGCCGGAATATCTAACAGATAAGCTTTATCGACCTTCTCGGCCTCAGCAAAAATATCGCGGCATTCAAATGCAATCTGATTTACGCTCGCCCCATTCGACTGCTTCAAGAAGTGCTGCGATGACGTCTGTGATGCATTGGTGGTGTTGAGGGCGATCTTCACTTTATTGTTTGGGCTGGTAACGGTCCGGCTAGTGATCAAGCCATTGGTATCTGGCAAGTCGTAGCTCTGCTCGGTGTCAAACCCGAACATCGACTTGTAGAAGAATATAGTCGAGAGCATTTCGGTATTCGATACCGTTTGACCAACGTGATCAATACGGATCAAGTTATCATCATCTTTATAATCTAAGTCACTTAGCGGCTCGAAATCTGCTTCATAGAACTTAAGTGGTGAATTCTCATCAAGGAAATATACCAGCGTATCACCCGCCCCCACTGCAGCCGGTATACTCAGCTCGGTATCAACGTTGGCCTCTAAAATCACGTCAGAATGGTAGCGCTGGGCAAAAGCCATGCTCTTGGTGCTATCTTTTGATAACAGACCAATGGCGCACACCGACTCACCGTGCTTATTCAAGAAATCATGGGCATTGCTGTTTCGTTCTTTATTCAAGACAATGTTTACATTGCCTTTTTTCATTAGCTCAACATCTTTCGATTTATGCACATGCGTGGTTTCAAAGCCCAGTGATGTCAGCACTTTCACAACCGGATTCTCGGCCTTATCAGCAACTGAAAACTCAATAAACTCAATATCAGTCACTTCCGGCGGGGTATGCTTTTTCTCTTTGGCCTGATCTTCCAACCATTTGAGCGAGCGAATACCATCAACCGCTTTTTCATATGGCGATGACGCCCTAAACTCATCATTGAAAATCTCATGAGAAAGATAGTCGTCGAAGCCTTTCGCTTTCAATGCCTGCAAGAACTCCACCACAGGCAAGTCCCCTTGACCAGGGAAGCAGCGGAAATGGCGGCTATATTGCAATACATCCATATTCAGCTTAGGTGCATCGGCAACCTGAACCAAGGCAATTTTGTCCAGAGGAATATCATTTTTCAATGTATCGAGCGTATTGCCTCGGGCAAACATATGGAAAGTGTCTAGCACAATACCTAGGTTATCGTGATTAACGAGCTTCACTAATTCCCAAGCATCATCATAGTCAGCAATATGCCGCCCCCACGCCAATGCTTCGTAGCCCAGCATCATATTCTCTTGCTTGGCCAATTCTGCGGCGGTATACAAATCTTCAGCACATTGGTGTAAGTCTGATGAAGCATAAGGTTGAACGTTACTGCACATCATCATACGTTTGGTACCAAGCTCATGAGCTAGCGCCATTTTTTTCTGCAACATGTCGTACTTTTGCTGGCGTAATGGCGCAGGCATGCCTTCCATATCCCTAAATGGCTGCAGGGCAAGGATCTCTAATCCATAATCAGCTGCCATGCGCCTTACATCAGAGGGAGTGCCAGTAAACTTCGTTAAATCCTGTTCAAAAATTTCAATACCATGGAATCCAGCTTTATGTGCAGCTTCCATTTTTTCAGCAAGGTTGCCAGAAAGGCAAACAGTCGCGATTGAATACTTCATTGTAATACCTTTTATATATCCATTACTGCCAGCGAATTTTCAGGTGTATTAAGCTTGTTTTATTTCAATATATTCCGATGTCTCACAAGCTTTGATAATTGCATCAACGACAATCAGGTTTTGCAGACCATCTTTTATACTGACTCTTGGTTCAACATCGTTCTTAATTAAATCGCAAAAATGCCTAAGCTGAAGTTTGAGCGGATCTTCACGTTTCATATCCACTACCGACTGCTTAAGCGGCTCCCACCAAGATTGTTCCTGCCCCTTGGAATATGACTTCAACCGCATCGTTGGAATAGACAACGAACCATGTGTTCCGGCAATGTGATAACAATCTTCATCTGAGTAAGCAGCATAAGATTTATTTTCTTCAGACGTCTGCTCCCAGCTTTTTGGGCTACTTGCGGCGTCTGACAACAAGAAGGTTCCCAATGCACCACTCGCGAACTTCAAGGTTATCGCTGCAGTGTCTTCTACTTCAAATTGACGCGTAGTATTAGAACTAATGGCTTGAACACCGCTGATATCACCAAGAAGGTAACGTAAATTGCCTATTTCATGGATCATATTGATGAGGATTGGACCGCCTCCCTTTTTAGTGCGCCATTCACCCATTTCAAAATAGTTATCCGGTTTATAGAAAACCGCACTGCCAATAATGGCAACAATATTTCCTAGCTCATTACTATCAATAACCTGCTTTGCTGTCTCTAAAATCGGGCTATAAGCTCGATGGTGGCCAACCAAGATCTTGCTATTGAAGCGTTGTGACTCAAGGTAGACCCGTTCACCATCTTCAATTGATTCCGTTACTGGCTTTTCTACAATAGCTGGTACATTTTCATGAATACACTGCAAAGCTTGCTCTGCATGTAAGCTATTTGGCGTTGCGAGGATAATACCGTCGGGTTTATTTGTTTCGAATAATTCATTCAAGCTTGAATAGAGAGGAACATTATATTGCTCAGCAAGTTGACTGGCTTGTGGGGAAGGGTCCACAATTGCCGAAATATCACATTCTTCACTCTCATGAATAAGCTTCAGGTGTGTTTTACCAATCAAGCCGGCGCCCGCGACGGCAATATTTAATTTAGTCATTATTTTATTCCATTAACTGACTTTCAATAAAAATTTCATGTTATTTATAAGCGTATAAAGTATGAGGAGAAATAATATTTAAGATGAAAACCCTCCCATATATAAACTATAAAAATATATAATTGATGTAATCGTTACACTCGATAAAATCGTTGTAATAAGTAAGGTGCTGGCACAAAATACTTGCTGGCCATATTTCCCGCCAATAACTGGATAAATGCTCATCATTGGTGCTGCTGTAAATATAATGATTGCCAGTTTTAAATCATCATCTAACGGTAGAAACAACGTAAATGTAATCGCTAATACAGGACAAACAATCAATTTTACGGAAGATATAAAGAGTGTTCGGTTAAGATCATCCAATATTTTTGAGTGAGCTAATGCTCCACCAATAACAAACAACGCTAATCCCATCGAGGTTTTTGACAGAATTGATAGGGTTTCAACCAGAAAACTCGGTACCGTCAGAGTAAAGAGGTTAATAGATACGCCAATAATTATTGCAATAATAATCGGACTTTTCAGCATTCGTGAGGTTATTGCAATGAAAGTCTTTCTCGCATTCAATTTTTCCTCTACGTTTGTCGACTCGATAAACACGAGCGATAAGGGGATCAAAATAAGGTTTTCAATTAGGATGCACATTAAAAAGGCTTCAACGACACTACTATCAAACACTTGCATAGCAATCGGAAGCCCAATAAAAGCACTATTTGGCATGCCACAACCTAAACTATTAACCGCAGTGTTTCCCCAGCTATGGTTAAATATCAACCGGCTACCTACCATGCCGATCAACATAGCGGTTAACCCCGTTAGGGTGTATACCGTCAAGTAGTTAACATTTAACCCCGTAAAAAAGTCCATTTGAATAATATTAACAATAATTATCGATGGCATTGAAATGTATAGCACAAACACACTGCATTCATTAATAAATGTCTTGCTAAAGAAACCAACATGAACTGTGTAGTAACCAATAGCAATTAAGATAATAATTGGAAGCAGTATGCTTATAATAGACACTCAATTTTCCCTTTCTATTTAATTGTCTTTCACAATATTAAGCCAAATATTAACCAGTATTTTTAAGACCGTTAATAGCCAAATAATCTCGGCAGCATCAATACTGAACTAGGAACAAACGTAATAAACATCAGTACGACAACTTCAAGTGCAAATAACGGTATAACCTGCCGTGAAATGGATGCAATTCCAACTTTAGAAATCGTATTGGCCACGAACAAACACATACCCATTGGTGGTGTGATCAAGCCAATCATCAAGTTGAAGATAACAATTACCCCAAAATGAACTGGATCAATTCCAAAACTCATCGCTATTGGGTGAAGGATCGGGATCAAGATAAGCATTGCGGCAATGCCTTCTAAGAACAAACCCACACACAGCAAGATAAGGTTAACCAACAACAAAAAGACAATTGGATTGGTTATATTATCCAGTACCTGCTGACTGATCATTTGAGGAACTTGCGAAAATGTCAGCAGCCAGTTAGCAACCGATACAACAGCAATCAAGATCAATACAATCGAGGAGTCACGCATTGAAGTAATAAACACTGAAGGCAAATCTTTAATCTTCAAGGTTCTGAAGATAAACATTCCTATGATCAGCGCATAAAATGCCGCAAACGCCGCTGCTTCAGTCGGTGTGACTATCCCCATCAAGATAGCGCCAATAATAAAAACAGGCATAGTAAGCGGCACGATTGCACTAATGAATGCGCTAAGCCTTTCTTTTAAACTTGGTTTTACCGTGGTGCACTTAATATTTTTATTTCGAGTTGCATAGAAGTACACATAAACCGACAGGCAAACCGCAGACAATACACCAGGGACAATACCTGCCAAGAACAACGCAGGAACAGATACTCCGCTGGCTATCAGCGCATAGATAATGACCGGAATACTGGGTGGGATCATCGGGCCAATAACCGATGAAGCAGCAGTTAGAGCCGAAGAAAACTCACGTGAATACCCTTCTTTTTCCATTTCAGGGATAAACACTCGCCCCAAGGCTGAGGTATCTGCCACAGCGGATCCTGACAGGCCAGCAAACATTACAGATGACCAAATGTTAACTTGGGCTAACCCACCTCGAAACGCCCCCACCAGCGAGTTAGCAAAAGTAATAATTCTGTTCGTGATTCCACTCTTATTCATTAGCTCGCCGGCTAGAACAAATAAGGGGATCGCCAAGATAGAGAATGAATCAAGACCGCCAAAAATTCGTTGTCCAATCAAGCTTATCGAAATAGGTGTTTCTGTAATATAAAGTGACATCGACATAATAATTGCAAAAACAAGCGGAATGCCGAGGATCAAAAAGAAAGATAAAATAGCCAAAGAAAACATACTAAATCCCTTTAATAATTTTATTCTTGTAAATACGTCGTATGAACTACGGCTTTATGTCGGTAATGAAAAAGACGAAGTATGGCCGCAATGACTAACCCAGCCCCACCAATAACAATCGCAGACTGGAAGAAATACATTTCGACACCTGTACCGGGTGACATAATTCCCCCTCTTCGTTCAGTAAACAAATACCCTGACCATGTTAAAATAACACCACAAGCGAGTACTGAAATATCAGTGATAATATCGAGCTTTCTTTGTAGACTCTGGCTAATTCTTCCATTAAGCACAGAGAACTTAATATGAGAGCCATCCAGATAACAAACAATCATCCCGAACATAACACCGTAGATCATCGAATATTTCGCCAGCTCTTCACTCCACATTATTGAATAATTGAAAAAATAACGACTTATACTCGCAGTTAGCATAATCACAAACAGGTTGAACAACGATAACCCCGTTAATGCCAGAAGTACTTTCCTATAATTTTCGATCATAACCACCCCGATAACGGCAAGGTTTTAGGTACCTGTTTATGTCATATATATTTATGTTATAGATATTCATGTTATAAAAAGGTACCTAATTATTTCACTTAAATTTTTGCCGCTGATTTAGAAACTGCGGCTTGTGCGTCTACAACCCATTTAGAATCAATAGACTTATTCAGCCACTCGATAATGGTTGGCTGCGAAGCATTCCTAAACTTCTCTAGCTGCTCATTATTAAGCGTCGTAATTTCCATACCATTCTTTGATAGTACTTCTAGGCCTTGAGCTGAATTAACTTGTTGAATTGCACGCCCTACTGTTCCCGCAACTTTTGCAGCACGATCAATAATGGCTTTATCATCAGCTGACAGCGAAGTATAAAAGTGGTCATTCATTAATAAAAAATCAGTACTATATACGTGGCCGTCTAGCGTAATGTACTTTTGAAATTCATAAAACTTATTTGCCGTAATAACACTGATCGGGTTTTCTTGCCCATCAATCACACCGGTAGTCAGTGCTGTTGGTACTTCAGGGAAAGCAATTGGCGTTGGCTCGGCCCCCATTGATTTCATCATTTCAATGTACAATGGCAGTGTCATTACGCGGATTTTTAAGCCATTTAAGTTCTCAGGTGAGGTAATGGTACGCTTGGAGTTCGTGAAGTGACGGAAACCTGTTTCACCGTATGCGAGTGTACGTAAGCCCGTTGTTTTCAGGCAGTGCTCACTGAGTTTCTTGCCAAATTCACCATCAAGTACATCCCATGCGACAGGTGCTGAAGGGAAAAGGTATGGGATCTCTAAAACGGCAGCTTCTTTACATACCTTAGCGAAAGGCCCCGACACCATTGCCATGGTTAACATGCCTTCTTGGGCAGATTGAACCAGTTCAGTTTCTCCTCCAAGTTGGCCCGCAGGGTAAACATTTACTTTAATTCGACCGCCTGATTCAGCTTCTACAAGGTTCTTAAACACTTGAGTTGCCGCACCTTTTTTGGAAATTGTCCAATCTTGTGAGTCTACATGACCAATTGTAATGGAAATATCTTTTGCGTAAGTACTCGTTACCGTTCCCAACGACAAAGCCAGTACTAATGTTTTAATAATATTCACAGCGTGTTACCTCCTATTAACATTGTCAAAACATTAGCATTGATTGTTTGCTGGCTGTAATTGATATAGTGCAAGGAGTATTCATTATTGATATAGAGAGGCTCTTGATGGGTATTTTTATCGTGAAAGGAAGAACCTCCATCAGGGTTAACCAAGTCATTCATTTGACAGATAATAGTAAGATTTTTAACTCAAGGTACGCCCGTATAAGAAACCCAACCTCTGTGAATGCCATTATATTACCCTGCTTGCTATCATTGGTTTAACTCATCATCAAACGGTAACAACACACAATTCAAATTATTATCTAAGCTATTGATATAGGTGAAAACACAGTAATTTAAAATGGYTTTCACCCCAAAATCGAAATCACTCTCAGCCCAATAATAATGTCTTTTCATTAATACCAGCTCATAAAAATACTCATATGAACCTGCACGCATCAATAGCGTAAATAAATTGCTGGTGTGACCAGAAAGTTAATAAATACCTTTTTGATAGTTATCACAGTATTGAAAATTTAACATTTCATTTTCAATTTACCGTATTCGTTTTTGGTATAGTCGAGTTAATTTGATAGTTAAGGAGAACTTGATGATTGATATACCAAACCTACGGCATTTAAATGCTTTTATTGAAGTTGCTAATACCCAGAGTATAAGCAAAGCCTCTGAACGTATTTATTTATCTCAACCCGCGATCACTCAAGCAATTTCAAAATTAGAGAAAAATATTAAGACAACGCTATTTGAAAGACGCTCTGACGGAATGTACCTCACCAAAGCAGGGGAAGATTTTTCATTCCGGGTAAAACGTGCTCTTGAACAAATTCATACAGGGATCAAAGATGCAGTAAGAATTGGTAAAGGTGGTAAAAAACTGCTTACCAATAGCCGAGCGATTGCTGTAACCACAACCCAGCTGCGTGCGTTACTCGCCGTTTCCGAGGCACAAAATTACACCGAAGCTGGCCGTCGTATTGGCGTATCTCAATCATCACTCTACCGTGCCTCGCGTGAATTAGAAGGCTGTCTTGATCTTGTTCTATTTGAAAAAACCAGTATCGGTATCTGTATAAGCAAAGCTGGGCAATCATTGGTTCGTGCAACCAAACTGGCTTTCAGCGAGATCAAGCAAGGACTTGATGAAATACAAATAAACAACAACGTCAGCTCTGGCAGTATCGTTATTGGTAGTATGCCATTAGCGAGAACGTGTATTCTACCAGACGCAATTAATGAGTTTACCGCGCGATACCCTGATTGCACGATCCACATCATTGATGGTCCCTATCATGACTTGCTCTACCACCTACGTAATGGCGAGATTGATGTATTAATCGGCGCGTTACGCTTTCCGACCCCAGTTTGTGATATTAAGCAAGAAACCTTATTTGCGTCACCCAACAGTATCTTAGTTAGAAAAGAACACCCGCTCATCACTAAAGACAATCTTTCTCTTCAAGAGCTGGCGGCACAAAGCTGGATAGTGCCAAGACAAAGCACACCAGCTCGACAGATGTTCGATAACATTTTTACAGAGAATAATTGCGATAAACCAAATCAAATTATAGAAGCAAGCTCCCAAGCACTTATTCGAGAGCTGCTATTAGGCAGCGACAAACTTGCCATGCTCTCGAAGCACCAAGCTTACCGAGAGCTTGAGGAAGATAAGCTTGCAGTCATCCCTTTCCCCCTCGCAAACCAAGAGCGACCTATCGGTATTACCCTTCGGAAAAATTGGCAGGCAACCACAATCCAAGAGCACTTTATTCATCTTTTAAGAGATAAAGGATTGGAGCTTTCTGGGGTGCAATAAAAAGGCAGTGCTATTCAAAAAATGAATAGCCCCTGTTTTTTTTCAATTTACGCTTTGTTTTGCGCAGTGCTAAATTCAGAATCTAAATTTACATCGTTTTAACATTTGATGTTAAGTACTCCGCAAAGGACGCGTTATGGCAAAAGTTTCTCGGCTTGCATTTATCGGCTTTGGTGAGGCAGCAAAAGCATTTCTGACAGGGTGGTCTGATTTAACGCCGCCTGTGATAACAGCCTATGATCAAAAGACAAATCACCTAAGTCTTCGCAAAGAAAAGTTACAAAACTACATCCAACATGATGTTCAAGGTTGCTTCAGCCTTCATGAAGCCATTGACAGTGCACAGGTTATTTTCTCTTTGGTTACCGCCGATCAGGCGAGTCACGCCGCTTCTGCAGCGGCAAAAATAATTCAACCGGGGCAATTCTATTTTGACTGTAATTCCTGTGCGCCAGAGACTAAAAAAAGCAATGCAGCTCTCATCAACGCGGCAGGGGGAATGTATGTCGATGTTGCCATCATGTCGCCAGTACACCCGAAGCTTCATCGCACGCCATTATTGATTTGCGGCCAGTTTGCAGAGCAAGCTTTACCTCTTTTTGACGCTTTGGGAATGAATGCTCAAACCATCGAAGGTGATATAGGCGTCGCTTCGTCGGTAAAGATGATCCGCAGCATTATGGTCAAGGGGCTTGAAGCGTTAACGGCAGAATGCCTGCTAGCCGCCAGAAAAGCCAATATTGATACCCGAATATTGGCCTCACTAGATAATAGTTATCCAGAATTTAGCTGGTATGAAAAAGCAGGCTATAACCTAGAAAGAATGATGCTACATGGCGTACGCCGAGCCGCAGAAATGCGTGAAGTTGCCCTAACGGTCGAACAACTAGGACTCAATAACGGTATGGCAAAAGCCACAACAGATTGGCAACAACTGATCGGTGATTGCTCTTTAACCCCTGGTAATGAAGATTTTGCGGGCCTTGCTGACACGCTGCTAAACGAATTGGAATCACAGCGATTAACTCGCTAGTTATTAAATTGATAACTTAAGGATAATGTTATGAATGTATGTGTCGTTGGTGCCTCAGGGGCATTTGGTACTAAGCACTTGGATGCTATAAACAGCATTGAAGGTGTCAGTGTTGCCGCATTGGTTGACCCAAATCTAGACCGTCTGCAGCATATCGCTGAGCAGTACAGCACCCCGCCTTTGCTGACCAACGAACTGCAACAAGCATTGGCGCTCGAAAACGTCGATGCGGTGATCCTTGCCACTCCAACTCAAATGCATGCGAGCCAAGCTATACAATGTCTTGAGGCTGGCAAACACGTTTTAGTTGAAATCCCAATGGCTGACAATATTGATGATGCCCGCAGATTTGTCGATATTCAGCAATCAACAGGGTTGGTTGCCATGGCCGGACATACCCGACGCTTTAACCCTAGCCATCAGTGGATCCACAATAAAATTCAGGCTGGTGAGTTAAACATCCAGCAAATGGATGTTCAAACCTATTTCTTTCGCCGCACTAACACTAATGCCAAAGGCGAGCCTCGTACCTGGACCGATCACCTACTTTGGCACCACGCTTGCCATACTGTCGATTTATTCCAGTACCAGACAGGCGAAACAGCTTCACAGGTTCAGGCCATGCAAGGGCCTATCCACCCAGAGTTAGGTATTGCCATGGACATGAGTATCGGTATGAAAGTGCCATCAGGTGCGCTCTGTACACTCTCACTGTCATTTAATAATGACGGCCCATTCGGCACCTTCTTCCGCTATATCTGTGACGAAGGCACTTTCATTGCCCGTTATGACGATTTGTTTGATGGTAACGAAAAACCTATCGATTTAAGTGGTGTCGCTATTTCTAACAATGGCATTGAACTGATTGATCGCGAGTTCTTCGAGGCGATTAAAGCAGGTAAAGAGCCTAACTCAAGTGTCGCGCAATGCTTACCCGCAATGGAAACGTTACATCGTATCGAACAACAACTAGAGCAAGAGTAGGAACCACCATGAATAAGCGACGTATTGGACAATTCACCACCCCACCTGTCGCCTTCGGGTGTATGAATGTATCGCATGCTTACGGTAATCCTCCGCCGGAAAAGCAATCGGTAGCCTTATTGAATCAAGCGCTTGATCAAGGTTATGCAATGCTTGATACCGCCGCATTGTATGGGTTTGGCTCAAACGAATCCCTATTAGCAAAAGCGGTTGGTCATCGCCGTAATGAATACTTACTTGCAAGCAAATGCGGTATGTTCAAAGGATCTGATGGCAAAAAAGCCATTGATGGCCGCCCTGAATCAATCCGCCAAACCTGTGAAGACAGCCTGCGTCGATTAAATACTGATGTCATTGACCTTTACTATCTTCACCGCTGGGATAAATCGGTTCCAATAGAGGACAGCATTGGTGCGCTTTCTCGCTTAGTCGATGAAGGTAAAATACGTGAAATAGGTTTATCAGAAGTCTCTGCTACTACGCTGGAAAAGGCGCACAAGGTTCACTCTATAGCAGCGGTACAATCAGAGTATTCGTTATGGACACGCAATCCTGAAATTGCCCTACTGGAAAAATGTCAGCAACTCGGTACCGCTATGGTGGCATTCAGTCCATTAGGACGAGGTGCTCTGACCGGTAAGATTCGTACGACAGAGAACTTTGCCGCTAACGATATCCGCCGTGCTATGCCGCGCTTTACCAAAGAAAACTACGCCAACAACCTAACCTTAATTGATCAGCTTTATGAAGTTTCTGCGGCCTCTGTACAGCCCGGTTCTACGCCCGTTTCACTGGCGCAGCTGACACTTGCTTGGGTGATAGCCCAAGGCGAGAACGTCATTGCACTACCGGGAACAACAAGTACCTCACACCTGATTGAAAATTTCCAAGCCGGTAACCTACAACTGGACAGTACTACCCTTGATGCGCTGAACCGCGTCATGAATCAACGCACCGTTTTTGGTCCACGCTACAACGAAACAACACAACAAGAGATAGACACAGAAGAGTTTTAATCCACATAAACAACTGGACGTTTATATATGAAATCAATATTAAAAAAATCAGCTACCGCCGCTCTTACTACCCTACTTCTAAGTTCAAATGCTTTAGCGGCTGATGTTACCTTGCGCTTCGGTCACTTCTGGCCTGCGGTGTCTGATATCCACAAAGAGATTTATCAGGCTTGGGCTGACGAAATTGAAGCCGACTCAAATGGCCGTATCAGAGTTGAGCTTTATCCCGCTTCTATGCTAGCCAAGCCACCAGCGCAGTATGACGCCGTGAAACACCGTATTTTGGATGTTACCGCGACAGTTCAAGGCTATTCCGCAAATCGCTTTCCACTTACTCAAGTTGTCGAGCTACCAGGGGTGGTACAAAATGCAACCCAAGGCTCATGTGTTATTCAAAAACTCTATGACGAAAACGCATTCGGTAACGAATATAAAGATTCCAAGCCACTGTTCATGTTTACCCACGGCCCTGGTGTCCTTCATGTTAAAGGCAAAACGATTGAAGAGCCTTCCGACTTAGAAGGTCTTCGAATTCGTCGCCCAACAGCTGTCGTTGGTAGCCTACTTGAAGAGCTCGGCGCGTTGCCTGTCGGCATGCCTGCCCCACAGTCTTACCAATCTCTTCAGCGTGGCGTAATCGATGGTGTTGCACTGCCGTGGGAAGGCGCAAAAGGCTTCAAACTTAACGAATTAGCCGACAATCACACTGAAGTCGGCGGGCTTTACTCGCTGGCCTTCTTGGTCACCATGAACACTAGCGTCTACAACAAGCTTGATGATGAACTCAAAGCCGTGATCGATAAAAACTCTGGTGAGAAATGGTCAAATATTGCTGCAACTGTCTTTGACCGCTTGGATCGTGAAGGGCTAGCAGATGCGAAAGCAGCGAACCACAACATCTATAAAGTCAATGCCTCAAGCAACCAAGCAACTTGGCAACCTATTTTCGAGCAAGTGACCGAGAATTACCTATCTGAGCTTGAGTCTAAAGGACTACCTGGCCGCAGTGTCTATAAGCGTGCGATGGAATTATCTTCGACATGTAGTTAATGAACTCGAGCCTCAAATATAAGGAAGATAGATTATGAATGGAATCATCAGCCTAATTAATCGCAGTGCTTATGGATTGCACCTCATCAGTGGTGCCATTCTCGTTTCAATGATGTTTATCACGCTGGGTGATGTGGTCGCTCGTGCCATTTTTAACTTTTCAAACGGCAGTGTTGATTTCACTTTTGTCGGAGGGGTGGAGCTAATTAAGTATGGCTTATTATTTTCCATACTCTTCACCTTGCCTCACTCGGTAAGTAAATCTCAGGTCATTGTCGACCTGTTTACAGAAAAAATGAACCAGCGATTGAAGGTATATCTTGAGGCTTTTTATACCCTCGGGTTTTCACTCCTTGGCGCAGGTATGTCAGTACGTTTCTATGAAGCTATCGGCTCTGCCAAGATGACCGGAGAAACAACACAAGATCTCCTGATCCCAATGCATTACCTGTATTCCATTGTATTGATCGCAACCACATTGCTTGCTCTGCGATCTCTGATCATTGCAATCGAATTAATCATGCACGAAAACAACACTGTGGAATCAACAAGCAGTGCTGAGCAAGCATCGTCAACAGCTGACATCAGCAACCCGCCGAGCGAACCGCAAAAAGGAGAACTGGCATAATGGATTCTTCAACTATTGGCTTAATCTGTATTGGTTTGATGTTGGTCATGATAGCCTTTCGGGCACCGATTGCTCTTTCTATGGCTATTACCGGATTTGTCGGCTTTGGATCAATTGTCGCCTTTCCATCCGCCGTGGCTATTCTCGACAGTGGCCCATTCGAAACCCTTTCTAACTACAGCTATAGCCCTATTCCTATGTTTATTTTAATGGGGGTATTTGCTTCAAAAGCACAAATGTCACAAGAGCTTTTTAACGGGGCGAGAACCCTGTTCGGACGCTGGCGTGGCGGTATGGCCTTAGCGGCAGTAACATCGTGCGGGGTCTTCTCTGCCATATCAGGTTCTTCACTCGCAACGGCGGCCAGTATGTCTCGCGTCGCGTTACCTGAAATGGAAAAGAACGGTTATGCCATGTCGTTGGCTACGGGCACACTTGCGGCTGGTGGTACATTGGGGATCATGATCCCCCCTTCAATTGCCCTGCTACTTTATGCACTGATCACAGAGCAATCTGTTGGTGATATGTTTATCGCAGGTGTTATCCCAGGTTTACTCGGATTATTCCTATACTGCGCGACCATTGCGATTACAGTTTGGTTATACCCAGATCTTGCCGCGCCGGGTCAGAAAACCACATTCATTGAAAAGATAAAAGGGCTAAAAGGCTTAGTTCCTTTTACTGGGATTTTTGCTTTCATTATTTGTGGAATTTACTTCGGTTTATTTACCCCTACAGAAGCGGCTGCCGTGGGTGCAGCAGGCACATTCTTCATCGCGCTTTTCCGTGGTATGACTTGGAAACAGTTTCTCGAGTCAATTGAAGAAACACTGGCCATTTCATCGATGATTTTCTTTATGATCATTGGTGCTGAAATATTCGGTTATTTCCTCTCGGTATCACGTATTTCTTACTCGCTTGTCGATTTTGTCGATAGCTTACAGCTTTCCCCATACATGGTGCTGTTTGCCGTACTGCTACTCTTTGTGCTGCTAGGTTGTGTGATGGACAGTATCGCCATGCTACTACTCACCGTTCCTGTTGTTTACCCGCTGATTGAAGCTGCTGGATTTGACCCAATTTGGTTCGGTATTGTCGCGGTAATTACGGTTGAGCTTGGCCTTATCACTCCGCCTGTCGGCATGAATGTGTTTGTGATCAAGTCGCTTGCTCCCGGTGTCTCCATTAAAGATATGTTCAAAGGTGTATTCCCCTTTGTGTTATCTGATGTGGCGCGCCTCTTACTGATTATTGGCTTCCCGTCACTGGCGCTCGGGCTGCTATAACCCTCAGCCCCGCTGCCTATTCTGGTGGTGGGGCTTCCTCGTAAAATTCGTTTCTATCCCCTAACGGAGAAAACTATGAAATGTTTTACTTCGCGTACACTCGTGCGTGCAATGACCCTGATCGTGAGTTTATTACTGTCATTTACTGCTGCTGCAAAAACAGACGTTATCTTACTTGGTACTGGCACCCCAGTGCCAGACGCTGCTCGTTCTGGCCCATCAACTGCGGTTGTTTATAACGATACCGCTTTTGTGTTTGATGCTGGGGGAGGCATGGTACAACGTGCAATTGAAGCCGCTCAAATAAAGGGCATTACAGCATTGTACCCAACCAATATTCAGCATGTTTTTCTGACCCATCTACACAGCGATCATATTCTCGACCTTTCTGAGCTTGCGGCGACTTACTGGTGGCGACGTGACGAAAAGCTTTCCGTTTACGGTCCGATTGGAACCGAGAAATTTGTCACGGGTTACTATGATATGTTGTCTGTTGATATTGGCTTACGTACCAGTGGTAAACAACCAGTCAAAAATCCAACACTTTATCAGGTGAACGTTACTGAGTATTCAGAAAGTAATCTGGTCTATAACAAAGACGGCGTCACTATTGAGGCCTTCCGAGTACCTCATGGTGATATCCGACCCGCCTTTGGCTATAAAGTGACAACACCCGATAAAGTCGTAGTGATCAGCGGTGATACTGCATATTCCAAAGATATGAAGAAAATAGCCAAGGGGGCTGATATTTTAGTGCATGAAGTGATCAGCGAGCAGGGGCTATCAAAACTGTCGCCATTTTGGCAAAAATATCATTCTACTAGCCACACTAAAACTGGCGAGTTGGCCAAGATAGCCAATGTTGCCAAACCTAAGCTACTTGTCCTTAGTCATATTCTGCATTACAGCGCTTCAGTCGACTCGGTGTTAGAAGAAGTACAAGCTAATTACAATGGGAATGTTGTAGTTGGTAATGATCTCGATATCTTCTAAAACTGCGTCTCAAATGGATTAAGCTCGCGGAACGCTTTCGGGCTTAATCCTGATTGTTTCTTAAAGAAACGTGAAAAGTAGGCAGGATCATCAAACCCCAGGTTATAAGCCACCTGATCAATATTTATTTGGGTATAAAGAAGACTTCGCTTTGCCTCGACAAATAACCGCTCTGAAATAATTTGCTTTGCACCGACGCTTTTTTCTTTCTGGCAAAGACGGTTCAATGTTGAAACCGAGATCTTCAACGACTGGGCATACTGGCTCACACTCCACTGCTGGCGAAAGTGTTTCTCTACTAGTTGTTGAAAAGAGTAATAGCCTGAATTCAGTCGCGCCGATGTTATTTGCTCATTGTGATAATGCTCAATCTCACGATACAAGCTTATTAATACCATCTTGGCAAGCCACTCAACCATATGCCGTTTTCCTGAATGACCAGCATTAGACTCTAGTGACAATAAATTGCAATAAGTCTGTAGCTGCGCTGAAAAAACAGACGCCGTAGAAAGTTGTATTACACGTGGTGTTTGGGTAACAGAGTTGAAATAAGCTATCGCTCTTGATGCCGTTGACTGATTGATCAGTGGTTCAGCAATCGTTAGCACGTAACCTTGCGTTTCTGGCGTAAAAACAAAGCCATGTACCACATCCGCAGGGATCACTACCGCCCCTTCACCAACAACCACTAATTCATTGTTATCTATAACAACTTCAGCTTTTCCGGCATGTATAATCAAGAGCTGAAATAACCTGCCATGACGGTGCGGTTTTATCTTCCACCCTCGATTTTCACTTCTAGCAGCGATGGATTCTATATGCACGAATTCAGAATCATCACTATCACTCTCTTCACCATATAGGAAGAACTGGGGAATTACCGCCTCACTCTGCATTGATATACCCATCAAGATTCAACATTGAATAAAAAGTACAAGAATTTGCCAATTATGTGAATGGTCAAGATCACAGTTATTTAACAAAATGGTTACATCAAAAGCATGCTAGGAGCATAGATATGGAAGTCATTACTACCCAGGTTGCGATTATTGGTTCAGGCCCTTCTGGACTACTGCTAGGCCAGTTATTAGCAAAGCAAGGCATCGATAATATCGTGATTGAACGTTCGTCTTCTGAACATGTTCTTTCTAGGATCAGAGCAGGTATTCTCGAACAAGGCTTTGTTGACTTGATCCATGAAGCAGGCTGTGCCGAACGAATGAATAATGAAGGCCATACTCATGATGGCTTCCAGATCAGTGTGAATGGTGAGGGTACTCGAATTGACTTAAAACAACTCACTGGCGGGAAAGTAGTTACGTGTTATGGTCAAACAGAAATTACTCGCGACTTAATGGATGCACGAAATAAGGCTGGACTGCTAACCTTCTACAATGCCCCTGTATCTGAGATTGCCAACGCTGATTCATCAACTCCTGCGGTATGCTTTGAACATAACGGCCAACAATATCAAGTGAACTGTGACTTTATTGCTGGTTGTGATGGTTTCCATGGCGTTTCACGCCCAACCATCCCGAATACTGTTCGTAAAGAGTATGAACGCGTTTATCCATTTGGGTGGCTAGGGCTACTCAGTGATACGCCACCTGTCGATGATGAGCTTATTTACTGTAAACACTCAAGAGGCTTCGCACTTGCTAGCCAACGCTCTGCAACCCGCTCGCGCTATTACCTGCAAGTCCCCCTCACAGATAAAGTGGAAGAGTGGAGTGATGACCGTTTTTGGGATGAATTAAAAAAACGCTTACCAGAAGATGCTGCCCAACGTTTGCAAACCGGCCCAAGCATTGAAAAGAGCATTGCACCATTGCGCTCATTTGTATGTGAACCAATGCAATATGGCCGTTTATTCTTGGTTGGTGATGCTGCCCATATTGTTCCACCAACAGGAGCAAAAGGGCTAAACCTCGCCGCTTCAGATGTGGCAACGCTCTATCAAGTATTAACCCAAGTCTATAAGAATGATGACATGGCATGCATCGAGCAATACTCTGATATTTGCCTACGCAGAGTCTGGCATGGTGAGCGTTTCTCTTGGTGGATGACCAACATGCTGCATGACTTCGAACAACTCAAAGTGGATGATAATGACTCAGCCATCTTCAGCCGCTTAATGACGTCAGAGCTAGACTACTTCCTCAATACGCCTGCAGGAAAGATCACGATTGCCGAGCAATATGTCGGCTTGCCATATGAGCAACTTAAGTAACGAGAGCTGTACGTCAAAACCAACGCATACAAAAATGTATGGTCCGCCTCGTTACTGCAAGGGTAATTTGCGATGACGGGGGTTGGTTTGCGCTAATATATTCGGACTCTTCTTAGGGAAGCTCTTGCTCCCGCTCCATGATGAGATCTGCGCCAGCTTATCCTCAAAAAAACCAAAGCATTAATTGCTGTTTTTTATATCAAGTTCCTAATCTGGCGAGTGTGGCCACCACAATATAAAATGATTTGGTGGCCCTTAAATTGAAGGGCCACTCTCCAAAGGCTTTACCTATTGTTTCAAGCCTTGATAAAACAGCCCCTGCTTCATAAACGAGTAAAGTTCGAAGGTGCTTATTACAGGCCCAAGCCTCCATCGGGGCCAATAACTTGACCTGTCATCCATGAACTCTCAGGCTCTGCAAGTTTTACTATCCATCGACTGATATCTTCAGGAACGCCACGTCGTCCAAGCGGAATCATTGATTCTTCTTGCTTCTCTACTTTTTCTGCTTGCTCTGGAGAGAGCCCCATCATTCCAGTTAATGCCCCTGAGTATGTAGGCCCAGGTGCTACAGCATTTACACGGATGTCAGGTGCTAGTTCTAACGCCCATGATTTGGTGAGATATTCAACAGCCGCTTTACTTGCCCCGTAATGAGACAAACTAGGTGCAGGCATATGACCGATAGTGCTAGAAATATTAACTATATTTCCTTTGCTCTCTTTTAAATACGGTAGACTCGCTTTTGCTAGTAAGCTAGTAGCGACCACATTAAGAGCAAAAATGTCAGTTATCTGCGCTTCATCCATTTCATCTAGGTTAGCATTTCTTCCTGCACCAGCGTTGTTGACGAGAACATCGATGCGCCCCCATTTTTCAATCGCAGCTTCTACGATCAACTGCGCACTTGACGCTTCACGGCTATCAGCAACAATAGTTTCAATGTTGCTATGAAGTGCTGCTACTTCTTTAAGATGCACTTCACGCCGGCCTGTAATAAGCACATTTGCTCCTAAGTTAGCAAATTCCAACGCACTTGCTTTACCTATGCCGTTACTTCCGCCTGTAATAATGACCACTTTATTTTTCATAATGGTTGTCTCACATTGCTGATACTGAATTAAGCTTCGTTAAGTGGACGTAGGTAAATTTGCTCACGAAGAACTTGCCAGCGACCATCTTCAAAGCGTAACTCGATGTTACATAGCAACCTCATCTCTTCTCCATTCATACCACTATGCTTACGTGTTAATACACATACTGCTGAGTCGTCAAGAATGTGGAAATCGTGCCACTCAGCCCAAGTGTTTAGTTGAGGAGTGTTTTGTGCTTCTGCTTGCTTAGCAAAGTGGTCCTTGAATTCAGCTTTATTGAATGTTTGCACTGTGCTGTCTGGCAGGATTAGCGTTGTGTGGAAGTCATCATGATAAATAGTTTCTAGAGCCTCAATATCGAAGTTTGTAGCGCGATCAATAAGGTGATCCATTGCTTCACGAATAGCTTGTTTGGTATGAGTCGGTTTCATTTCGTATCTCTCTTCTAATCAATGTCTTGTTGACGGAGAGAATATTATCCATAGTAGGTTTGCTATAGAAGTAGGGTAAAATGAAAACCATCTATTCCAAAATCGAATACATCTATGGATCAGCTCGGAGCAATGCGTGTTTTTCTACGCGTGATACAAACAGGAAGCTTCTCGGCGGCAGCAAGAGAACAAAGCACTTCTCAAGCAACTATCAGCAAGAAGATCTCTGCTCTAGAAGATAAGCTAGGCGTAAAGCTGATAACACGCACCAGCAGAGAGTTATCACTGACTCAAGCGGGCCAAGAGTACTACAACCATTGTGGTAATATTTTGCAGGAGATCGATGAGGTTGAAGCGAGTGTCCGCTCGCAAGTCTCTTCGCCGAAAGGAACATTGCGTATTGCCGCCCCAGCACCACTTGCGCGCATTTTGCTAGCGCCGCTTATCGCAGAGTTTCTGTTCGAGTACTCAGAAATAGAAGTTGATATGGTGATTGAAGAACGCCATATCGATCTCGTTGCTGAAGGGATTGATGTCGCAATTCGAGCGAAGAAGTTGGAAGATTCATCGTTGATTGCAAGGCCTCTGTTTAACAATCCATTATTGTTGGTCGCATCACCTAGTTACCTAGAAAAACATGGTACACCAATCCAACCTAACGAACTAAAAGCTCACAACTGTATTGTCTATACTTTTAACCGCTCGCTAAACAACTGGCATTTTAAGAACGACGACAAAGAGATTTCTATTCCAGTTCAAGGTGCCTTTCGCAGTAATAGCGGAGAAACCAACCTAGCAATGGCGCTCGCAGGATTAGGCGTCACTCAATTGCCTATTTGGATGACAGATAACTATCTAGAAATGGGTGATCTAGTCCAAGTACTAGAAAACTTTTCAAACGATACAGTTCCAATTAACGCTATCTACCCATATAGCCGACACATACCTTTGAAGGTTCGCTGCTTCGTAGATTTTATCCAAGAAAAGTTACGGAACAGGTATCCATAATCTATAGGTGTACTTTAACGAGGAAGGAGACATGACTGTATTTACATGTAAGTCAGTTTCAAGCAGCCCCAGCATTTCTGCTGAGACTTCGTTGTAGTGGCGAAACAGTGGGGACGCCTAGTTTGGGCTGGCATTCCAGCGGGACTCATTCGACCGAAGGGCGAAATCAAAATCAGCACATACAAAAAAGCCCCAGCATTTCTGCTGAGGCTTCGTTGTAGTGGCGGAGCGGACGGGACTCGAACCCGCGACCCCCGGCGTGACAGGCCGGTATTCTAACCAACTGAACTACCGCTCCAATTCTTTGCCAAGCTCGGTAACTAACCCAACTTGTAGAATGTGGCGGAGAGATAGGGATTTGAACCCTAGGAGGGTCGCCCCTCGCCTGATTTCAAGTCAGGTGCTTTCGGCCACTCAGCCATCTCTCCGTTGTGCGGCGAATAATACATAGGCTCGTCGGTCTTGTAAATACTGTTTTTATTCAAAACGAATCGTTCGCACAAAATTCCACCAACATGTTAATCTATAAGCCAAATTAGCGCTAAAACATCGGTTATTTTAGCCGTTTCGGGTAATCATAATAGAGTACGTTTGACTCATCTTCTGCGACAGCTTGCCAACAATCCACTTCAAACCCAATGACAACGACGCTGCAGGTCGGCATATTCTCGATTTGAAACCCTAACATGTTCGCTAAATCCGTTACGGCAGGGTTGTGCCCGACAATCATCAGTCGGTCAACAACATCCCTACATTCACGGATAATATCCAATAACTCAAAAGGCGACTCAGAATATAGCTCAGTACGCGATTCCAACTTTGGCTGACTTTCTAAACCTTGGGCAAACAAATAAGCCGTCTCTGATGCTCTTAAGGCTGAACTGGTGATAATTAGTTGAGGCGCCATCTGCCAAGCATTCAATTGATGTGCCATTTTCGGGGCATTTTTAAGCCCTCGATGATTCAGTGGACGCTCATGATCATCTAGCATTGGATCATCCCATGATGACTTTGCATGCCGAACCAAAAACAATAGCTTCATCATTCCCCCTCAATATTCACCTGGCATATTACGTATTTCTACTGCCATAAAGATCACTTCACTACTTGGTGTATTACACAAAGTATATAAAATCGAGCAGGTTATGCTGTGTCGAATACAAAACAGGTTCCTAGTAGGAACCTGTTTGAAATCGTGACTCGTTTGAATTCAAGGTATTTACATGGCAGCTTTCACAGCTCGAGCCAACCGATGTGCTGCTTGTTTAGGGTCTGCTTCTTTAGCATTAAAGAAATTACTCACGACATCAAAAATGGCCGCCTGTACATAACTGGTTGTCGCCAAGCCCTGTGACACGCTTGGTACTAATCCTCCGTTGACTGCGGTCGTTTTAAACGCTGCCATCGAATCCTTTGCGCACTGATCAAAATTGTCTAAAGACATGTCCATTCTTACGGGAATCGAGCCTTTATTGAGGTTAAAGACGGTCTGGAACTCTTCATCTAAAATCGCACGAGCGAGATCTTCCTGTGCTTTTCTATTTCCTTCATCATTTAATTTAAAGAAAGCGAAGCTATCAATATTGTAAGTAAACAGCCCCTGAGTACCCGGTGCCGCGACACAGATATAATCTTTTCCTGGTGCTTTACCGTCTGCGGCAAATTCACCTTTCGCCCAATCACCCATAATCTGCATGGCCGCTTTACCATTGCTCACCATGCTTGTCGCAGTATTCCAGTCGTTGCCTCGGTATTTGGGGTCAACGTAATCTTTCATTCGGCGAAACTGGGTAAAGACCTCAACCATCTTCGGGCTGTTTAATACCGCCATGTCTAAAGACACAAATGCTTTCTGGTAGTCAGAAGGCCCTAATACAGCCAAAGCAACGGCTTCAAACAAGGTTACGTTTTGCCATGGCTGCCCCCCACCATGGGAAAGAGGAATATACCCAGCTTGTTTGATTTTCTCGGCTGCCGAAAAAAAATCGTCGAGGGTCACTGGGATTTCAACCCCAACGTCGGCAAACACTTCTGGGTTCGCCCATAGCCAATTTACTCGGTGAATATTGACCGGCACGGCAACATAATCGTCTTGGTATAAAATGATGTCTTGCGCGACCTTAGGCAGAAATTGTTGCCAGTGATCCGCTTTCGCAACGGCATTTAAATCCGCTAAAAAACCTAATCGCCCCCACTCTTCAATGTCATGCCCTTTTATTTGTGCCGCAGAAGGCGGATTGCCAGAGACTGCTCGCGTTTTTAAAACGGTCATTGCACTTTCACCACCTCCACCAGCGATGGCAAAATCTTTCCATTCGTTACCTTGCGCTTCGAGACTCTCTTTCAAGAGCTGTACAGATTTCGCCTCACCGCCCGAGGTCCACCAATGCAAAACCTCTATTTCACCCGCATAAGCCGTTAGCGATGAAGCCACAAAAGCAACACCGCAGGCAATAGACAATAGGGTATGTTTCATCATTTCGACCTTTATCTTTCTTTAATCAAACGAGGAATGAAGACTTTCACTTCAAGCCCACCGTCAGTTGCATTATGAATGGCCATGTCGCCACCATGAGCATGAATAATGTTACGGGCGATCCCCATTCCCAACCCATGGCCTTCATCATCCTTGGCAACACGAACATAGGGTTCAAACACCGCTTCAAGTGACTCTTCAGGAATGCCTGGGCCATTATCTTTAATAATCAGAATGAGTGAGCCTTTTTCATCAACAATAATGAATCGCACCTCTTCGCCATACTTCACGCCGTTATCAATCAAGTTGGTGAAGCACCGTTTTAACGCGAGCGGTTTACCAGTTAATGGCTCGATTGAGGTTTCAGGTATATGGACTTTGATCTGACCATGATTGTATTGCTCAGCAATGCTACGTAATAACTCTGAAATATCGACCTGCGCTAGATTTTCATGTAAATCGGTGTCTTTAACGGTCTGTAGCGCCCCTTTAACCATCATTTCCAGCTCATCGAGATCATTATTAAACTTTTCTATTTTGCTTTCGTCATCAATCAACTCAGCTCGGAGCCGCAACCGAGTAATCGGGGTTTTTAGATCGTGCGATATTGCCGAGAAAAGGTGTTCACGATCATCAATATAACGCCGGACACGCAGCTGCATTCGATTAAAGGCACGTGTTGCTGTTACCAACTCACTGGCCCCTTCCTCTTTGAGTGGCTGCTGATAAATATCAAAACTTAATGCATTGGCCGCATTAGCAAGACGTTTCAGAGGTTTGGTCTGACGTCGGATCATAAAATAGGTAAACACCAACAACAGGGTCGTCATGAACCCCATAAAAATCACTTGCTGGCTGGTAATAATTTCATCTTCTAACGTTACATAAGGGGCTGGCAACAGTCCGGCAATGTACAACCATTCGTTTTCCGCTAACTCTAACTGTACAACTAAGATAGGCGGGTTAAGCGGCTCAAGGCTAAGGGTATAGTGCGCCCACGAGCGAGGTAGATCTGCTAATAAAATATCATTCTTTAAAACATGCAGCGTTTCAGGGCGCGAAAACTCAACACGAATGACATCAAGACGAGGTAGCTTTTCTGTTAGTACATCCTTGAACGTTCTTACTGCGGTATTTCTCATTTGCGAAGAGGGAATAGGGTCAATCAAAATCTCTTCTTCATTAAAAGAAACAAAGAAACGTGTTCCCCCCATATTTCTCAGTTGGTCCAATACGATATGGCGGTATTCTAAGGGCAAAGATTGAAAGAATGTCACTGTCGAGGCAAACATATTCGCCATGCTCGATGACGCCGATTCTAACCCTTCCAAATCCCGCTGTTTTGATTGTCCGTACCAAATACTGGTCGCAATCATTTGTGCGAGAAAAACGGCTAATAACGTAAACCATAAGGTGCGCGCTAATAATGATTTTGGCACCCATTTTTGAATATTCATATTGTCCAGATCAGCCTTTGGCTGCGTCGTTATACCTAACGTATTGCTCGTTAAGTCCAACCGCCAGCATGATCCAGGGAAGTATTGATGGCTTGTTGCCTTGCCTGCTGGAAAGCTGGCGGTACGTGTTAGTCTTCGTAAGTCACTTCAGCATTAAACGAATAGCCATTACCTCGAATGGTCTTGATTAAACGTTGCTGTGTGCCTTTATCACCCAAGCGTTGGCGTAGGCGACTTAATTGAACATCAATACTTCTCGCCGACGGTGTTGCCTCGCGGCCACGCGTTGCGAATGAAATGGTATCGCGATCAAGCACTTCGTTCGGGCGGGTTAAAAACAGCATCAATAACGCAAAGTCACTGCCGCTCATATCGTAATCTTTATTTTTATCAAGATCATATAAACGCTGTGCCGCCGTATCTAACCGCCAATGAGCAAACCGGATTGATTTGGGTGCGGCAGGCATTTGCTGAGCTTCTGTTGGCTTTACACGACGTAAAAGAGCTTTAATTCGGGCCATGAGCTGTCGCGGACTAAAGGGCTTAGCAATATAATCATCAGCGCCGAGCTCAAGACCTATGATCTGATCCATTTCATCCGATACTGCTGTTAGCATAATAATCGGTACGTCAGATGTTTTACGAATGTATTGGCATAATGTAAAACCATCATCACCCGGCATCATAACATCCAATAAGATTAAATCAGGGTAGCCCATTGCGAGACGGCGCTTCATTTCTTCGCCTTCAGCTGCGGTGGTAACAGTAAATCCCGCTTTGGTTAAAAACTCTTCTAACAGCTCGCGGATTTCCTGATCATCATCGACAACAAGAACCTTCTTGCTCGTGTTCATTCTTTCTTCCTTTTCCACCCAAGCAGACAAACATAACAAACCCAATCAAAAAAGGCGCGTACTGCGCCTAAGAATCATGATCTGCATAGGAAAACGGGTTACATCATCTGGTGATATCGCTTAGGCAGTAACCAACGATATTTATGCGACACCCATTTGCATTTTATACTTAGTGACGGCACGTTCAAAAAAGTCACGCTCATCATCATCGCTGATGTTGTTTGCAATTTCTGCAAATACTTCATAGCCTTTTTTGGCATTTTTTACTTGCCACACCGAGTAAGCGGCCTGCTTATCCAGTTCTACACGGTTTTTTTCTGCATCTGACAACTGGGCTAAGTTATGCATTGCTATTTTCCAACATCAATCTATGAATACTGCGGCTAATTTTAACGAATATCCTAGCCCGATACCAATAACTCGTTGTCTATCACCCATTTCCTTCACCCATCTATACCCATAACCATTAAGCCCACCATAAATGGTGGGCTTAATAGGCGCTTTGGTGCGTATGAGGGTATCGGCTAAAAGCCTAATAACAATTTGAAGGTAATGAAAAATCCAGCGACCACTGCGACAGTTAATGCCACGCTCAATATCGGGCTTAGTGTAGAAACACAAGGGTTATGAATAGCGTCAGAAAGTGTAGGCTCATCAAAATCGATTTGTTTCTGGCCCTGAATCAACTCATTGACATAATATTTGATGGTTTCAACCGACTCATCAACGGAGTCAATAACCTGAGCACCTAACCACTTTTCGTGATCGACTAATTGGTTTTGAGTCACGGTTCTTGGCTCACTAAAATGGCCAGTACGGCGGTCAATTACCGACACCACCATTTTTTCATCACACTGAGACCACACCCAACAAGGTAGATAAGTACCTTCAACTTTGACGTTACTTGGAAATGGGAATTGCTGCTCTTTCATGACGGAAAGTAGTTTATCTTTAGAGTCATTAAGGTAATGAAGTTGCTGTAAACAACGCTCGAGCCAATGCGGAAAGTTATTACGAAAAGCCGTTTGACGCAATGGTGCTAGCCGAGCAGCACCGCGTACAACATATTCGGTCACCAACTGGCTAACGGAAGTGTTATCTGGCCATATGTTTTCCGCAGTCGATGAAGGTAACGTTAAACGCTGGCAAACCGTACCGCTTGGGGCCACCAGCATCACCGATTGCAGAGCATCCGACGGTGGTAAACGTGATGCCACTTTGTATTCAATACGCCACGGTCTTGATACCTCCTGTAAAATAGACCGATAAACCTGTTCAACTGTGGACTGGTAATGTTGATAGTTGGTCATGGCTTTCCTCCGGAGATATTACCTATGGATTACGACCATTATACTAAAATAGTAACAGCACTAACTTGATCGGAATCTTATTTTCAAACGATGTTTTATTCGCCTTTATTACTACAATCACACCACCAAAAAATTTATAATCTCGTCACCAAAACAATGCATATCACTCAGCGATGACTCACAATCATGCCTAAATTAACAATCATTACGACGCTTCCCGAAAACGCACCCATGTCTTTATTGCTTGAAGCCGATCCAAGTGAAGTGCAAATACAGAAATACCTCGAAGAGTCCCTCATTTATGTTGCCATGTTGAATAGTGAAGCGGTGGGGGTTTGTGTCGTTAAAGCAATGCCATTGCGCAGTGCAGAGTTAATGAATATTGCAGTTTGTCCAACACACCAGTCAAAGGGAATTGGAAGCCAGCTGCTACTACATGCCATAAAGCAAACAAAGCAGCTAGGTATCAAAACATTAACGCTTGGTACTGGTACATTTGGTTACCAGTTATCTTTTTATCAGCGTGTCGGTTTTCGCGTAACAAGCATCGATAAAGATTTTTTCTTAAACCATTATGATGCGCCTATTTTTGAGAATGGTATTCAGCATAAAGATATGCTGAGACTAACGTTAAGCCTTCAATAAAGTAGCCGCCAAAGGGTTATTCGTAGCGAACCGATGGCGGCTAATTCAATGATTTGTTCAAGGCGTTGACTTAAAATATTGGCCTACGATTTAAAGGCTAGCGCCAATGCCAAACATGATTGCATTGTTGGTTACATCGCCCATATCGCGATACTCATAACCCAAAGAAAGGTCAATAAATGGTAGCATCGAAAAAACAACACCAGCCCCACCAGTAAAGCCCCAACCGTCGTCTTCTATTTTGCTGCCTGGTCGCTCGATATCGTAGTCATAGTAATTGGTACCAATTTTCGCATACACACTACCAATTAATAATGGGATATCGCCCCGTACCGTTAAAGGGAAAGCGGTATAGTCGATGTCATTCGAGGCGCCGAGGTTCGAATCAACATCTGCACTGCCTTGCACCACTCCGGCATTGAGTGAAAATATATCGTTGATTTGATACGACCCATTAATACCATATTCAAAACCATACTCACTATTACCGTCGTATTCTACTTTCGCACTCCCTGCATGTGCTCCAACAGATAACCCTAAAATATCAGCGTGTACTGGTGCTGATAATGCGAATACGATGGCAGCCACTCCTAACTTTTTCATTTGCTCTATCCCTCGAATTAATTGCCGTAAAATTTTAGTTTTAATCTTTAACGAGTAGTTGATGAGCCTAAAAATTACCAATGGCATTCACCTTTTCCGTGCATCAAGTCACTGTCTGGATTCCATTTCTAAAATAAGCATTTAACGCACTCTAACGGCAATGGTATATGCTTATAAAATTATGACAGCGGAGGTGGCTTCAACAATGATCCGACTAAATCGGTTATTACTGCTCTCTGTGTTAGTACTTTTACTGAGTGCCTGTGAAAAAGAAACGTCTCCTACGGCCGATGTCATCTATATCAACGGTGATATTGTTACCATGGCCAAGCCCGAGATAGTCAGTGCCCTCGCGATAAAAGATGGGCGGATACAAGCGATAGGCACACAAATTGGGGTAATGCGGCATAAAGGAGACAGGACAGAAATTGTCGATTTGGATGGTAAAACGATGCTTCCCGGTTTTATTGACCCACACGGTGCCCTGATGGCAAATATCGAACAATTAGGCTCGATACAGGAAGCGCAATTAGCATTTGCAAAGCAAGGCTTTACTACCCTCTCTGAGGGTTCAGCCACAAAAGAGACCGTTGCCGTTTTGCAACAAGCAGCTAAAGATGAATTGCTCACCCAAGATATTATCGCCCTTCCGCTCTATAACGCTGCAACATTGCTACTATCGAGCTCACCCGAAATATTTGGTCAGTATCATAACCGTTTGAAATTCGGCGGTATAAAACTCATTTTAGATGGCACAGTCGAAAAAGAAACGGCATGGTTTGCTATGCCTTACCTCACGACTCAGGCACAAGATCCCGGATGGCGAGGTGAACCCAAGAAGCCCTTTAGCCAATTCAAACAGCGATACAGCGCTGCCATAAACCAAGATTTACAAGTTTTTGTCCATGCTGTTGGCGACGCTGCTATCGATGCTCTTATTCAAGCTGCATATGATTTAAAAATTAATGCCTCGCAAGATAAGCGCCACGTTGTCATCAAGTCACGCTTTATGCGGGTCAACCAACTAACTCATTACGTAAAATTGGGTTTTATCCCAAGCTTCGCTACGGGGCATATTTATTTCTATGGTGATAACGATGCATTAATACTGGGTAAGCAGCGGGCTTACTTTCAAAGCCCCGCACTTTCAGCAAATAATTTAGATATTCGATTTACCAACCACACCAGCAGTGCAGCACATGGAATACATGGCTTGAACAGTATTTGGAGTGCCGTAAGCCGACTCACAAAAGAAGGCAGCATTGCTGGTGCAGATGAGCGGGTCGACATACTCGATGCACTCAAAGCCATTACCATCTATGCCGCCTATCAGTTTTTCGAAGAGGACAATAAGGGCTCCCTTGAACCCGGAAAACTGGCTGACTTAGTGATCTTGTCGCAGAACCCCGTAAAGCTCGCGCCAGGCTTACTGCGTGATGTCCAAATTATCGAAACCATAAAAGAAGGAAAAACACTTTTTAGCCAAGCCAATACCGATTAAATAATGAACATCGCACCCTTTTTTCTCATCATTTCTCCCCTTTCGTCATCAGTAGCCCAATGAAATCCATTACAAGATCACTGCTATACCCTCGTTATTACATGGATTCACCTACAACTAATACAACAATAAAAACAACCACAAACAATTGATATTTAATAAGTTAAAACAAATTTATCACCATGTAATCAGAGTGAATAGCGACATTCACGCAAACGATATCCCTCGCTCTTTCAACACATTTGGTAATCAAGGTGCTATTTTAGAATGGTAGAGAACCGAAGTGTGATCCGGATCGCGAGATTCTGCGTTGCACTTACTTACACTTTCTCCATCAAGTAAAGCAACAATCCGGCCTCTTCGGTAGAAGCCACTGTGAACGCTTTCTCATAATTATTCGTCATTCTAGGAGTTATCTATGGCTACCCCACACATTAACGCAGAACGTGGTGATTTCGCTGAAACCGTACTGATGCCAGGAGACCCACTTCGTGCCAAGTTCATCGCTGAAAACTATCTAGATGACGTAAAACTTGTATGTGATGTACGTAACATGTTTGGTTACACCGGCACATACAAAGGCCAATCTGTTTCAGTGATGGGTCATGGTATGGGTATTCCTTCATGCTCAATCTATGTACACGAATTGATCAAAGACTTCGGTGTGAAGAACATCATCCGTATCGGTAGCTGTGGTGCTGTACATGACGACGTAAAACTAATGGACGTTATCATTGGCTTAGGTGCTTCTACTGACTCTAAAGTTAACCGTATTCGCTTTAACGATCATGATTTCGCAGCTATCGCGGATTACGGCATGCTAGAGACCGCAGTTAACGAAGCTCGCGCTCAAAATGTACCGGTTCGCGTTGGTAACGTATTCTCAGCCGATCTATTCTACAGCCCAGAAGCAGATCTATTCGATAAGATGGAAAAACTTGGCATTTTAGGGGTAGATATGGAAGCTGCGGGCATTTACGGTGTCGCTGCAGAGCTTGGTGCAAAAGCACTGACTATCTTGACGGTTTCGGATCACATCAAGCGTGGTGAAAACCTTAGCGCAGAAGACCGCCAAAAATCGTTTGCTCAAATGATGAATGTCGCACTAGAAACAGCCATTAAACTGTAACCACTTTCGTGGTCAGTACGCCCCGATGTACTGGCCACTTTTTCTCTGTATTATTTTCAAGCAATACCTCTACCATCATCGCTAGATGTTATAGGTATTGCCGAAAATAGGGATGTTAGTGTCAACAAAATGCTTTAGCCTGCTGAACCGCTGCTCAATATTTTGTAAAATGTGGCGTCTTACACAATTTGACGAATGAAGCCCTTCAGGTCTCAATTCAAGCGGTAGATAATGGCGACAACAAATTGCAGGTACTAATTATGTGCAGGGTTAAGAATTACCGACCCTGTACTTCCCTTCCCTCTTCATTATTTATAAAGACAAGCGAAACGGATAACGCAACTATTACTCAAGCCCATGGTATAACGTTAGGCTGGCATGATGAAAACACCCGACAGCGATAATCACACCCTTTTGCTTCCAGAAGCAAGTCACGGTACCCAGCTTAATCACTGTAAAACCGTAAGTTGCAAACATTTTGGGTCAACCGATACCAGCCATTATGTTCTACAAAGAAGCAATCCGAAAAAACCTATTCTTGTGTGCCGTGAGTGTGGCGCTTTCCCACCATTGGTGAATAACCATGATGTCGGTGCTGAAGTCACACGACTTCAACAGCAGCAGCGCTGTGGTCTACCCGCTTGTAATAATGCCGAATGTGAAAACCTTGGACTGCCCGTTCTCACTCACCGTCATTTGTATCATGCCTTTGGTTATAGTGGTGATCGTCAACGCTATCGATGCAAATGTTGTCAGGCAACTTTCGTCGATCGCTGGTCTGGGTTTAATAATAAAAACCAATTACAACAGAAGCTACTGGCTATGTTATTTACGGGCTATTCCGTGCGCGATATTTGCCGACGTTTGAACATGAACCCAAAATCGTTTTATGATCACTTGTCCCATATCGCGAGTCGCTGCCGACGCCAATTAACCATCTTTGATGCCCGCTTATTCAAACAAGCAGAATCACTCGAGTTAGCGTCAAACATTCGCCCACTACAGCCAAAAAGTGATAATGGTGTACTGTGGATGGCCAGCTGTGAAGCCCAAACGGGCTATGTTGTTGCACAAGATATTAATTACCAACAAACAGCAGAAACACAAGGCACAGAACAACATGACCCATACGTGAATGGGACACGGTTTATGTCTGTTCCCATCGAAAAGCAGGTTGAAACAAACACCGCTCCCCTGCAAGGCTTATTGGCACAAATTGACACGAAATACCGTGATATGATGTCAAGACCCAACCTTGAAGACCCATTAACTAGTATGCCAAGGATTAACTACCCAGCCAAAGGTTGTTTGATCCGGCCACAATACACCGTATATGCCCACTACCTTCACCTGCGTGGCATGCTCGAAAATAATCGCTCATTGTCAATTTACATGCAGCAAGAAACCTTGTTGCGTTCAGCCTGTATCTCAATTTTTGTCGACCATATAAAAGACAAAACCATCCACCCTATTTATGTTGAATACGATCCTCACTGGCAACATAACCAACCTGTAGGGCGTATCGACATTGTCTTAATGGGTTGGTGGCGAGATCGGTGGGCCTTTACCCGCCACAACAGTATAAGTAAAGGTATTTGCCACCTTGGCGGAGAAAAAGACAATGAAGGCTATTGGCTTGAACATGCATCGCATGATGCCATTACCGAATACCAACAGCGCTTTCACGACCAATTTAGCCAGTTAGTTAATGAGCCACGTAGAAAGCTTCGTCCGGGTGGATTACTACCACTGCTCGATATTTACCGAGCCTGGAATAATCTATGCCACCAAGATCGTAATGGGCAAACACCAGCACAAAAAGTTGGTCTAATTACAAGTCCGTTAACGCTAGAGCAACTGCTAAGCTAGCGCGCATATTTATACTTTATTTTGTCGCTCACAATACGCAACAACGCTAATATTGTGAGCGCTAATATGATCGATGGGATCGTATTTCTTCCTCTCAATCTAGACAATAGATTGATTCCTACCTCCCTTCTATACGACACTCATGTGAATACCAATAAAAAAACGCTGTTAATGAATCCCACTGGCGTATTGATAAAACAAGAATGTAATATCGAAATGGATTTCGAGGTGTAGTTTGCTATATATGTTTTCAAATCGAATAAAACCAATTTTGCTCGGCAGTATGCTTTTTATTGGCATCGTTCCAGCTTTTTTTTATAGCTGGTTTAGTAGCGATAAATTATCAACGGTTGCTATCGGCCAAATAGCCAAAGGGCTTAGTAGCCGTAACGAACTAGCGGCTCACAACCTCGATGATATTCTCGCTCAACGGGTACTCAGTATTCAGAAACTGGCGAGTTCTCCCGTTTTCGATTTAGCCTCAAATAACAGCATTATCACCGATGATTTTATAACCAGCTACCTGAAAGAACTCGTGACTGTGGATGCTGGCTTTGGCGAGATATATCTGCTTGAAAATCAACAACAGCAACTTTCACTATTGGCTGGCTCTGCCGAACAATCACTGCCAGAGTTAGATTCGGCGCTCAAGCAAGCTGGTATTAATTTACAATCTGTACGCATTGAAACCTTGCCTAGCACTCCGTCACCGATATTTTTCTCATCAACACAAAACCAAAACAGTAACCCATATATTTATATCGTCTCGACAGTGCGTCACTCACACCAGCCTACTGACGCTAAAGAGCGTTTTTTAATCATCAAATATAAGCTTGAAGAACTAAATCGCCAACTGACTTATTTGGGCGAACGTATTAGCAATAGTGACTACATTATGCTGATTGATCCGCAAGGTAATGCAGTACTAACAGGCCGTGACCAAGATAAAACAACAGCGGCCTTTATCGATTTTAAACGTTTTTTCCAACAGTCACTGGATCAGCAACCAACAGCGGCTAATGAGCTCATAACCTACAACAATCAGCTTGGCGAAACCATGGTTGCGACCCTGTCGCCATTAACGTTCCGCTTAGCTGGCGTACCACACTGGTCACTCGTTTCCATCACCCCTAAACACAGTGTTACTGCGACTATTGAGTACCTTCATCATTATTTTATGCTGGCGCTACTCGCAACAGCTGGCGTCGTATTAACTTTATCGTTGATGCTGTCACGACGAATCACAGTGCCGATAGCCAAACTGTCTCGGTTTGCGGCACAATTTAGACTGGGTAATTATACTCGCAATGAAAATTTTCATGGTCCACATGAATTTAAAGTATTACACGATGCCTTAAACCAAGGGGCTGATAAAATTGCCTACGATACCGGACGGTTAAATCAAGCGTTACATAAAGCGGAATCTGCAGATAGTGCTAAATCGGCCTTTTTAGCGAACCTCTCGCACGAGATACGTACCCCGATGAACGGCATGCTCGGCCTTGCACAGCTACTGCTCAAAACGGATTTGAATAAAGCGCAAGAGCAACACTTATATACCTTGCTTGATTCAGGTAAACACATGATGTCACTGCTTAATGACATCCTCGATTTTTCTAAAATAGAGCAAGGTCAACTCAAGCTCGATCCCACTCATTTTTGCTTTACCGATCTCATTGGCACCATTGAAAGTACCTATTACTCACTAGCCAAAGAAAAAGGTATCGGATTTAATATCCACTGCGAGTTTGACCAAACAGGTTGGTTTTATGCAGATAAAGCGAGAATCCGCCAGATTTTGTTTAACTTAAGCAGTAATGCCGTCAAGTTCACCGAAAAAGGCCATGTGGATATTACGCTTCGCCTTTGTGATAGCCGTGAAAAAAATCACCAAGTTTTAACCATTATTACCAAAGATACGGGCATTGGTATTCCAGCCGATCGCATCAACCAAATCTTTAACCCATTCGCCCAAGCAGAAGCTTCGACCAGCCGGCGTTTCGGTGGTACAGGGTTAGGATTAAGCATTGTTAGCCAGCTTGCAACGCTGATGAAAGGCGACATCAAGGTTGAAAGCCAAACAGGGCAAGGGTCCACCTTTACCGTAAATTTAACCGTCGAAAAAGGGCAATACATTGAAGAAGAAAAGCATGATGTCGCTTTTGACCAAAGTGCTTTCTCTAACTTAAAAGTCCTTATTGTCGAAGACAATCACTTGAACGTCATGATCATTGATACCTTTCTAAAGCACAGAGGTTTCAAAACAGATGTAGCAGAAAACGGGGCTGAAGCCCTGGCGATGCTAGAAAATAATATCTTCGATCTTATTTTGATGGACAACCATATGCCCATTATGGATGGGATCGAAGCAACCAGCCGTATTCGCGCCCTACCCACTATTGCCAGCCAAACGCCAATTTTCGCCTGTACCGCCGATGTTTTTGCAGAAACTCAGCAAAACATGCTTAATGCTGGCGTCGAGTGTGTGATCACCAAACCGCTTGATGAACGGAAGCTTATTGATGCCCTACAACGTTTTAAAAGCAAAATTACTGCGATGGCTTCACACCGTTCACTCAATACCATCGATGAAAACGTTCAAGAACTAACGCTCGCTTTCTCTGAGGATGACGATCAAGAGGCTCCTCACACCATCATCACTGAACATCATTCAGCTGCCACATCAAATCGAACCATTAACGAAGAAAGCCATATAGAAAGCATGAGTGATATGGTTAACGAAGACTTTGATGACTTTGACGTGGATGATGCACCCTCTGGCTTTACACTCGATCCTGATGCTTTTACAGAAATAGACATTAATACATTATTAGAAGTGATGGATAACGACCACGATATTTCTGTTCAATTCCTTCATATGTTCTGCGATGAACACGGAGGCGATGTGTCGCGCTTAAAGCGCACATTAGAGCAAAGAGATTTTGATAATGCAGTATTGATCAGCCATTCATTAAAAGGAGTCTCTAGCAGTGTTTGTGCATATAAAGTTCACCAAGCCGCAATCGTTGTTGAGCAGCAAGTAAAGCAACAACAGCTCCCATCAGAACAAGATATCAACCACCTTGAAGCAAGCCTCATTGCTGCTTGTAGCCAAATTAAAGAAAAGCTGTCTTAACCCGCAGGTTGTAAAGGCACCCTCATATGAATGCACCTTCATCTGAGGGTGCCGTAATTTATGCCGTCCGTAATAACTAACTCCACTCAGCGCTCTCGCTCATATCTGTGCTAGCACCTGCACAATGGCTCCTTCGCCTACGATAAACAACACCATGTAATATTGTGTAATAACTAACCTTGGCCTTTAATATACACTCAACAGCATATTCTTAGTCGATATCATGGGTTGTCGAAACTGATGTTGTGAGTGTTCTTTTCACGCTATACATCAACGCGCGTAGTACGTACTGGCTAAGCTTTTCATACATGAAGGGATACTAACCATGACCACCAACGTAAGTGAATCCACGATCGTTTCTGCAGCAATTTACCCACCGATTGGAGTAACGCGTGTCGGCAATAGCGTTAATGAATTTTTCATCGGGCCAGAGGTTAATCAGCCGCAGGCCCAAGACGCCAATTATTATCGGGATTCTAGTGGGGCACTAAAACGTCAAGCAGCACGGTTTCGGATCTATGGGTTAAATGCACATGGAAACATTGTTAAAGAACTAACAACGGATAACGCAGTAATTAACTGGACAGCTCAACTCGCGAACCAAAAAGCCTCTTGGTATAAATTTGAATTAGCCTTAGATATTCCCGAGGCAGTGGACGCAACACCATCAACGCTGCGTAATAAAAGTGAACCCGACCGCAGCAAGCTGCTTATTGATGGCGGCCAGCAGCAAGTAAGCGGATGTAACATCGATGGTCAATCGAGCCAGTTCATTGGAAGCTTTGGCTTAGTTAATAAGTCAGGAGAGTTAAAACAGACATCTGTCTATTTAGGTGAGATGCGCACAGATGAAAAAGGTCGCTTAGTTATGCTAGGTGGGCACGGTAAATCTGAAAACCTCAACGACGATCCAGCCGTGTCCTTTGGTAACAATGAGGGTTGGTATGATGACACCTCTGATGGGCCAATAACAGCCGAAGTAACAGTCGATGGCAAACCAATCTATGTTAAACCTGCTTGGGTTATTTGTGCGCCACCAGATTATGCACCGATGCAAAAGTCTGTCAGAACTATGTGGGACTTAATGCGTGATGTGGCCGTCTCTGCCCGAATGCTTCCCGAGCCTAAGGAGCCTTCTTTCACTCATGACATATTGCCCATTTTTCAACGAATGACAGACTTACAATGGGTCAATGCAGGGTTTGCCGCAGGATTTGGCTGGGATAGTCCCTTTGATTTTACATCTGAAAAGTGGCTATCTCGCCTCAGTAAACGCTTTGACCCAACAAATGAGTCCGATACATGGCAAGAACTCCGTCGTACGCTCTATAATAATTTTCGTCGCTTAGACACAGATTTTAAGCTGACAACTGACAATCCAAGTTCTGTATCTAGCTGGAATCCTGAATATAGTGCGCTATCACCACAACAATGGCCGTGGATATATGGTGATGCAATGGATAAACATGCAACAGACTCCCCACGCCAATTTGCCAGTTTAACGCGAATCCAATTAAGCGCCTTATCACGGTGGGTAGAGGGAGATTTCAAAGATGATTACATCCCTTGCTCCCCCGCAGTGACAAGTATTGAAGATGTTCCTTTAGCTGAACAACCCGAAATGTTAACCAAAGCGGCAATGGAGTTTTGCCTTGCTGATGCTTTCCACCCTGGTTGTGAACTGACATGGCCAATGCGCACGCCGGGCATGTATTCAGAGGCATTCCGTTTACAGCATGCTGATAATACCTCTCCAACTCATAACATTAATTATGGCCCTGTGATGACGCCACAAATTACCCAACAACCAAATGGCCCACTATTAAGTGGTCAAATCGCTGGCGGGCTTACCCGCTGGATGGCTATCCCGTGGCAAACTGACACCGCCAGTTGTCGAGATGGCTACAACGAAGCTTATGACCCATATTTACCTACATTCTGGCCTGCTCGTGTGCCAAATAACATGCTAAATCGTGAAAATTACCGAAAAGTGATTGATGAACGCCACTCGATGGAAGATAGGCAACAGGCATTTAATGAGCGTGAATTTTGGTTAGATGATCTTCCGATCAGCCAAGGCCTAGAGCCCGCTGATATATATCAAGCACAAATTAATAGCATGGTGACAAATTTTGACAAATTAGCCATCGTATTACCTCAGTCTAAGGCGGGCATTACTGGTTTTCCAAAAACCATGCAGGTTGGCTTAACGCATATCGAACCTGAAAGTACGGTACTTTTTGATTCTGAAACATTCATGGAAGTTAAATCGAAGAATACCCTCAAGTGCCGCCCTAATTTAAGTCTGACAGACAAAGCCAACCGCTTTGTAACAAAAGGCTAGGCCGTATGAGTGTTAAGCCAACCGCTGACACGAATATTGCGATTATTGGCGCTGGCGTTGGCGGCTGTATTGCAGCCCTTGCGCTAGCGCCGCACTATTCAGTCACACTCATTGATAAGCAGGTAGCTTTGCCTCCAAGAGTTGGAGAATGCCTGCCACCCGCTACCTTACGAATATTAAGAGCACTCAAGCTAGAGCACCTACTTAATGAACAGCATCACCTGAAAAGCCAAGGAATGCTGTCTTATTGGGGCAGTGAACAGCCAACTATCGTTGACAACTTGAGTAACCCTGATGGCTTTGGTTGGCACATCGATAGACCTCTATTTGAGCAACAACTACGCCAAGCAGCGCAAGAACGAGGAGTAACCTGCCTTTGGCCAAGCCATTTAATTACCAATACTAAGATGGCTAAACATTGGGAATTAAAACTACAGCAAGGCAGCGAGATTAGATCACTAAATGCGGATGTTGTTATAGATGCAACAGGCCGGCATTGTGTTTTCACTCGCCAGCTGGGCGTGGCAAGACAGCAATTTGATAAGCTAACGTCTGTATGGCTAACGGCTAATGTACATGTGAATAAAAAATTTGGGCTGATCAGCAGTACAGATAAAAGCTGGTGGTATAGCGCACCAATTCCAACCTTGCCAACAAATCACGCGCCAGAAAGTAAGAGCAGCTCTGCACAAGCACGTGTTTTCTCATGGCAGGCAGAATCAGCCATTATTGACAAAACGTTGTCTAAATCACCGCAAGCTTTTTTAACAGCAGCCTGCAAAGCCCCAGGCTTTAAGCCCTTGATTGAGCAAATAGACCTTTCATCAGTCAAACTTCAAGGAATTGTTGCCGCAAACTCGTCAAAGCTAAGCACCTGTAGTGGTCAACAATGGTTTGCTATTGGTGATGCTGCGATGAGTTTTGATCCGATTTCATCACAAGGCATGTTTAATGCAATGGCGAGTGCTATGCAATTAAGTGAACTGTTAATAACAAACGGCCTACACCATATGGAAAACCAACACCTCTATCAACAGCAGATGGACAGCGTTTGGCAACAGTATTTAGCACATAAAGAATTGTTTTATAACATGATGAGCTGACAGCTTGGTTTAGTTTACAAAACCAAATAATGAGCATGAGTAAACCATTTCGAACAACTTTACGCTTATCCGGTCTATATACTTAGGTATAGGCACTTTGCCTCAAGAGTATCCGGAGTCCACATGCGTACTAAGCCACTGATCGTCCCATTACTGCTTCTCGGCTTTAGCAACGCCTGTTTCGCCGACAACGTTTTCAACAACCCGCCAGCCAGCGTTACTTGGCTCAACAGTGACCAATACAAAGATGTAAAAAGTACTTCTGGCAGCCAGTCACGTTATGAACAGAACGTATTTTCGCAACTGTCAAAACAGTTTGGAAAAGAAGCAAATAAATACCTAACAAAAGACCAAACACTTATTATCACTGTGACAGATCTCGACTTAGCAGGCATGGTGAGATATAGAGCAGAACTGTCACAAGAAATCCGTATATTGGATAGCGCAACACCACCTAAGCTGAGTTTCAACTATCAAGTTAAGCAAGGGGATGAAATAGTAAAAGAAGGTACCGAGCAACTTAGAGATCTTAACTATCAGGCCAGCGTTATCGGACGCGCAAAAGAAAAACCTCTGGCTTATGAAAAAGCGCTTATTGATAAATGGGCGAAGCACGCACTGTAGCGCTCTTAAAGCTTGGGCCAGAAAAATGCATTTCACTGACAATAATTTAGCACGAGCACACATCACCAGCCCCCCTCAAACGCGAACATAAGATCACAAGCCTGATCATATGTTCACACTAAAACCCTTTGTAAATCACAACAAAAACCGCCAGCATTTAGTGCTCCAACTCTAAACAGCTAATAACCAGATAAAAAGTGGGATCAATACACGTTTTGATTCCATTTCTAATTGACAAAATCCCCAAAAACGCTAATTATCGAATCATCAATTGTTCTTAAGCATCCCAATTGCTCAATAATGATGTTTTTGGTTTGCAGCGTATTAGTTAAGAGCAAGTAATAATGACTTTACTAGCTTCACATTAGGCTAGCATTGAAACAATGCCCAACATGTAAAAAGGTCGATAGATATGAGCACAAAACTGGAACAATTGCGCGCGCTAACAACTGTTGTTGCTGACACGGGTGACATTGAAGCAATCAGCAAATACAAGCCTGAAGATGCGACAACTAACCCATCGCTAATTCTAAAAGCAGCACAAATTGCTGAGTATGCTCCACTTATCGATCAGTCTATTGCATACGCTAAAGCACAGAGCAATGACAAAGCACAACAAGTACAAGATACTTGCGACATGCTTAACGTCAGCATCGGTAAAGAAATCCTTAAAGTCGTTCCTGGTCGTATCTCAACGGAAGTTGATGCTCGTCTTTCTTACGACATGGAAGGCAGTGTTGCTAAAGCTCGTCAACTAATCAAAATGTACAACGACGCTGGCATTACTAACGACCGCATTCTGATCAAACTAGCGTCTACTTGGGAAGGTATCCGCGCAGCTGAAATCCTAGAAAAAGAAGGTATCAACTGTAACCTAACGCTTCTATTCTCATTCGCTCAAGCGCGTGCTTGTGCTGAAGCAGGTGTCTTCCTTATCTCTCCTTTTGTTGGTCGCATCATGGACTGGTACAAAGCGAAAGAAGGCCGCGACTTCGAAGCATCTGAAGACCCAGGCGTTATCTCTGTAGCAAGCATCTACAACTACTACAAAGAGTACGGTTACAAGACTGTTGTTATGGGCGCAAGCTTCCGTAACATCGGTGAGATCCTTGAACTTGCTGGTTGTGACCGCCTAACTATCGCACCTCAACTTCTAGCTGAACTTGAAGCAGCAGAAGGCGAAGTCGTAGAAAAGCTAATCGATTCTAACGGTACTAAAGAGCGTCCTGCTGCAATGACTCACGCCGAGTTCCTATGGGATCACAACCAAGACCCAATGGCGGTTGAAAAACTGGCCGAAGGTATCCGTAACTTTGCGGTTGACCAAGGTAAGCTTGAGACCATGATTGCAGAGCGTCTGTAAAACTTAATACTATTTCAGAAAGCGGCCTTTAGCCGCTTTCTTACTTTTTTGAATTGATTTAATTTTTGGTGACATAACTATGGAACGTAAAGTCCTCGCAAATGCAATCCGTGCCTTGAGCATGGACGGTGTTCAACAAGCTAATTCTGGTCACCCTGGTGCGCCAATGGGTATGGCTGATATCGCTGAAGTTCTATGGCGTAGTCACCTGAATCATAACCCACAGAACCCTGAGTGGGCTGATCGCGACCGTTTCATTCTGTCGAACGGTCACGGTTCAATGCTGATTTACTCTCTATTGCACCTATCAGGTTACGAGCTTTCAATTGAAGACCTGAAAAACTTCCGCCAGCTTCACTCTAAGACTCCTGGCCACCCAGAATACGGTTATGCGCCTGGTATCGAAACAACGACTGGTCCTCTTGGTCAAGGCATTACCAATGCGGTTGGTATGGCGATGGCTGAAAAATCGTTGGCAGCACAATTTAACCAAGAAGGTCACGAAATCGTTGACCATTTCACTTATGCATTCATGGGTGATGGTTGCCTTATGGAAGGTATCTCGCACGAGGCATGTTCTCTAGCGGGTACGCTAGGTCTTGGCAAGTTAGTTGCTTTCTGGGATGACAACGGCATCTCTATTGATGGCGAAGTAGAAGGTTGGTTCTCTGACGATACCCCTAAGCGTTTTGAAGCCTACGGCTGGCATGTGATCCCAGCAGTAGACGGTCATGATTCTGAAGCTATTAATGCTGCGATTGAAGCAGCAAAAGCTGAAACTGGCCGCCCTACATTAATTTGTACTAAAACGGTTATCGGTTTTGGTTCACCAAACAAAGCGGGTACGCACGACTGTCACGGTGCTCCACTTGGTGCTGATGAAATTGCAGCAACGAAGAAAGCACTTGGCTGGGAACACGGCGCGTTTGAAATTCCTGCAGATATTGCAGCTGAGTGGAATGCACAAGAAGCTGGTGCAGCAAAAGAAGCTGATTGGAACGCTAAGTTTGAAGCATACGCAGCCGCTTACCCTGAACTAGCCGCTGAGTTTAAGCGTCGTACTAACGGTGAACTACCTGCTGAGTGGGAAGAAAAAGCCAACGCAATCATTGCTGATCTACAAGCTAACCCAGCGAATATCGCATCACGTAAAGCATCTCAAAACGCACTAGAAGCATTTGGTGCGATGCTACCAGAATTCATGGGCGGCTCTGCTGACCTTGCACCATCTAACCTAACCATGTGGTCTGGCTCTAAGTCACTAGAAGCGAATGACTTCTCTGGTAACTACATCCACTACGGTGTACGTGAATTCGGTATGACAGCTATCATGAACGGTATTGCGCTGCACGGTGGTTTCGTACCATACGGCGCAACATTCCTAATGTTCATGGAATACGCGCGTAACGCAATGCGTATGGCTGCTCTGATGAAAATTCAGAACATCCAAGTTTACACGCACGACTCAATTGGTCTGGGTGAAGATGGTCCTACGCACCAACCTGTAGAGCAAATTGCTTCGCTACGTCTAACACCAAACATGAGCACATGGCGTCCATGTGACCAAGTGGAATCAGCTGTTGCTTGGAAACTAGCAATTGAACGTAAAGATGGTCCTACATCGCTTATCTTCTCGCGTCAGAACCTTGCACAGCAAGCACGTACTGAAGCGCAGGTTGCTGACATCGCTAAAGGTGGCTACATCCTGAAAGATTGCGAAGGCAAGCCAGAGCTTATCCTTATCGCAACAGGTTCTGAAGTTGAGCTAGTTGTTCAAGCTGCTGCACAACTAACGGCTGAAGGTAAGCAAGTACGTGTTGTTTCCATGCCTGCAACTGATGCATTCGACAAGCAAGATGCCGCTTACCGTGAATCGGTACTGCCTTCTGATGTAACTGCACGTATTGC